>DATDGG010000193.1:0-2843 GCA_036522235.1 Xanthobacteraceae bacterium
GTCGGCGAGCTGAAGAAGCGCATCGAATCCCTGGAGCAGGACGGCCCGGCTAGCTCGCCCGCGCCGGGGAGACCTTCGGAAGGCTGACGATCGATGGCCGACGTTACGAGCTTAGTCAGCGAGGTCATTGCTGCCAGAATGCGAAGCGTCGACCGCAGCGTTCGATTGTCGGATACGCTCGATTCGCTCGGCTTGGAGTCGCTCGACGTGCTGGAAATCGCCTTCGATCTCGAGCAGCGGTTCGGTGTCGAGATTCCCTTCAACGCCAATACCAAGCTCGAATTCGATACGGTCGGCGATCTGGTTCAAGCCATCGAACGGCTGATCGCGGAAAAAGCCGAAAAAGCGGGCGCCCGGTGAATAGAGTCGTCGTGACCGGGCTGGGCGTGGTCTCGCCGGTCGGCTCGTCGCTGTCCGCCTATTGGGCGGCGCTGGTCGCGGGCCGATCAGGATTCGGCCCTCCGACATTCACCGAGACCGGCAAGAACAAGACCAAGATCGTGGCGGAAGTGACGGATTTCGTCGCGTCCGATCATTTCGACGCCCGGGCGCTTTCCTGGCTCGATCGGGTGTCGCAATTCGCCGTGGTGGCGGCGCGCCAGGCTTTCGCGCAATCGGGGCTTTCATCGGGAGGCGAAACGGGCGAGCGGACCGCCGTTATTGTCGGGACGGCCGCGGGCGGCCAGGGAACCGCCGAGGAAAGCTTGCGGCGCTTCTATACCGAGGACGTCCCCCGAATTCCGCCGATGACCATCCCGAAGACGATGATCAGCGCCGCGCCCAGTCAAGTTTCCATGACGCTCGGCCTCAAGGGGCCGACTTTCGCGGTTTCGAGCGCGTGCGCTTCCTCCACCCACGCCATCGGCCAAGCCTTCCAGATGATCCGCAGCGGCGCCGTGACCTGCGCGCTCGCCGGCGGCACCGATGCCTGCATCACTGCGGGGGTCACCAGGGGCTGGGAAGCCATGCGCATTCTGGCGACCGACACCTGCCGTCCGTTCTCGCGCGAGCGGACCGGCATGGTCATCGGCGAAGGCGCCGCCATCGTGGTGCTGGAAGCCTTGGACCATGCGCAGGCGCGCGGCGCCGAAATCCTGGCCGAGATCGCCGGCTTCGGCATGGGCGCGGACGCCGGCGACCTGACCTCGCCCCAGGCCGACGGAATGGCCCGCGCCATGCGCATGGCGCTCGCCGATGGGGCGCTCGCGCCCGATGCAATCGATTACATCAATGCGCACGGGACCGGGACCACGATCAACGACAAGCTCGAGACTGCCGCCGTTCACGCCGTTTTCGGCGACGGCGCCCGCGAGCTTGCGCTGTCGTCCACGAAATCGATGATCGGGCATGCGCTCGGAGCCGCCGGCGCGCTCGAGCTCACCGCAACCTTCATGGCGATCCGCGACGGCATCGTTCCGCCGACCATGAACTATCTCGGTCCCGATCCGGCCTGCGATCTCGATTACACGCCGAACGCGGCGCGCCGCCGGCCGATCCGCGCGGCGCTGTCGAACTCCTTCGCGTTCGGCGGTCTCAATGCGGTGTTGGCGGTTCGGCAGTTCGCCGGCTGACTTGCGTAGCGTACTCCGCGGCTGACCGATCATGCCAACATCGGGTTTGCTTAAAGATCGAGAGCAAGGCACCGGGAGGACCGTCATGTCGAAAATGTCCCTGGCTGCGGCCGCGATGGCGGCCTTTCTCGCCTTCGCCGCCCAAACGGGCGCCGCTCAGCCTGCTTCGCCGCCACCCGCCGCGCCCGGCATCGAGCGGCTCTACGTGCTCTATTGCGGCGATATCGCGCTCAATGACGCGTCGAGCTTCACGCCCGGCGCGAGCGGCCCGGGCGCGCTCTCGGTCAGCTGCTATCTGATCAAGCACGGAGCGGATTGGCTCTTGTGGGACACCGGCCTGCCCGACAGCCTGGTCGGCATGCCGGACGGCATGAAAAGCAATGCCGGCTTGTGGACCAGCAAGAAGACGCTGGC
Organism: Xanthobacteraceae bacterium; assembly: GCA_036522235.1. Taxonomy (GTDB): domain Bacteria; phylum Pseudomonadota; class Alphaproteobacteria; order Rhizobiales; family Xanthobacteraceae; genus VAZQ01. The sequence goes on from DATDGG010000193.1 coordinate 1,986, forward strand.
GAGCCAGCTCGCCGAGCTTGGTCTCAAGCCGTCCGATATCCGCTATCTCGCGCTCTCGCATTCGCATCCCGACCATGTCGGCAATCTCAACCTGTTCCCGCAGGCCACGCTGGTGGTGCAGAAGGCCGAATACGACTGGGCGCAGCCGTTCGGCGGCCCGCGCTTCAAGCCGGAGCAGCCGGCCATCAAGGCGGAAGGCGATCGCGATCTGTTCGGCGACGGCAGCGTGGTGCTGATCTCAACGCCCGGGCATTCGCCGGGGCATCAGTGCCTGCTGGTCAGGCTGCCGAAGACCGGCGCGCTGCTGCTCTCGGGCGACGCGGTCCACACCAAAGCCAACTGGGACAGCCACCGCGTGCCCGAGCGCAATTTCAGCATGGTGGAGTCGCTCGCCTCGCTCGATCGCATGGCGGCCGTTCTGAAGGAAAACAATGCGCAGCTCTGGATCGGTCACGAGACCAGCGAGGTGCCGCTGCGCAAATACGCGCCGGCGTATTATGAGTAGGGGCGCTCCTTGTGGGCGCCCACGGTGAAGAGAGAGGGCGGCCACAACGGCCGCCCCTACGTCGGAACCATCGAATGGTGCGCGGTAAGAATCTTCATATCCGGTAATTGTGCCGCGTGGCGAGCTGCATGAAGATCACGCCCAGCACGGTCACGCCGGCCACCAGCAAGATGCTGAGCGCGGCGAGCTGCGGCACCTCGCCGTTGTTCCACAGATCGAGGATCACCACCGACGCGATGGCGTTGTTGGCGCCCGACAGCAGCACCGCGGTGGACAGGTCGCGGATCGCGTTCATGAACACGTAGATCCAGGTGGCCAGGACCGCCGGCATGGTGAGCGGCAGCACGACGGTC
>DATDGG010000194.1:0-6757 GCA_036522235.1 Xanthobacteraceae bacterium
GTCATCATCGGCAACGTGTTCTCGGGCAGCGCCATCTGCATGCGGCCCATCTCGGCCATGCCGGCGCTGCCCATGCCCATGTAGTCGGGCACGGCCTTGGTGACCGACTTGCGCAGGTCGCGCTCGCGCGCGCCGAGCATCGTCCGCACGTCGTGACCCATCGCATTCATGGTGTGGTGCGACTTGTGGCAATGGATGGCCCAATCGCCCGGTTCATCCGCCACGAACTCGAACGCCCGCATGGCGCCGACCGGCACGTCCGTCGTCACCTCCGGGAGGCGCGCGCTCTGCGGCATCCAGCCCCCGTCGGTGCAGGTTACCTCGAAAGAATAGCCGTGCAGGTGGATCGGATGATTGGTCATGGTGAGATTGCCGATCCGCACGCGCACGCGGTCGCCGCGCCGCACCGGCAGCGGATCGATGCCCGGAAACACCCGGCTGTTCCACGCCCACAGGTCGAAATCGGTCATGGTCATGACCTTGGGCAGCGAGCCGCCCGGGTCGATGTCGTAGGAGCTCATGATGAACACGAAGTCGCGATCGACGCGGTGAAGCTGCGGATCACGCGGATGCACGATGAAGGTGCCCATCATGCCCATCGCCATCTGCACCATCTCGTCGGCATGCGGGTGGTACATGAAGGTGCCACTGCGCTTGAGCACGAACTCGTAGACGAAGGTCTTGCCGGGCTCGATGTGGGGCTGCGTCAAGCCGCCGACTCCGTCCATGCCGTTGGGCACCGACATGCCGTGCCAATGCACCGTGGTGTGCTCGGCAAGCTTGTTGGTGACAAAAATGCGCACCTTGTCGCCCTCGACCGCCTCGATGGTCGGGCCCGGCGACTGGCCGTTGTAGCCCCACAGATGCGCCTGCATGCCGGGTGCCATCTCGCGCATGACCGGCTCGGCGACGAGGTGGAACTCCTTCCAATCGCCGTTCATGCGCCATGGCAGCGTCCAGCCGTTGAGCGTCACCACCGGCTGGTAGTTCTGTCCGCTGGCGGCCGGCAGCGGCGGCTGGGTGACGGCCGAGCTTGCGCTCGCCGCCTCCGGAATGGCCGCAGCCCGGCTGCGCCCACTGATGACGCCGGCGCCCGCCAGCACCGCGGCGGACCCCATAAAGCCTCTGCGCGAATACATGGCTGCATCTCCTCCTCAGTGGCCGTCCGCGCCGCCAGGCACGCCGGCCATGGATGAACTTTCGGGCGCCGCGTCCGCGCCGCCGCCCTCTATCGCGGCATCGAGATCGACGGCGGCCAGCCAGAAATCGCGCTCCGCCTCGACCCCGCTCGTCGTCGAAGCGACGCGCGCGCGTGCCTCGGTGAGCAATCCGAACACGTCGACCATCATGGCGTTGTAGCGAAGCAGCATCTCGTCGGAGATGATCTTGCGCAGCGGCAGCACTTCGTTGCGATAGCGCGCCGCGATGTCGTAGCTCGAACGATAGCGTTGATAGGCTTCCCGCGCCTGCGAGCGCGCGTCGACCGCCATCGCGGCAAGGCGGTTGACCGCCTGCATGTAGGTCTCCTCGGCTTCGCGCACGCGTGTTGCGCCGAAGTCGAACAGGGGAATCTGGAATTCCACGTCGATGCCGCGGTCGGCGATGCGTTGCCCGGTCGTTCGATCGACCGTAGTCTTGCCGACACCCGACAGCTCGAGCAGATTGAGAAAGCGCGTCGCCTGGGTGAGGCCATAGGATTTGGCCAGCGCATCGAGCTCGATCCGGGCGATCTGCAGATCGAGGCGGCGCGCCACCGCCTGCATCTCGGCCGCCGGAGCGGTGCGCGGCCGCGCCGGGGGCGGAGGCAGCGCGTTCGGAATCTTGAAGGCGAGGTCCTTGCCCGAAAGTCCCATGGCGCGGATGAGACGCTCGCGCTCGGCGGCGGCAAGCTGGCGTGCCTTGGCCAGCTGCGCCTGCGTCTCGGCGTAAAACACCTCCTCGCGCGCCTGGTCGACCTTGTTCATGGCGCCGCTTTCGCCCAGGCGCTTGGCCAGGTCGTTGGCGGTCTTGGCGGTGTCGGCGGCCTGTTCCAGGAAGCCGGCGGTCTCGAGGGCGGCCACGGCGCGGAAATAGGCGCGCCGCGTCTCGGCGCCGACCCGCAATGTCGCCTCGGCGGCGGTGAGCTGCGCCTGGCGAAAGCGATCGCCGGCGATTTCCGTTCGGGCGGGCAGGGTGGCAAGCGCCAATATGTCGGCAACGATGCGGCGTTCGATCTCGATTTCCACATTGCCGGAAATGTGCTGCAGCGAGATCCTCGGGCTCGGCGGAAGGCTTGCTTCCACCATGGCGGCCTCGGCGATGCCCAGCGCATTGTAGGCGGCCTGCAGGCCGCGATTGTTCAAGAGCGCCACCTGGACGGCGGCGCGCGCGGTCAGCGGACGGCGCAGCAGCGCATCGAGCTTGGCGCGCGCCGCCGCCGCCTGCTCGGGCGTGCGGATCGCCGCCACGTCGGCGTTCAATGCGCCGCCCGCGATGTCGGCGACCGCATCCATTCCGCCGTCAGGCGACAGCGTCTTGCAGGCCGCGACCAGCAGGCCGCCGATCACGGCCGCGGGTATGGCTCCCGCCAGCCTGCGTCCCGCTATCCTGCGTCCCACTGTGGCGCGTTGCGTGGTGCGCTGCCGCGCCACGGCAGCACACGCCGCGCGTATTTGCACGAGCATGCATCGTTTCCCGTTGACGATGGTTCACCGCGGCCGTGAGCCGCGATGGCACTAGATGGTCAACGAGACGATGGGGGGACGGTCGATGCGGGGGGGACTGCGGCCGACCAGGCAATCGGTCGGGATCGGCGCCCGGATATGATAGGCGGCGCGCTCGCCAATGGCGCCGCTCAGTGCCGGCAGGACCGCGGTGAACCCGAACACGCCGCAGCAACTCGCATCATGGGTGCCTGGATGGGAATGGGAATGACCTTGGCCGGCGGCCGCGCTTTGATTCTCGCCCTGCCCGTGATGTGTGGCGCTTGATGTCGCGCCGCCGTGATCGTGAACGTGAACCGTTCCGTCGCTGTGCACGTGGACGTGAACCTTGGCCTTGGCCTGCAGGGCGGCGACCTCTTCGGCGATTTCGTCGAAGCAATAGGCCGATATCGCGCCCGGCGCCAATGCCAGCGCCACCGAAGGCATGACCACGCAGGCAAGGTAGGCCAGCGCCGCAAAGGCCGCGGCGCGCCGTCCTGTCCAGCTGGCTAACGTCCGAAGCATCGGTTCACTGCGCTCGGCGTGCCTCAAGCGCACGCATCGGCAAATTGTGCCAGCCTGCATGCCATTCTGCAAGATCGCTCATGGGCGGAAAGGGAGGACTCGCCCCCCGCCGCTGATGTGCGGTTCCGGGCATGAAGCGACACGGATACGTGGTGCGGCCGAACCGCTGGCGCGGGGACCTGACGGGAGGTCTCAGTTTGAATTTCCCAGGAGCGCGCAAGACGTTGTTTCAGCACCCTCGCGTGACGACGTCTCCGAACCACTGGTGATGTTATGCATCCCGTCGACATGCAAATAGCGGCAACTCTTGGTGTACAGAGGCTTTCCCTCGCCTTGGCGCATGCTGACGTCGATCGTTGAGCCGACGTAAAGCCCTCGATTTAGCGAGTACCCAGTCAAAACGATGACGGCCACTCCGAAGAGAGGCCACCCGACCGATCGAAGTTTCATGCTGGAACCTTAAGGCTGTTCAGGCGACTCCAGGGAAGCACTGTCTGCTTCGTTAAACGGTCGGCGAACATCGGACCGGGCGCCGCCCTGAATAAACAGCATGCAGTCCGCACTGAACGGAACGCTTTCGTTCTCAGGGCAGGCCGCAGCCCTGGCGGCCTGCGGGGCGATTTCAGCAGGCATTTCGATCTTGATGCGATTTGCATGCTCGATCCACAGCAGCCCACCTGCGAGGGCAGCGACGACCACGACCAGGTCGAGCTTGGCAACCACCATCTCAGTCCTCATCGCCCGGCGCCAACGGGCGCGTTGCGCCCCTCAATGGGTCCACCACGGCATCAACGAGTAGACAACATACGGGATGGCCAGGATGGGGAGCAGCCAAACCAAGTTCAGCGGAATTCTTTTGACAATGTGCTCAGGAAGCATTGTGGCGACGATACCCACCACCGTCGCCGCCAGAACGGTCGACGCCGTCCAGCCGTACCAAAGCATGTTCGGCCCCTCGCCGGGCCTCGGCCCCTCCCACCCGAACACGATGCGATTGGTAACCGGATGGAAGGTAAACAAGGGCCAGTTGAAGATGAGGCAGGTAATGTAGATCACCGGAGCGGAGGTTGAGAATGAGATGGCGAACGTCTTGAGCTTGCTTGACGCTGCGACGGATGCGGCCGAGGCCTTTGCTCCGCTGGTTGTGGTTGTTGTTGCTGTGCTCGTGTTCATGATCCGAAACCCCGGGTATTGTTGAGGACGTGGCCGACGATAAAGAGGAACCAGCACATCACGGCAAGGACGACGGTCGCCATTCTGCGCGGCGTGTCGTATTCCGCGTTTTGGGCATTCTTCCAGAAGTACCAGTAGACGGGAAGGATCACCAAACCGAGCGTTGCGACATGCTCCTTGAAGTCGAAGAAGCCCTGGGTCTTGTAGAAGCCTGACTGCTCAAGGGGGATTCTGATGAAGGTGCGATACTTGATATAGATATACGAGCCCACGATGAATGTGAGCACCCAAAGGACGCAGACTGCCGTGGCATATCCGGCGGCCGGCACCGCCCGGAAGCGGGAGACGAAGCCTCCGGGTCCGGCCACCTTCCGCACCGGCAAGGTGACAGCCACCGCCTGATGCGTAAGCGCTCCGAGCAGACTGACCGCCAGCACCAAGTGAACCAGGAGCCATAGCGTCCAAAAAGTGTTGACTGAAATAAATTCCGTCATGGTCCTCCCCATCTTTCTGACGCCCACGGTTGGAGCGCTTGGGCCAAAGCTTAGCTTGGCCAAAGTGGATGTCCACCCCTCGTTGGCAGCGTCCCGCGCCGGCCGCTCGGCAAGGATGATCGCGCTAGCAGAGGGAGGGCGCCGACTCCCCTGACGATCCCCTTTGTAGCGTGTAGACTCGCTCCTGACGAAGTCGAGGCGGAACGGGAACCCAAATGACCAGAATATTCGCGCTTCTGCTTTTGGTGTTTGTTGCGGGCGACGCCAAGGCTCAAGATCGCTTCATTACGCTCAGCTCGACAACCTCGACCGAGGATTCGGGTCTCTTCGGCCATATCCTGCCGCTCTTTCGCGCAGCAAGCGGCATCGGCGTTCACGTGGTCGCGGTCGGCACCGGTCAGGCGCTGGCGATCGGTGCGCGCGGTGACGCGGATGCGCTCCTGGTGCACGACCGCGCCGGCGAGGACAAGTTCGTCGCTGACGGATACGGCATCGACCGTCGTGACGTGATGTACAACGACTTCGTCATTGTCGGCCCCAAATCCGACGCGGCCGGCATTCGGGGGCTCACGAGCGCCCGCGAGGCCTTCGCGCGGATCGCGGCCGCGCAAGCGCCGTTCGCAAGCCGGGGTGACGACAGCGGTACCAATCGAATGGAGCTGCGGCTGTGGAAATCGGCGAATCTCACGCCCGACAAGAGCAGCCCTTGGTATCGCGACTTGGGTCAGGGAATGGGGCCGACCCTCAACATCGCGGCCGGGCTCAATGCCTACACGCTCACCGACCGGGCCACCTGGGCCAACTTCAAGAACCGCCAGGACCTCGAAATCCTGGCCGAAGGCGATCCGGCCTTGTTCAACCCCTACGGCAGCATTCTGGTCAATCCCGCCAAGTGGCCGCATGTGAAGGCCGCCGAAGCCCGAGCCTGGCACGAATGGCTGACGTCGAAGGGCGGGCTCGACGCCATCACATCCTATCGCATCGGAGGCGAGCAACTATTCTTTGCTCCGCGCCCCGGCGCCAGTCGTTAGTTCAGCGTTCGGGCAGGCCGCGCCCCACGAACAGGCTGGCGGCGCTCACCGCCATCGACAGGCCGAGCAGGATGATCCCGAGGGCGAGCGCCAAGCTCAGATCGCCCCGACTGGTCTCCAGCGCGATCGTGGTGGTCATGGTGCGGGTGTATCCGCGGATGTTGCCGCCGACGATGATGATCGCGCCGACCTCCGCGATGGCGCGGCCGAAGGCGGCGAGAAAAGCGGTCAACAATCCCTCCCGACCCATCCGCATCAATGGCCGTATCGCCCGCAGCCGCGAAGCGCCGCTCACCAGCAAGCTGTCCCCATAGGCGCGCCAAAGTCCGACCGCGAGCCGATGGACGAGCGCAATGACGATCGGCGTGCCCAGCACAGCCTGCGCGATCATCATGGCGGTGGGGGTGAACAAAATGCCGAACGATCCCAGCGGTCCCGATCGCGACAGCAGCACATACACGGCAAGCCCGACGACGACCGGCGGCAGGCCGAGCAGCGTATTGGCGATCACGACCAGCATGCCCCGCCCGGGAAAGCGGTACACCGCCAACGCAGTTCCAAGCGGCGCCCCGATGGCAAACGCGCACACGCTGCCCGTCAGGCTGACTTGCAAGGACAGCAGGATGATGGCGCGCAGCTCGGCATCCAGCCTGCCGATCAGTTGAAGGGCGATCTGGAAGGCCGAAAAAAAATCGCTCATCTGGCTGCGGAGGAAGAGAACATCGAAGGGGGGTCTGCCACCGCAGCCTCACTTGCATGCCGAGTCGGTTGCCGGGGCGGCTGGAGTCTCCGGCACGCAGCAGACTGCCGCATGGGCCACGCGCGCCTCGCGCTCACCGCTGCCATCGCCATA
>DATDGG010000195.1:0-14092 GCA_036522235.1 Xanthobacteraceae bacterium
ATCCGCTCTATCTCGTGATCTTCGGCCGCAGCGCGACCACCATTGTCATGATGGGCTTCACCGCGGGTGTGGCGCCGACCGTGCTCAAGACGCTCGAAGGCCTCTCCGGCACGCGCCGCGTGCTCATCAATGTGGGCCGCAGCTTCAAGCTGACGCCCGCGCAGCAGTTCTGGAAGATCCTCTTTCCCTCGGCGCTGCCGACCATCTTCGTCGGCCTGCGGCTCGGTCTCATCTTCGCCCTGATCAACATCGTCGGCGTCGAGTTCCTGATCAATTTCGGCGGGCTCGGGCAGCTCATCAACGAGCTGTCAGAGCGCTACGATCTCGCCGGCACCTATGCGGCGATCTGCTTCGTGGTGCTGGTCAGCATCTGTGTTTTCGTCCTGATGGAAAGGTTGGAGCGATGGCTGCGGCCGGTCGACTGACGGCGGATCGGCCACGCCGCGCGCTGCTGCGGCCGGTCACGGTGCTGCGCATTCTCATCATCGTCGCGGTGCTGGGGACGTGGGAGCTCGTCGCCGCCTCGGGGCTGCTCTACCGGGACGTGGTGCCCTCGCTCACCGCCATCGCGGGCGCGCTCATCAAGACGTTGAGCGATCCGACTTTCTATCTCCACCTCGCCACGACCTTCTACGAGATCGGCCTCGCGCTTCTGATCGGCGGCTTGAGCGGGCTCGCGGTCGGGCTGGCGCTCGGGGCGAGCAAGCTCCTGGCGCGCGCCTACGAGGCTTATCTCTATTATCTCGGCCCCACGCCGAAGATCATTTTCTTTCCAGTCATGATCATGTGGTTCGGGGTCGGGGCCGGCTCGAAAGTGGCCATGGGGGCGATCTCCTGCTTCTTTCCGATTGCGCTCAACGTGGCGGCCGGGATGCGCGAGATCGACCCGGTCTTGATCCGCGTGGGCGCGAGCTTCCGCGCCAATCCGTGGCAGATGGTGACCAAGATCTACCTGCCGGCCATGCGCCATCCGGTCATCAACGGCATGCGCATCGGGCTCGGCGTCGCCCTGATCGGCACGCTGCTGGCCGAGACCAAGCTCTCGAACCGCGGTATCGGCTTTCTGGTGATCCAGGCCTACAGCCTGTTCAACATGCCGCAGATGTATTCGCTCCTGATCGTGCTGTTCGTGATCTCGATCGGCGCCAATGCGCTGATCGGCCGCCTCGGCGGCCTCGAGAATATCAAGCGCTGGTAGAACTCTTGGAATCTGATGAGGTGAAAATGTCCGTTGTGCCGTCGATGAAAGCGTCTGTGCCGGCCGTCAATCTGCCCTCGCATCGCGAGCCCTATTACGCCGGCAAATGGCAGAAGCCCGAGGGAAGCTATGTCGAGGTGACGAGCCCGGGCACGGGCCAGTCGCTCGGCAAGGTGGTCGAGGGCAATGCGGCCGACGCGCAAGCGGCGATCGCGGCCGCCAAGGCCGCGTTCCGCGACTGGCGCCGCGTGCCGCCGCTCGAGCGCGCCAAGATGCTGCGCGCCATTGCCGAGGTGCTCCGCCGCAACGGCGACGAGCTCGCCATGATCGATGCCGCCGATTGCGGCAATCCCTATGCCGAGATGGTGCGCGACGCCAACATGGGCGCCGCTCAGCTTGATTTCTACGCCGGCCTCGTCACCGAGATGAAGGGCGCCTCGATCCCGATGGGCCCCGATGTGGTGAACTTCTCGGTGCGCGAGCCCCTCGGCGTGGTCGGGCGCATCATCCCGTTCAATCATCCCTTCATGTTCGCGGCCGGCAAGTCCGGGGCGCCGCTCGCCGCCGGCAACACGGTGGTGCTCAAGCCGCCCGAGCAGGCGCCGCTGTCGGCGCTGCGGCTCGCCGAGCTGATCGACGGCATCCTGCCGCCCGGCGTGTGGAACGTCGTGCCCGGCGGGCGCGAGGTCGGGCAGGTGCTGGCGAGCCACCCTGACGTGGCCGCGGTCGCCCTGATCGGCAGCGTGCCGACCGGCCGTGCCGTGATGAAGGCGGCCGCCGACACGCTCAAGCCGATTCTGCTCGAGCTCGGCGGCAAGAACGCCTTGATCGCCTACCCGGACGCCGATCTCGAAGGCGTCTCGGCGGCCGTGGTCGACGGCATGAATTTCACCTGGTGCGGACAGAGCTGCGGATCGACCAGCCGCGCCTTCGTCCACGCCAAGATCTACGACGCCGTGCTGGAGCGCGCCCGCGCCTCTATCAAGCGCTTCCGCCCGGGCATTCCGACCGATCCTGCCACCACCATGGGCGCGATCATCAGCCAGGTGCAGCACGACCGCATCATGGGCTTCATCGAATCCGCAAAGAAAGAAGGCGCCCGGCTCATCAGCGGCGGCGGCCGCCCGGGCGAGCCGCATCTCGCCAAGGGCCTGTTCATCGAGCCGACCATCTTTGCCGACGTGACCATGGACATGCGCATCGGCAAGGACGAAATCTTCGGGCCCGTGCTCTCGGTGCTCAAATGGACCGACGAGGCCGAGATGCTTGCGCAAGTGAACCAGGTCGAGTACGGGCTCACCTGCTCGATCTGGACCAATGACCTGGTGACCGCGCACCGCACCGCCGCCGGCGTGGAGGCGGGCTATGTCTGGATCAACGAGGTCTCCAAGCATTTCCTCGGCGCGCCGTTCGGCGGCTACAAGCAGTCCGGCATCGGCCGCGAGGAATGCATCGAGGAATTGCTCAGCTTCACGCGCGAGAAGAACATCCACGTGAACCTGCGCCGGCGCGGCGGCGGGCATTGACATCGCAAACAGAAGGGTGGGCAAAGGCGCGTAGCGCCGTGCCCACGCGCGGCGTAGCTGCGGTGTCGGCGCCGCACCTGGGCACGGCGCGTTCCGCGCCTTTGCCCATCCTACTGGTCTACACCTTCGCGGTGGCGCGTACCTCGGGCGGGAACAAATCTTCCGGCGTCATTCGGCGCTGCGTAACGCCTTGCTCATGGGCATAGCGGCAGAAGGCCTCGATGGTCGCCCGGCTCGCTTCCACCCCGTACGGATAGGGATCGGGACCGTAGCTTGCCGCGATCTCGTCCGCGATCGCCGCCGCCCACGGCAACGGGATGCGAGCGCAGGTGAAGTCGCGCAGGCGCTCGAGAGAGCGGCGCTTGGCCTCCTCGAAGGCCTTGAACAGGTTCATGGCGATCCATGGATACTGCTCGAAGACGGTACGGCGGATCGTCATCAGGTGCATGATCGGAAACACGCCGGTCTTCCTGAACAGCCGCTCTTCCTCGGCGCGGTAATCCGCAAACAGGCGCACGATCTCGCCGCCTGATTGCGCGAACGCGATGGGCGCGCGCGCCGTCATCGCCGCATCGATCTCGCCGCTCGCCAGCATGGCCGACAGGCTGGCATCGGGCCGTGCCTGATAGCGGATGCCGGCCGGCAGTTTCAGCGCGACCTTCTCGTTGCGGCCGGGCTCGTCGACGCCGGCCTGCAGCCAGTTGATGGCGGCGAGGTCGACCCCATAGTGCTCGGCCAGGAAACCGCGCACGTAGATACCCGCCGTCTGCGCCCATTCGGGAATCCCGACGGTGCGGCCCTCCAGGTCCTTCGGGCTTCGGATGCCGCGGTCGCGGCGCACATAGATCGCCGAATGGCGATGGACCCGGGACGGAAAGACCGGGATCGCGACCATCGGGGCGTTACCCTGCGATGTGAGCGCGGTGTATTTCCCGAACGAGAGCTCCGAGACGTCCCAATCGAGCGTGCGGGTGAACCGGAAGGTGATTTCCTCGATCGAGGGAAATACCAGCGGCGTCAGCGTGATGCCGTCGGCGCGCACCACCCCGCCGGTCAGGTCGCGGACATGCTCGTAGTCGCAGACCGCAAGCGTCAGATTGAGGCAGGCGGTGCCGTTGGTGACGATGATCGGCGGGTTGCGCAGATGCGGCGCGGTCTCCGGAGCGCCGTCGGCGCCCGGCGGGGTCTGTCTATCCACGTGACGGGGGCTCCTCGGGGAAACGGGGGCGCCATTGTTATGGGGCCGGCCGGCCGGGCGCAATGATACGCGGGCCGCCGTGGCTGCAACCGGGGGCCGCCGGCGGGGGATATCGGGTGCTGCGAGGGTTAACACCCGTGATTTTTGACGGGAGTCCTGATAAAGGATGGCTCTACATCATAACGAACCGGACATGTCGGGGAAGGCCCAATGATGGCGAAGGCGGCGGCACGGCTCGGCGGCTTGATTGTGGCCGGCCTGATCATGGTGTCCGCGTCCGCGGCGCCTGCCGCCGCGCAAGGGCTAAAGCCCTGGCGCCACGGGATTATTGCGCCGAAATCCGATGCCGGCTTCCTGCTGATGGCGGCCAAGCGCGGTTTTGCCAGGCGCGAAGGCCTCGACCTGGAGCTGCTGGAGGTCAAGGACGACCAGATCGGGCTCAAGGCGCTGCTCGCCGGCGAGCTCGAGAGCTACGAAGGGGGCGTGCAGGGCCCGATCGCGGCTGACGTTCACGGCGCCGACGTCAAGATCATCGGCTGCCATTGGCCGCTGGTCCCGCACGGCCTCATGGTCAAGGCCGCGATCGCGAGCGTCCACGACCTCAAGGGCAAGTCCATCGCGGTCTCCGCGCCGGGCTCGTTTCCCGACATGTTCGCGCGCGTGGCGCTCGCGAAATTCAACCTGTCGCCCGCCGATGTCGCGCTGGCGGCGGTGGGCGGCGATCGGGAGCGCTATGCCGCGCTGGTTGTCGGCGTGGTCGACGCGGCGGTGGTGTCGAACGAATATCTGCCGCTGCCGAGCTCGAAGAATTTCAAGATGCTGCTGAGCGGGAGCGACGCTGGACCAAACTTCCTGCGGGTCTGCATGTTCTCGACCGCGCGGGTGCTGACGGCGCGGCGCGAAGATGCGATCCGCTACCTGACCGCGCAGTCCAAGGCCTTGCGCTATGCGCTCGCGCACCGGGACGAGACGCTCAAGCTCACGCAGGAAGGCAGCGGAATCAAAGCGGACGATCCGCGTCCCGCCTTCGTGTTCGACGATGCAGTCAAGACCAGCGCAGTCGCGCCCGATCTGCCGCTGCCGATGGACAAGATCGCCTGGATGCAGGACGAGCTGGTCGCGCTCGGCCAGATCCCGAAGGCAGCCGATCTCGGCAAGCTGGTCGATCCCGAAATCCGGGCCGAAGCGATGAAGCGCGTCGACAAATAAATTCCCAAGCGATGCAGAGCGCGACACGAGCCACGCAGGCTTTGCCGGCATCCAAGGCGTTAAGCCGGGCATGGTCGCGCCGGATATCCGGGTCCCGACCGCGAGCCTCGACTGGATGCGCGACTTCAACCGCGCCAAAGAAAAACCGGACCCTTGCGGGTCCGGCTGCAGTTTTTGCCGGCGCGGGGCCAGCAATCACCTTCCAGAGGGGAACAGCTGTCAGCGGGGGCACTTGCCATCTGGGAGAAGAGCAAGTGTTCGTCGACAGCGATTCCCAGTATGCGCACGCGCGGCCGACACGCAACGCAGAGCCCCGCATGCCAGCCATGCAGCCCGACGCCGCCCGCGCCCGCGCGGCCTCGAAACGCACTGATTAGCTCGCGCTTCTTGCCGCGCTCCTTGCTGCTCTTTGGCGTAAACTTAAATTTTATTTTTCGTGATCGAGTGACGGTGCTGTGTCAGAAGTGCCAGCGCTGCGCCTTGGCGACCAGGAAGTCGCGAAAGACCTGCACGCGCGCGACCGACTTGAGCTCTTCCGGGTAGACGAAATAGGCGTCGTAGGCGACCTCGTTGTTGTCGCCGAACAGATTGACCAGGCCGCCGTTCTCCTCGACCAGGTAGTCCGGCAGCATGGCGATGCCGAGGCCGCGCTGGCAGGCGCGCAGCACGCCCAGCACGTTATTGATGGTGAGCCACGGCAGGCGCGGGTCGCGCTCGGAACGTCCGGCCGTCAGCAGCCAATTGCCGCTCTGCTGCAGCCAGGGCTGGATGGTGCCGCCGAGAACGATGAGCCGATGCTGGTCGAGCTCCTCGACCGAGCGCGGCGTGCTGAACCGCTTGACATATTCCGGCGACGCGCAGGCGTGGAAATGCAGCGAGAACAGCTTGCGCTGAATCAGGTCGGGCTGGGTCGGCTGCCGCAGCCGGATCGCCACGTCGGCTTCACGCATGGCGAGGTCGAGCTCGCCGTCGGTGGTGATCAGCGTGATGCGGATGTCGGGATAGAGATCGATGAACTCGCCCAGCCGCGGCGTCAGCCAGTGCACCCCGATGCCGACCGTCGTGGTCACCTTGAGCTCGCCGTTCGGCCGTTCGCGGCTGTCGGTGAGCTTGGTGCGGGCGGCCTCGAGCTTCATGAACACGTCGTGCGCGGTGCTCTGCAGCACCTCGCCCTGCTCGGTGAGGATGAGCCCACGCGCGTGGCGATGGAACAGCGAGACGCCGAGCTCCTGCTCGAGCGCCGAGACCTGGCGGGAGACCGCCGACTGCGACAGGCCGAGCTGCTCGCCGGCATGCGTGAAGCTGCCGGCCTGGGCGGCGGCATGAAAGACTTTGAGCTTGTCCCAATCCATGATGGTTCCGTGCGCAGCGCGCTTGCGGTGCGCACCTTCCGTTGTGCGGGGAGAAGCGAGGGCCGTCAGCCTTACTCGGCGGCTGCCGGGTGCGTTGCCCTCTGTTCCGATTCCACCCCGTGTTCTCCTTGGCCCGCCAGGAAGCGCTCGGCTTCGAGCGCCGCCATGCAGCCTTGGCCGGCGGCCGTCACCGCCTGGCGGTAGACATCGTCCGTGACATCGCCGGCCGCAAACACGCCCGGCACCGACGTCGCGGTCGCGTACGGCGCGGTCTTGATATAGCCCGACGGCTTCATCTCGACCTGGCCGGCGAACAATTCGGACGCCGGCGTGTGCCCGATGGCGATGAACACGCCGTCGACCGCGAGCTCGCGCATGGCGCCGGTCCGCGTGTCCTTGAGGCGGACGCCCTTGACCTTGAGCGGCGCGTTGGCGCCCATGACCTCCGCCAGCTCGGTGTTCCAGAGCACCGATATTTTCGGGTTCTTGAACAACCGGTCCTGCAGGATTTTCTCGGCGCGGAACTTGTCGCGTCGGTGCGCCACAATGACCTTGGATGCGAAGTTGGTCAGGAACAACGCCTCCTCGACCGCGGTATTGCCGCCGCCCACCACCAGCACTTCCTTGCCGCGGTAGAAGAAACCGTCGCAGGTCGCGCAGGCCGATACGCCGTAGCCCTTGAACTTCTGCTCCGACGGCAATTCCAGCCAGCGCGCTTGCGCCCCAGTCGCGATGACCAGCGCCTCGGTCAGATAGACGTCCCCGGAATCGCATTCGAGCCGGAACGGCCGCTCATCGAGCGCGACCTTGTTGACATGGTCGGTGACGATGCGGGTGCCGACATGCTCGGCCTGCTTCTGCATCTGCTCCATCAGCCATGGGCCCTGGATCACATCGGCGAAGCCCGGATAGTTCTCGACGTCGGTCGTGATGGTGAGCTGACCGCCCGGCTGCACGCCCTGGATGAGGATCGGCTGCAGCATCGCCCGCGCCCCATAGATCGCGGCCGTGTAGCCGGCCGGCCCGGAACCGATGATGACGACCTTGGCGTGGGTGGTCCTGCCCATCGAGACGATCCCAGATGCGGTGATTTGTGTAGTGATTTGCCAGCCCTTGGCGCGGTCGGCCGCTCCCCTCATCGCAAGCGCCGCCCCGCGTGCACTACATAAGGGCTCTGGCGAGCCATGCAAGGCGCGCAGACCCGGAAGACCACAGGCGAAGTGCCAAGGCGGACCGAATTCCGTCAGCTCACGGGGCTGTCGCAGCGCAATAATGTTTCGTGAAGCTCGCGATGGGAGTAAGAATTCGGTCGGAATCGATCTTTGGAGGGCTTTGTGGAAGCTCACCTCGACGCCATCGACCGGAAAATCCTCAAGGAATTGCAGGATGACGGTCGCATCACCAATGTGGAGCTGGCGCGGCGCGTCGGGATTTCGGCGCCCCCCTGCCTGCGCCGGGTGCGCGCCCTCAAGGAGGCCGGCTACATCAAGGGCTACCGGGCGCTCCTCGACGAGAAGCTGTTCGGCTATGAGGTGACAGTCTTCGCCATGGTGCACCTCTCGAGCCAGACCGAGGCCGACCTGAAAGCATTCGAGGATTTCGTGCGCCGGGAGCCGTTGGTGCGGGAGTGCTGGATGCTGTCGGGAGAGATCGATTTCATCCTCAAATGCGTCGCCCCCGATCTCAAGACGTTCCAGGCCTTCGTCGCCGAATTGACCGCCGCGCCGCATGTGCGCAACGTCAAGACCTCGCTCACGCTGCGCAATTCCAAGGATGCCGCGATGGTGCCGCTCGAGCTCGGACGGGAGGCTTGATAGAGGCGCGCAAGATGGAGTCGCGCAAGATAGAGTCGCGCAACATAGAGGCGCGCACTGCGGCGGAGCGGCGTCAGCGCCACTCCACCTTCTTGACCTCGTAGGCCTTGGCGCCGCCGGGCGTGACCACCTCGACGCTGGCGCCCTTCGCCTTGCCGATCAGGGCGCGGGCGAGCGGCGAGGTGATCGAGATCCGTCCCTTCTTGGCATCGGCCTCGGGCTCGCCGACGATCTGCCACACCTTCTTCTGATCGGTGTCCTCGTCCACCAATGTGACGGTTGCACCGAACTTGATCGTGTCGCCGGACAGCTTCGAGACGTCGATGACCTCGGCGCGCGCGAGCTTGTCCTCGAGATCGGCGATGTGGCCCTCGTTGAGCGATTGCGATTCCTTGGCGGCATGATACTCGGCATTCTCCGACAGGTCGCCGTGCGTGCGCGCGTCGGTGATCTGCTGGATGATGCGCGGCCGCTCCACCTGCTGGCGATGCTTCAGCTCGCTCTCGAGCGTCGCATAGCCGGCAGCCGTCATGGGGAGCTTCTCCATCGGTCCTTCAATCCTCTAAATCTGAACCTGTCTTGTGGTTGCGACACTTGATCACTGAATAACGGGGCCACTGACCTTGTGTCGGAACCACAACACAGACGAGTTGAGCACAGTCGAGTTGAGCACAGTCGAGTTGAGCACGGCAGTGTTGAGCATAGTGGCGTTGAGCATAGTCGCGTTGAGCACAGTCGGCATGAGATTCCGCCTCCGACGGCCCCGGGAGGGAACCGTGGGAGGCGGAGCTTTGGAGACAAAAATCCTAACCGCGGGGCGGAAGCTGGCTGTACCTCGCGATCGAGAATTCGTCTCAAACTCCCGTCGCCCGGCAGCCGGCCCCAAGACCCGGCCCCGATTCGCGGGCCCCGCGCCGCTGCCCGGTCGTTGCCGGGCTGCCGGCAGCGCCGACCAAAAATATGGTCGGCACCGCCCATTGGCAACCTTTGCGGTTCGCTGGTTTCGACCCAATTGCTCGGGGTTCAACCGCCTTTTGAACTGCGAAGGTCGGAGCGGGGGCCGAAGTAACTCTGCAGCGTACGGACCTCGAGGTCGCCCCCGAGATAGGCTTTGATTCCTTGCGCCGCAGCGACGGCTCCGGAAAGAGTGGTGTAATACGGCACTTTATGCAAGAGGGCAGCCCGCCGCAGCGAACGGCTGTCGGCCAGCGCCTGGGCCCCCTCGGTGGTATTGAATAGCAGCTGGACCTCCCCGTTGCGGATGGCATCCACGATATTGGGCCGCCCCTCGGAGGCCTTGAGGATGCGGTCGCAGGCGGCGCCGTGCTCGACCAGGAAGCGCTGCGTGCCGGACGTGGCGATGATCCGGAAATCGAGCCCGATCAGAAGCTTTACGGCCTCCAGGATGCGGCCATCCTTGTCGGCGTCGCGCACCGACACGAACACGGTGCCCTTGCGCGGCAGCCGCGAGCCGCCGCCGAGCTGGCTTTTGGCGAAGGCGATCTCGAACGTGCGATCGATGCCCATCACCTCGCCGGTCGACTTCATCTCCGGGCCGAGCACCGTGTCGACGCCGGGGAAGCGCGCGAACGGGAACACCGCCTCCTTGACCCCCACATGATCGAACTGCGGCGGCTTGAGATCGAAGCTCTTGAGCGGCTCGCCCGCCATGATCCGCGCCGCGATCTTGGCGACCGGCATGCCGACCACCTTGGCGACGAACGGCACCGTGCGCGAGGCGCGCGGATTGACCTCGAGCACGTAAATGTCGCCGTCCTTGATCGCATATTGCACGTTCATCAGGCCGCCGACCTTGAGCGCCAAGGCGAGCTCGCGCGTCTGCCGGCCGAGCTCGGCAATGACCTCGCTCTTGAGCGAGTGCGGCGGCAGCGCGCAGGCGGAATCGCCTGAGTGGATGCCGGCCTCCTCGATATGCTCCATGATGCCGGCGATGGCGGTGTCGGTGCCGTCCGCCAGGCAATCGACGTCGACCTCGATGGCGTCCGAGAGATAGCGGTCGATGAGCAGCGGCCGCTTGTCGGAGACGACGAGCTCGGAGGGACGGTCGAGATCGCCCGCCAGGCGCGCCAGGTAGCGGTCGAGATGGGGCGCGTCGTGGACGATCTCCATGGCGCGTCCGCCCAGCACATAGGACGGGCGGATCACGATCGGATAGCCGATCGCCTCCGCGATGGCGCGCGCCTCTCCCGGGCTCTGCGCGATGCCGTTCTTGGGCTGGCGCAGCCCCAAGGCGTCGAGCAATTGCTTGAAGCGGTCGCGGTCCTCGGCGAGATCGATGGCGTCGGGCGAGGTGCCCAATATCGGCACCTGCGCTATTTCCAGGGGGCCTGCGAGCTTGAGCGGCGTCTGGCCGCCGAACTGCACGATCACGCCGTGCAGCGTGCCGTTCTTCCGCTCGGCATCGATGATTTCCAGCACGTCCTCGGCGGTGAGCGGCTCGAAATAGAGGCGGTCGGAGGTGTCGTAGTCGGTCGAGACGGTCTCCGGATTGCAGTTGATCATGATGGTCTCAAAGCCGGCCTCGCTCAGCGCGAAGGCGGCATGGCAGCAGCAATAGTCGAACTCGATGCCCTGCCCGATGCGATTGGGACCGCCGCCGAGGATCACCACCTTGGTCTTGGCGGAGGGCGCGGCCTCGCAGGCGACGCTGCCCGCGAACGGCGGCGCATAGGTCGAATACATATAGGCGGTCGGCGAGGCGAACTCGGCCGCGCAGGTGTCGATGCGCTTGAAGGCGGGCCGCACCGCGAGCGCGTGGCGCCGCCGCGTGATCTCTTCCTCGGCAAGCCCGGTCAGCGCGGCGAGCCGGCGGTCCGAGAAGCCCATGCCCTTGAGGCGGCGCAGCGCGGGAGCGGAGGCCGGCAGGCCCTTCGCCTTGATCTCGCCCTCGGTCTCGACGATGCCGCGGATCTCGCCCAGGAACCACGGATCGACGTGGCAGGACGCGTGAATTTCCTCGTCGGAAAAACCAAGCCGCATGGCCTGCGCGATCTTGAGCAGGCGGTCGGGCGTAGGGATGCCGAGCGCGGCGCGCACCGCATTCTTGTCGTCGCCCTGGCCGAGCCCCTCGATGGTGATCTCGTCGAGGCCGGAAAGGCCCGATTCGAGCGAGCGCAGCGCCTTCTGCAGGCTCTCCTGGAAGGTGCGGCCGATCGCCATCACCTCGCCGACCGATTTCATCGAGGTGGTCAGCGTCGGCTCGGCGCCGGGAAACTTCTCGAACGCAAAGCGCGGGATTTTGGTGACCACGTAATCGATCGTCGGCTCGAACGAGGCCGGCGTCGCCCCGCCGGTGATGTCGTTGGCGATCTCGTCGAGCGTGTAGCCGACCGCGAGCTTGGCCGCGACCTTGGCGATCGGGAAGCCGGTCGCCTTGGAGGCGAGCGCCGAGGAGCGCGACACGCGGGGATTCATCTCGATGATGACGAGGCGCCCGTCGACCGGATTGACCGCGAACTGCACGTTCGAGCCGCCGGTCTCCACCCCGATCTCGCGCAGCACCGCGATCGAGGCGTCGCGCATGATCTGGTATTCCTTGTCGGTGAGCGTGAGCGCCGGAGCGATGGTGATGGAATCGCCGGTATGCACGCCCATCGGGTCGATGTTCTCGATCGAGCAGATGATGATGCAGTTGTCGTTCTTGTCGCGAACGACCTCCATCTCGTATTCCTTCCAGCCCAGCACCGCTTCCTCGATCAACACCTCGTTGGTGGGCGAGGCATCGATGCCGCGCTCGACGATCTCGATGAACTCGGCCTTGTTGTAGGCGATGCCGCCGCCGGTGCCGCCGAGCGTGAAGGAGGGCCGGATGATAGCCGGCAGCCCGATATCATCGAGCGCGGTCAGCGCCGCCGGCAGCGTCTTGATGTGGTGCGAGCGCGGCGTCTCGAGACCAATGCGCTGCATCGCCTCGCGGAACAGCTCGCGGTCTTCCGCCTTGTCGATCGCGTCGGCGGTCGCGCCGATCATCTTGACGTTGAACTTGGCGAGCACCCCCATCTTGCGCAGCGACAGCGCGCAGTTGAGCGCGGTCTGCCCGCCCATGGTCGGCAGCAGCGCGTCCGGGCGCTCCTTCTCGATGATCTTAGCGACGATTTCGGGCGTGATCGGCTCGATATAGGTCGCGTCGGCAAGGTCGGGATCGGTCATGATCGTGGCCGGGTTCGAATTGACCAGCACGATCCGGTAGCCTTCCGCCTTCAGCGCCTTGCAGGCCTGCGTGCCCGAATAGTCGAACTCGCAGGCCTGCCCGATCACGATCGGGCCGGCGCCGATGATCAGGATCGAGGATATGTCGGTTCGTTTCGGCATCCAGGCTTTGCTTTCCGGTCGCGCGCCATCGGCAGGGAACCGCCCTTCCGTCGATGCTGCGCACATAAAAAAAGGGCGCGCGGTTCGCGCGTCCTCGAGCCCGACGCGGACCCGGGCGCATGCCCGCCGCGGCGCGCGCTCATTAACGCAGAATCGGCGAGGATGCCAGGGGTCTCAGGGACCAGGGGCCAGAAATCAGTGATCAGATGGCCCGGGCCCCCCCGGAGGCCAGTTCCACGTTCCCCTTCTGATCCCTGACCTCCCGATGACCGACCCCTGAACCAGGCTAACCCGATATCAACCCTTGCCGGGTAGAAGCCGCCTCGGCCCGGTGGCGGAATGGCGACGCGAAAGCCGTGCAAGGCTTTCAAACCTGGTTCGATTCCAGGCCGGGCCTCCATGTCCACATTTGCCCTCTGATTTCCCTCGCTTTTTCGCGCCTTTTGTCAAACCGGAGGGGAGGGTTTGACAGTTCTGTTCACGCTTTCATCTTCGCCATGGCCGCTTCAGCAAGCCGGCCTTGGTTCACCGCCTTGGTGTAGACCCGCAGCTCTGCGAGGCTCGCATGGCCGGTGATGGCCGCGATCTCGTGTTCGCTGCAACCCGCTTCGGCAAGTCTGCGGGCGGCAGCTTTGCGCAATCCATGTGCGGAGCAGTGATGCAAGTTCGCCATATCGCATTGCTCGCGAAACCAGTTGCCGAAACCGGCCACGGCGAATGGCTTGCCGTGGCTCGTGGTCAGGAAGTTCAGGTGTTCCGATGGCGCCGCTTCGATGGCCTCGGCAAGTTCGGGCCGCACCGGTATCTTCAGCGAAACGCCCGTCTTGCTTTGGCGCACCGACAGCTTGCCACTATGGATATGCTGGCGGCCCATGCGGACGACGTCGCCGCGGCGCTGGCTCGTGTTGAGCAACAATTCAAACGCCAGTCGCGCCCGCGAGCCGAGCGGATGCTTGGCGCGGAATGCTGCGATCTCGGGCTCGCCCCACGTCTTATGGCCCTCGCTTTTGGGCGGTCTCGCAATGCGGATATCGTGGGTCGGGTCATCGGCGATCATGCCAATCTGCACCGCATACTTCATGAGGCCACGAAGCGCTTTCAGCCAACTCTTTCGAGCATGCGGCTTTTTGATCTGTTCCAGAATCGCAACCACGTGACGCTGCTCGAGCAGCTTCACTGGACGATCGCCGCGCTGCGCGCGGAATCGTTCGATGATGTTTCGCCGATAGTTCTGCGTCGCCGGCGAGAGCATGTGATTGAATTCAGCCGAGCCGTAATAGGCGACAATCAGGGCATTGACGGTCCCTGGCAAAGTACGGCTCGCGGCGATCTCGACACGCGGCGCATCGGCGAGCGCTGCCTGATATGCCTGCATGAATTCGTGGCTGCCAGGAAGGCCAGGAAGGCGGATGCGTGCCGAGCCCGGCTTGCGGAAGTAGTGGAAGCGCTGGCCGCGCGCCGTG
>DATDGG010000196.1:0-2297 GCA_036522235.1 Xanthobacteraceae bacterium
GCGGCGCATGAATTCGTTGAACCGCTCCCAGATTTCCTTTGCGGGCGTTCCGGGCTTGAGCATGTCGAGGGTGATGCGGCGGGATTCGAGCGTGAAGGCGAGCTCGTCCTTCATCTGCTGCGGCGCCTTGCCGACCACGCAGTTGCGGCCGAGCTCGGTATAGAAGCCGCCCGGACCCGCGTCCTCGACCAGCAGCGCCACATAGTCGCCCTCCTGGATGACCCGGTTCTGGAAGTGCTTGGGCGCGAACTTCATCGGCGTGCCGAGCGGCGCCGAGGCGCAGAGGTAGAGCCCCTGCTCGCTGCCATGGGTCTGGCTGTAGAATTGCGCCGCCGCCACCACGTCGCGATCGCGCATGCCGGGCCGGATGGCATCGAAGGCGGCCCGCATGGCACCGTCCTGCATGCGCGCGGTGCGCAGGATCAGCTCCATCTCCTCCTCGCTCTTGATCCCCTTGATCCGGTCGACCAGCTCGGAGGCATCCACGAAGCGGGCGCCCGGCAGGCGGCGCCGCAGCCCATCGCCCATCGCCAGCGACATCTGATAGGTGCAGACTAGGCCGATCGTGGCCTTGGCGAACGGCACCAGCGCGCTCGCCGCGAGCTCCGGATCGTAGTCGTTGGTATAGACCGCGGAGGCATAGCTCGGCGTGGTCAGCACGCGCTTGACCCCGCGGCGGACGGCATCGCCCGGCGGGGGCACCTCCATGCCCCCCAGGGGTCCCTGCATGACCACGGTCATCAGGTCGTCGCGCGGGAACACCACCGTCACCGGATAGCCGTTGCCGGCCGGGATGTCGGTGAAATACTTGACATAGCCGCCCATGTGATCGTTGTTGTTCTGCATCACCAGAACATCGATCTTCTCGCGCTCCATGGCGGCGCGAACGGCCTTCCATCGGCGTTCGAGCTCGGCGGTCGAGATGGGCGTGTTCAACCGTTCATCGGGTTCGGCCATAGGCGCGCGCGGTCCCTCTTTGATCGCCGCCGGGATTTGATCCCTCGCGGGATTGCTGACAGCTCGATTTTTCTTCATATCGTCCGTCTTCATATCGTCCGGCTGCGCGCGCCGCAACGTGGCGCGCTGCTTAGAAGGTGCAAGAAATGCTGTCCCCCTCCCCGGCCCATGTTCTGATCATCTGTCCCGAACCGGAAGCCTATACGTCGCGGCTCGCTCCGGCATTCCCGCAGGTGAAATTCTCCACCTTCGCCTCGCTCGAATGCACGCCGGCGATGGACCTGATGGGAGATGCCGACGCCATCATCGCCTATGGGCGGGCCTTCGACGCGCAATGCCTCGCGCGGGCCAAGAAACTGCGCTGGTTCCAGTGCCTGATCACCGGGACCGATCACCTCGCGCCGGTGCTGGCCGGCAGCCGGGTCATCCTCACCAATGCGCGCGGCATCCATGGGCCGCAGATGGCGGAGATGGCCATCCTGCACATGCTGGCGCTCTCGCGGCAGGTGCCGCAGCTGGTGCGCAACCAGGCCGCCCATGTCTGGGACCGCATCCTGCCGCGCGTGCTCGACCGCCGTGTCATCGCCATTTTCGGCGTCGGCGCCATCGCGGAGCATGTCGCCAAGGTCTGCCAGGCGTTCGGCATGACCACGCTCGGCATTTCCCGCACGCCGCGGAAGCTTCCCGGCTTCGATGCGATCTATCCGCGCGAGCAGCTCCGCGAGGCGGCCGCGCAGGCGGATTTCCTGCTCGTGCTCGTTCCCTACACAAGCGAGAACCACAAGGTCATCGATGCCGCGGTGTTCGAGGCCATGAAGCCCTCCGCCTATCTCATCAATATCGCGCGCGGCGGCGTGGTGGACGAGGCCGCTCTGGTCAAGGCATTGCGGGACCGCAAGATCGCCGGCGCCGGCCTCGACGTGTTCGAGGAGGCGCCGCTGCCGCCCACGCACCCGCTGTGGGACATGGACAATGTCTTCATCACCCCGTTCATCGGCGGCCGCAGCGATCGCTACGAGGAGAGCATCATGTCGATCATCAAGCCGAACCTGGAGCGCTTCCTGGCCGGCCGCGACGACGAGATGATCAACCGCGTAACGCTGTGATATTTCTGCTTACTTTCGCCCAAGGCGCGCGTTTCCGGGGCATTCTGTAGTCCCACGGGCACCATCCGCAGGGCTCCGAATCCGGGTTAACGGGTTAGTTGGCCGAGGATTGCGGCGAGGAACTCTGGATCCCAACCGGCGCGTTTTCGCCTGAGCTTGATGCTTCTTTTGTCCTTGGCGGTTCGCACGAGATTGATGGCGAAGTGTCTGGCGACGGCCATATTTTTTGCCCCG
>DATDGG010000197.1:0-4400 GCA_036522235.1 Xanthobacteraceae bacterium
CATAGCGGGGATCGAGCCGGATCGCCTCGGAGTAATAGGCGAGCGCGTGCTCGAGGTCGCCCTTGATCAGATAGACGGCGCCGCGATTGTTGAAGGCGACGGCGTTCATCGGATCGAGCACGATCGCCTCGCTGTAGTCGCCGGCGGCGCGGTCGAGGTCCCCCATCTCCCGATAGGCATTGCCGCGATTGGTGAAGGCGGTGGCATAGCGGGGGTCGAGCCTTATTGCCTCGTCGTAGTCGGCGATGGCATGGCCGAGATCGCCCTTGTCGCGATAGGCGATGCCGCGGTTGGTGAAGGCGGTGGGACTGTCGGGCGCGAGGCGGATCGCTTCATTGTAGTCGGCGATGGCGCGGTCGAGGTCGCCCTTGTCGTGCAAGGTCACGCCGCGATTGTTGAGGACGCCCGCATAGTGTGGGTCGAGCCGCACCGCCTCGTCGTAATCCGCAAGCGCGCGCGCGATGTCGCCCTTGGCACGAAACGCGAGACCGCGATTGTTGTAGGCGACGGCGAGGTTCTGCGGATTCTGGATGCCGGTGCCGATCACCGCCGTGCAGCCATAGATCACGATATCCGGCGGATAGGCTTTGCCCTCGTTGTTGCACATGTCGCCGCTCGAGGGCGCCTGCGCGGCGGCGGGCGCGACCGCGGCGCTCGCCAGCAGGGCCGTCGCCAGCACGGCCGCACCGATGAAACGCCAGGTCGCATGCGCGCTCATGATTTCCTCCAACGAATGGATCGCCGGCACCGTTGCGCTATTCTGGCACAAACGCCCGCGCGTGCGGATTTGAAACCATCGTCGATCTATCGCGTCGGTGGCGTGCGCGCGAGCTCCGCCTGCCACTTTGCCGTCATCGCGGTGCGGGGGACTTCCTGTCCGCGCAGGTAGACTCTGTTGATCTTGCGCGTGTTGGCGATGTTGTCCAGCGGATTGCCGTTGAGCACGAGAAAATCGGCGCTCTTGCCGGGCGCGACAGTGCCGAGCTGGTCGAGCCGGAGAATGCGGGCCGAGGTGCGGGTCCCCGCGACCAGGGCCTGCATCGGCGTCAGCCCCGCCCGTGTCGCCTGAATCTCCATCTCGACATGGGTGCCCAGGCCGAAATATTGGCCCCCGGACACGCCTCCGGTATCGGTCCCCAGCGCGAGCGTCACGCCGGCCGCGTTGAGCCGCGCGGTATTTCGCAGGTTGACCTGCCCCATGGCCCGCGCCCGCTGCACCGCCTCCGGGTTTGCGGGATTGGCCGAGAACTCTTCGCCGAGCAGCTCAATCTCCTTGGACGACAAGGTCTCGCGCAGCAAGGGCTCGTCGAGCCAAGCCGGTTTTGACGCGTAGATCGCCCGCCGCTCCCCCCAGAGCGTCTGCTGGAAGAACACGTTCGGCCGCGTCTTGAGCAGCACCAGGAGCTCGTCGTCGATGTCCTTGTCGCGAATCATGTGAGCAAATCCGTCGACGCCGGCCCGCAGGAGATCCTTGGCGTCCGCCAAATCGACGATGTGCGCCAGTACATGGATGTCGTGCTTGTGGGCCTCGTCGATGATCGCCCGATAGAGATTGGGCTTGAGCTTCTCCACGGTGCCGTTGCGGTCGTCCACCCAGATCTTGATCATGTCGACTTTCTTGGCGGCGAGCTCGCGCACATCCATGCGCGCTTCCGCCTCGGCGGTGACCCCATAGGCAGAATCGCGCATCGGGCCGCCTGGACCCGCGTTGGGCATGCCGAAGCCGTGGCCGGCGGTGCGAAACAGCGCACCCGGAGGTATTTCGGCGCGCAGCTGATAGGCCAGATCGCTGCGGGCCGTGCCGGCTTCGAGAATCGCGGCGACGCCGTAATAGGCGAAGCGATTGAGAATGTCGGTGAGGTTCTCGCGGGTGTAGTTGTCCTGCCCGAAGCTCAGCCCCTTGCGGTACCCCATATGGACGTGAGCGTCGACCAGCGCGGGGATCACGGTCTTACCGGTGAGGTCGATGTGCGTGGCCTCCTGCGGCACCGCCAGTTCGCCCCGCCGGCCGACCGCCGTGAACCGGTCGCCCTGGACAATGAAGGCGGCGTTCTCGATCGGCGCCCCGCCCTCGCCGTTGATGAGCCGCGCGCCTTCGAACACTACGGTCTGGCCGTTGACCGGCGAGGCGGTGCCAGCCGCCCACAGCAGGCAGGCGACGAACAGGACGTTGGAACCGCCGTTGCGCTGAACCGCTTTCATGTCGAACACCTCGCAATAGAAACTTCATAGAAACTTCGCGAGCTATTCGGGATCAAGCCGCAATCCAAGTCAATGCCGCATGGTCGTCCATGCGGCAGCGCAAGGTCACGAAACCGGGAGCAGGAATGCGAGGCGCGATCGGGCGATCAGTTGCTGCCGCCGAAGCGGAAGTTCACGCCGCCGCGCACGAGGTTCTCGCGCAGCGAGACGTTGTTGCCGGCCGCGACACCGCAATTGAAGCCGCAATTCATGTTGCCGAGATCCACGTGCAGGTATTCGGCTTTGGCGGTCCAATTGTTGGTGAGCGCGAGCTCGACGCCGCCGCCGGCCGTCCAGCCGGCATTGGTCTGCGTGGCGCCCGCAAAGCCCGGCGTCGATGCCTTGATGTCGCCGACCGCGACACCGCCGGTAACGTAGGGCAGGAACCGATCGAACGCATAGCCGGCGCGGCCGCGCGCGGTCGCCAGCCAGTCGGTTTGCGTGGTGCAGCCGGCCGGGCAAGTGGCCGAGGTGGTGGTGCCCTTGAGATTGGACCAGTCGATATCGCCTTCGAGGCCGAACACCGCATGGCCGGTCTGCCAATTGACGCCCGCCGTGCCGCCGATCACGCCGCCCGAGCCCTTGACGTCGCCGGCATTGTCCCAACGCGAGGTGGACCAGCCGCCGCCGCCGTTGGCGCCGAGATAGAAGCCCGACCAGTTATAGGCCGGCGCCGCCACCACGGGCAGAGCCTTGTAGAGCGGAGCAACCGAGAGGTCCGCCGCATGCGCGGCGGAAAGCCCGCACAAAACCATGGCCGGAAGCAGCGCAATCCCGATGATCGTCTTGTTCATTTTTTTCATTTTCGTGCTCCCACCCAAGAGACGCCCAGGCACAAGCCTTCCCTTGGGTTTAGACGCCCGAGCCCTTCTAAAGGTTCAAACCGGCGGTACGTGGATATGAACAAACCTTGGTTAATGCCGATTTAGCCAAGCGCCGTTCTGGCCGCCCAGGAAGGCCAAATTATGCCGGCGGCATGACCTTGCTGTGATCCGGAACTGTCAAATCATCAATGATTCAAATAGGATAAAACGCTTCGGGCGAGGCGGTGCCCACCCGCGGCATGACACCGCAGAGCGAGAGCTTCTACCGGTCGGCGCGGCCGATCACGTCCATCAGCTCGGCGATCTTGCGGCGCTGCTCACCCGGGTTGCCGGACGCGATCGCGCCTTCGACGCAATGGGCGACATGGTCGCGCAGCACCTCTTCCTCGGCGCGGCGCAGCGCCGCGCGCACAGCCGAAATCTGCGTGACGATATCGATGCAATAGCGATCGTCCTCGACCATCCGGGCAAGGCCGCGGACCTGGCCTTCGATGCGTTTGAGCCGCTTGAGCGCGGACGCCTTGATCTCCTTGCGCATGGCCTCTATATACCCCTAGGGGGTATATATTTCAAGCGGAAAGGCGACGCTCACATGCACGCGCATGGCTCCGGCCAAGGGACGCGTTCGCCGGCCGCCAATGCGGGGGCGCGCGCGATCGATCCGGTTTGCGGCATGACGGTCGATCCGCAAGCGACCGCGCATCAGCATTCCTATCGCGACCACGACTATTATTTCTGCTCAGGCGGATGCCGCGCCAAGTTCACCGCCGATCCCGCGAAATATCTCGGACTGGAAACAAAGCCAGCGCGACCGGCCGCGGTTCCAGCCGGCGCCATCTATACCTGCCCGATGCATCCCGAAATCCGGCAGGTCGGGCCCGGCCACTGCCCCATCTGCGGCATGGCGCTCGAGCCGGTTCTGGCAAGTGCCGAGGCCGGCCCCGATCCCGAGCTCGCCGACATGACGCGGCGGTTCTGGATCGGCCTCGCGCTCGCGATCCCGCTCGTCGCACTCGACATGGGCGAACACCTCGCTGATCTGCATATGTGGCCCAGCCCGAGGTGGTCGAACTGGATCGAACTCGCGCTCGCGACCCCCGTCGTGCTGTGGGCTGGCTTCCCGTTCTTCGTGCGCGGCTGGCAATCGCTGGTCGCGCGCAACCTCAACATGTTCACCCTGATCGCCATGGGGACCGGCGTCGCCTTTGCCTACAGCGTGGTCGGAACGGTGGCGCCCGAAATTTTCCCGACCGCCTTCCGCGACTCCCATGGCGCCGTCGCGGTCTATTTCGAGGCCGCCGCGGTGATCACCGTGCTGGTGCTGCTCGGGCAAGT
>DATDGG010000198.1:0-3056 GCA_036522235.1 Xanthobacteraceae bacterium
AGCCCGGCGTTCCAAAGGAAGGAGAGCAGCGCCTGCGGACCGGGTGCGGCCCCGGGCGGAAAGCCGAAGACCTTGACCAGCCCGTGCTCGAGAAACAGCAGCGCGGATACGATGCGCAAGGCCGCGAGCAGGCGCGGCGCCCAGACATCCGAAAGCGTCCGTTCATCGATCATCTGCTCTCCCTTGTGTTGGCTCTGCCCATAGTCTGGCAGCTTATCTATAACCTCACCGCGCTATTTTCCGCGCGCGGCCGCCCTGGCCGACCAACCACGGAGCCCTGCGATGCCGATCATGACCGGACTTTCGGGCAATGAGATCTTCTGCCTGGGCCTGAAAAACTTCACGCCCGGCGAGCTTGTGGTCGGCAACAGCGTGCATTCGCTGGGCTTCCTGGGCGGGCTCGGGGCGGGCTTCAAGGGGATCGTGGGAGGCGAGGTCGCACAGGTCACCGAGATCATCCGCGAGGGCCGCCTGCAGTCGCATGCGCGCATCATGCGGGAGGCCAAGGAGTTCGGCGCCCACGGGGTCACCGGGGTGACCAGCGAGCTGCGCCATATGCAGGGCAATGTGGAATTCCTGTCGGTCGGCTCCTGCGTCCACAGCCCCGATGCACCGGCGCCGGGGCGCGCCTTCTCCTCGTCGAGCAACGGGCAGGAGCTCTTCTGCCTGATCGACGCCGGCTACACGCCCAAGCAATTCGTCATCGGCAATGTGGCCTATTCGGTCGGGGCGGCGGGCGGCTTCATCGGGGCGCTCAAGAGTCTCGGCCGCGGCGAGATCAAGGAATTCAGCGATGTCTTCAACACGACGCGCCATCTGGCGCTCCGCCGCATCAGCGCGGAGGCCCGCGCGGCCGGCGCCAACGCGGTGATCGGCATCGAGACCCGCATCATGCCGTTTCGCGGCGTGCATGAAATGCTGATGCTGGGCACCGCCGCCTACCACCCGGCGCTCGGAGGCGCGCCGCAAGGCTCCGCGGTGCCAGGCCACGCGCCCGCGGACTTGGTCACCAGCGATCTCACCTGCGAGGAAATGTGGAACCTCGCGAGCCTCGGCCTCATGCCGCTCAAGCTCGTGCTCGGCACCGCGGTGTATTCGCTCGGCCTGGTGGGTGGCGTGATGGCGATGTTCAAAGGCATGGCGCGCGGCGAGATCAGCGAGCTCTCGACCTTGATCTATGACGCGCGCGAACACGCCATCGGGCTGCTGCGCGACGAAGCCGACGCCATCGGGGCCGACGACGTGGTCGGCATCACCACGCATATCCACGAGCTCGGCGGGCTGATCGAGTTCATGGCCATCGGCACGGCGGTAAAGCGGCGGAGCGGGGCGACGCCCACGACCGTGAGCCTGCCGGTGCAGGCCATCATCCGCGACAAGGATACCTGGATCAGCGGCGATGATCTGTTTGCCGCCGCGGTGAGCTCCGGCAGAGGAGAGAGCTGAGGCTCAGCGCTGCTTGGCGCCTCGCTTCGCCTCGATCCTGTCCCAGATCATCGCCGCCACGTCGGGGCCGCCGAGCGCCTTGATGGCGCGGATGCCGGTCGGCGAGGTGACGTTGATCTCGGTCAGGTAGTCGCCGATCACGTCGATGCCGACGAACAGGAGGCCGCGCTCCCGCAATGAGGGGCCGATGCGAGCGCAGATGTCGCGCTCGCGCGCCGTGAGGTCGGTGGCCTTGGGGGCGCCGCCGCGCACCATGTTGGAGCGAAGGTCGTCGGGTGCGGGCACGCGGTTGACCGCGCCCGCGAACGCGCCGTCGACCAGAATGATCCGCTTGTCGCCCTCGCGCACGGCCGGCAGGAACTTCTGCACCACCCATTGCTCGCGGAAGGTCACCGCGAAGAGATCGTAGAGCGAGCCGAAATTGAGGTCCTGCGGGGCGAGGCGAAACACCGCCTCGCCGCCCTTGCCGTAGAGCGGCTTCATCACGATGTCGCCGTGCTCGGCGCGGAACGCCTTGATCTCGGCGAGGTCGCGCGTGACGAGCGTCGGCGGCATGAGATCGGGGAATTCCATCACGAACATCTTTTCCGGCGCATTGCGGACTTCCGCCGGATCGTTGACCACGAGCGTGCCGGGCTGGACGCGCTCGAGCAGATGCGTGGTGGTGATGTAGGCGAGATCGAACGGCGGGTCCTGGCGCAGCAGCACCACATCGAAGGCGGCGAGGTCGGCGCGGCGCGCCTCGCCCAGCGTGAAATGATCGCCCGCCTGGTCGCGCACCGTGAGCGGCGCGACCGCGGCGAACACCTGCCCGCCGGTCAGCGCCAGCCGGTCGGGCGTGTAATACGCGATGGCGTGGCCGCGCCGCTGCGCCTCCAGCAGCAGCGCGAAGGTCGAATCGCCCTGGATGTTGATCCGCTCGATCGGATCCATCTGCACGGCGACCGAAAGCCCCATTGTCATCCCCGTCCGCTAGTGCCGCCCGCGCAAACCTGTAGTTAACACATTATGGCCATTGTCCAAGGCGGGGCCCTGCCGCGGGCAGGGGTGAGGTCGGAATGCCCAGGCTTTCCATCGCCGGCAAGCTCTACACGATCTTTGCGCTGCTGGCGGCGGCGACCTTTGCGCTCGCAGGCGTCGCTATTTTTAACTGCCTGCGCCAGGCCGCGCTTACCAGCGAGATCGAAGTCGCGTCGCAGGGCACGCTCAACGTCGAGCGCGTCAACGGCCTCATCTACGCGGTGGTGATGGAATCGCGCGGCGTCTACATGTCGATCGACCCGAAGGTGGTGCAGGTCTATGCCGACGGCATCCGCCAGTTCAACAAGCGCCTCGCCGGCATCATGGACGAGTGGAAACGGCTCGAGCGCACGATCGGCAGCAGCCACTTCCACGAGTTCGCCGGACGGGTGGACCAGTTCATCAAGTTCCGCGAGGAGCTTGCGCGCCGCGGAACCGAAATCAATGCAGCGGCCGGTCGCGAATGGGGCGACAACGACGCCAACCGCACCGTGCGCAAGGCGCTCAACAAGGACATCGAGCAGCTGGGAAAATTCTATGACGACGAGCTCAAGCAGCTCTACAGCGACCTCGAGCAGGACGTCCGGCGC
>DATDGG010000199.1:0-10077 GCA_036522235.1 Xanthobacteraceae bacterium
TCGAGACCTGCCTCTACGCGCTCGAGCAGGGCGTCGAGGGCGTGGTCATCCTGGACGGACGGGTACCGCACGCGGTCCTGCTGGAGCTGCTCACCGACCACGGCGCCGGCACCCTGCTGCGCCGATGAGCCATCGGCCGAGTGGCGCTGCCCGCGGTTTCGGTGCGGTCGACACCTGGGTCTTCGACCTCGACAACACGCTCTATCCGCACCACGTCAATCTCTGGCGGCAGGTAGACGAACGGATTCGCGACTACATCGCGGCTTTTCTCAAAATCCCGCCCGCGGAGGCGTTCCGCCTGCAGAAGGATTACTACAAGCGCTACGGCACCTCGATGCGTGGGCTCATGACCGAGCACGGCATGGCACCCGACGACTTCCTCGATTTCGTGCACCAGATCGATCACTCGCCGTTAGAGCCGAACGAAGCCCTGGGGCGCGCGATCGAGAGGCTCGCCGGCCGCAAGCTCATCCTCACCAACGGGACGCGGCGCCACGCTGCAGCCGTGCTGGCGCGGCTTGGGCTCGAGCATCACTTCGACGACGTATTCGACATCGTCGCCGCCGAGCTCGAGCCCAAGCCCTCGCCGCAGACCTATGCGCGATTCCTGGCGGCTCACGCGGTCGACCCGGCAAGGGCCGCCATGTTCGAGGACCTGGCGCGCAACCTCGCGGTGCCGCACGCGCTCGGCATGACTACGGTCCTGGTCGTGCCGCCGCACACCCGCGAGGTGTTCCGCGAGGATTGGGAGCTCGAAGGACGCGACGCCCCGCACGTCGATCATGTCACCGACGACCTGACCGGATTCCTGGATCGACTGACAGCTGAGCCGCCGGAGGCTCAATTGCCGGACGGCTTGTAGGGGCCGAGCTCCTTGACGGCTTCAGCGGCAAACGAGGTGTCGAGAATCCGCTCGACCGTGATGCCCGGGTCCTGCAGCAGCTTGCGTTCCTTGAAGAACCGCAGGTCGTTGCGCAGGCCGTCGAGATTCATGCGGCCGTCGGGATCGATGGCCGCCGGCGTGATCTCGCGGTGAATCCGCCCATCCTTGATGAAGGTATATTCGGTCAGGATGGAAATCACTTCATCGGCGTTGCGACCGGCGATTTTTCCGTCCCTGAGGGCGTCGTTGTATTCGCGGATCGCCTTGATGTAGGCGCGCATGAATTTGAGCGCGAGTTGCGGCCGCTGGCGTGCGAACACCTCCGAATAGATCACCACCGCGGTCTGCTGGTCGGGATAGATTTCATCATTGCCCGCGATCCGTACCGCCAGCCCCTCCTTGACGGCCTCCGAGGCGGTCGGCTCGTTGGTCATGCTGGCGTCGATCGCCTTGTTGGCATAGGCGGCGAGGTGTTGCGGGAAGGTGAGCTCGACCATGCTGGCGTCGTCCCAGGTGAGCCCGCCGCGCTTGAGCGCTTCGTTGACGGCCGAGGAATTGGCGCTGCCGAAGGTGCCGACCGCGATCTTCATGCCCTTGAGGTCTTTGAAGCCTTTGAAGCGGCCGCCGTCGACCAGATCCTTGCGCACCAGGAGCCCCGAGAAGCCGTAGCCGGCGCGCATCGAGCCTTTGTCGGCGACGGCGCGGATGGCGATGTTCTGGGCGACCGCATTGTAGAGGCTGGCCGCGACCGTACCGGCGCCCACATCCAATTGGCCCATGCCGAGCGGACCGATCATCTGCGGCGAATTGGCCAAAGTCGTGAGCGAAACCTCGAGCCCCTCGGCGCGGAAATAGCCCTTCTTGTGGGCGAGGAAGAACCCGATATCGCTGGCAATGCCGGCGGAGGCGACCTTCACGCTGTTGAGGGTCTGCGCCCACGAGGAAATAGAGGAAATAGAGGAAATAGAGGAAATATCGGCCAGATTGGCGCCCGCCAAGGCAAGGAAAAAGCCGGCGAGGCCGATGCAGGCGCGGCCGGTCAGGGCAGCGCTCGAGCCCGATTGGAAAGGAGCCTTCGGCATGTCTTCGCGATCTCGTCCCGGCGCAAGTTGTTCGCGGATGCGGGGCGACGATGCGGCACGGGCGGGCCTCTCGTCAACGATCCGAGCCGCGCATGCCCGCGCGCCTCCCTTGACAGACCCTCCCCTTCCCCCGACAACGCGCGGCCATCATGCGTGAAGGAGCGCCAATGTCGCAGGCGGAGCTTGCCAAGACCATCGATGACGCCTTCGAGCGGCGCGCCGAGATCGGGATAGCCACCAAGGGGCCGGTACGCGAGGCGGTGGAGGCCGCCATCGAGCTCCTCGACCGCGGCGAGGCGCGCGTGGCGGAGCGGACCCAGAATGGCGCCTGGCGCGTCAATCAATGGCTCAAGAAGGCATTGCTGCTGTCGTTTCCGCTGAACGACATGGCGGTCATTCCGGGCGGTCCCGGCCGCGCCTCATGGTGGGACAAGGTCACCTCCAAATTCGACGGCTGGAACGAAGCGCACTTTCGCGCCGCCGGATTCCGCGCGGTGCCGGGCGCGGTGGTGCGCCGCTCCGCCTATATCGCGCCCGGCGTGGTGCTGATGCCCTCCTTCGTCAATGTCGGCGCCCATGTGGGCGAAGGCACCATGATCGACACCTGGGCGACGGTCGGCTCCTGCGCACAGATCGGCAAGCGCTGCCACATCTCAGGCGGCGCCGGCATCGGCGGCGTGCTCGAGCCGCTGCAGGCGGAGCCGGTGATCGTCGAGGACGGATGCTTCATCGGGGCGCGCTCGGAGGTGGCCGAAGGCGCGATCGTGCGCGAAGGCGCGGTGCTCGCCATGGGGGTCTTCATCGGCGCCTCGACCCGCATCGTCGACCGGGAGAGCGGCGAAACCTTCCAGGGCGAGGTGCCCCCCTATGCGGTGGTCGTGCCCGGAGCGATGCCGGGAAAGCCGATGCGCGACGGCACGCCGGGCCCCGCGCTCAACTGCGCCGTGATCGTCAAGCGCGTCGACGAGAGGACGCGCGCCAAGACCAGCATCAACGAATTGCTGCGCGACTGAACGAAGAGAGCCGGGATGGACTGGATTTACCTGTTCTCGAGCTTCAGCGGCCGCATCAGCCGCCTGCCGTTCTGGATCGGCTTTGCGATTCTGGTCGCCGTCGAGACCACAACGCAGTGGCTCGCCTCTCAGACCGGGGGCGAGACGCTCGGCACCATCTTGGACTTGGCGTTCACCTATCCGGAATTTGCGCTCGCGGTGAAGCGCACCAACGACCGCAACCTGTCGCCCTGGGTGGTCGGCCTGTTCTTTGCGTTCAATGTGGCGCTCGACCTTTTCACCTTGCTGAACGGCAATTTTGATATGAACAATCCGATCAACGAGGCTATTGCGTATCCATTTGGCCTCTTCGCACTGATTTTGTTGATCGAGCTCGGCTTCCGTCGCGGCACCAGCGGCCCGAACCGCTTTGGGCCGGATTCCCTCAACGACGGCAAGCCAACACTTCTGAGCCAATACGCCGTGGTGCGCTGGCTGAGCCTGTGGCTGGAGGCGCTGGTACCCGCAGAACCGATATTTCTGGGCGATTGGAAGACGCCAAACTATCCCGAGGAGCTACCGCGAAGCGTGAAGCACTGGTGCTTCACAATTACAGCTGTGAACGCGGTCGTTTGTGTCGTCGCGAGCTTCCTGTTGCGCAGCTTCGGCCCTGCCCTCGTATTCGTATTCATTACTGCGCTCGGACCAATTGGGATGATGTTGTCCTGGAAACGTGCAATCAGACGTCTGAACAGAGGCGTCGGCGTATTTCGGGCCAGGGGTCCTCTGGCGGCCAATCTCAGCGCCGAGTGGTGTGCGATATTTGCCCTGCTTGGAACGCCATTCTTTATGATTGTCTTCATCGTCGCGGTATCCGCGGATTGACCGCGGCCCAGCGTGGCCGATAAAGCCTATCCATGCGCCAACCGGCCGACCCCGTCTCGATTGCCCGCGATCTGGTGCGCTGCCGCTCGGTGACGCCGGCGGAAGGCGGTGCGCTCACCACGCTCGAAAATCTGCTCGGCGGCGCGGGCTTCACGGTTCACCGCATGACCTTTGCGGAGCCCGGGACGGCGCCGATCGAAAACCTCTACGCACGGCTCGGTGGCGGGCCGCCCCACCTCGTCTTCGCCGGCCACACCGACGTGGTGCCGCCCGGCGACGAGGCGCGCTGGTCGCATCCGCCGTTTGCGGGCGAGATCGCCGATGGCGCCCTCTATGGCCGCGGCGCCGTCGACATGAAAGGCGGCATCGCCTGCGCGCTCGCGGCCGTGCTCGATCACGTCGCGGTCGGTGGCGGCCAGCCCAAAGGCTCGATCTCGTTTCTCATCACCGGCGACGAAGAAGGGATCGCGGTCAATGGCACCGTCAAGCTCCTGCAATGGGCGGCCGAGCGCGGCGAGACATTCGACCACTGCATCCTGGCCGAGCCGAGTAGCGCCGCCGCGGTCGGCGACACGATCAAGGTCGGCCGCCGCGGCTCGCTCAACGGCGCGCTGGTCGTTACCGGACGGCAGGGGCACGTCGCCTATCCGCAGCTAGCCGACAATCCGATCCGCACCCTGACCGTGCTGATGACGGCCCTGATGGCGACGCCGCTCGACCACGGCAGCGCCCATTTCGATCCCTCAAATCTCGAATTCACCTCGGTCGACGTGGGCAATCCGGTGGTCAATCTGATCCCCGGCGAGGCCCGCGCGCGTCTCAACATCCGCTTCAACGATTGCCACAGCCAAGCCTCGCTCAAGACCCTGATCGAGGGGCACGCGCAAGCCGCAGCGCCCGCGGCGGCGCGCTGGCGCATCGATTGGGAGAAATCGAATGCCGATGCGTTCCTGGCCGCGCCCGGGGCGTTCCTCGACATGGTGGTCGGCGCGATTGCGGCGGTGACCGGGGCAAGCCCCAAGCTCTCCACCACCGGCGGCACCTCGGACGCACGCTTCATCAAGAACTATTGCCCGGTGCTCGAGCTCGGCCTGGTCGGGCGGACCATGCACCAGACCGATGAGTGTGCGCCGGTGAGCGACCTCGCGACCTTGACCGCGGTCTATCGCCGAATTCTCGAGCGGTATTTCGGCTGAATCGATGCGCCCGATCGTCAACGAGGCTCGACGCCGGGGGAACGCCGTCGCGTCTCCAGCAGCGCGGCGAGGAGCGAGACGATGAAGATCGCGGCTTCCGGGATCAGGAGGTGCGCGCTCTCGCGGTAAGTGCCGTCCTGCTCCGCGCCGTAGAGCCGCACCGCCAAAATCACCGCCGCGACCGTTGCGATGGAAGCCAACGCTGCCAAGTGCCGTCGCGATGAGAGCAAGCAGAATAAAAGGATCGCCGCAAAGCCCAACGGGAAGCCGCCGAAGCCGGCGCGCGCATTGGTGTAACCGATCGCGGAATCGAGCGTGATCCCCGAGCTCGCCGCGGCCTGCTGCGGGTCGAGCACGAACTTGAAGCTGATCATCGTGAAGAGACCGGCGACCGCCAGGATGACGAGGCGGGCGAGCCAGGGCGAGAGCGTCCAGATATTCATGCCGCGCTCCCCGAAGAGGCATCCATCACTGTTTCGCGCTGTGCGGCCTCGCCCGCATCCGGCAAGCCGACGAGGCCGGCGCTGACGCGCCAGAGGCGCGCAGCAACTTCACCGTCGCGGGTCACCGGCTTGGTTGGCCTCGCGCGCCGTCGCAGGAAGAAGCGGCCGGACACGCTCCCCGGTTCGGGCGACGATGCGAGGTAGATCATTGTGCGGGCCCCTCGCTCCGGGCTCGGGAACAACATTTTCGCAAGGCGCGGGAAGAGGCCCGCCGGGCCGGTCATGTTGTCGCCGAAGCGGGTGCGGCTTGGTCCGGGACTGACGCAATTGACGGTCACGCTGGTGAACTGCAGGCGCCGCGCCAGATCGATGGTGAAGATGATGTTCGCGAGCTTCGAGCGAAAATAGGCGCTCAGAAAGCCGTAGCGCTTCTCGCCCTGCAGGTTGTCGAATTCGAGACGGGACGGATAGGATTCCGAGGCGACGTTGACGATCCGTCCGCCGGGGGCGGCGCCCACCCGATCGAGCAGAAGATTGGTCAACAGGAATGCCCCCAGATGATTGGTCGCAAACGTCTTCTCGATACCCTCTAGGGTGAGCTCGCGCTGCGCGAATATGGCGCCGGCATTGTTGATGAGCACGTCGATCCTGTCCAAGCGCTGGCGAACGTCCACGGCCAAGGCCCGAACGGCCGATTGCACCGAAATATCCGCCAGCAGCAGCTCCGGCGCCGGCCCGCTCGCGACGCTCGCCACCTCGGCGCGCGCCTTGGCACCGCGCCCGGCGTCGCGGCAGACCATCAGCACGCGGGCGCCCATTCTGGCGAGCTCGCGCGCGGTCACGAAGCCGACGCCGCTATTCGCCCCCGTGATGAGAACGACCTTTCCCTGCATGGCGTCACGCGCCCGCCGGAGCGTGGGCGACCGAAAACATGTTGATCAGATTGCCGTCGGGGTCGCGAAACAGCATGGACCGATTGCCCCAGGGCTGGGTGGTGGGCTCCAGGACGAATTCACCGATGACGCTCGCGAGACGCGCCCGCTCCTGGTCGACATCCACGACCTCGAAATCGAGGATCATCGAGCGATTGGCGGCCGGCATCGTCGCGCCGGCGCGATGGCGGTCGATCGTCCGCTGGCTGCTGATCGCGAGTGCCAGCGCGGGCGCGTGAAACTCGACATAGACGTCGTCGCCGCGCGGTGTCATTCCGGTCACCTCCCGGTAGAACCGCGTCAAGCCCGGGACATCGTTGGTGACGATCCTTGCGTGGGCGAGCTTCATGGTGATCCTCCTCGGAATCCTCGAGATTCAATCCGCAGCGCCAGGATGGCGCCCGCATCAACCTGTTGCCTCTGACGCTCGCAAGACCGCGGGTTCGCGCGTGCCGCGATTGCCCGCCGCCGTGGCATCGAGCGCCTCGCCTCGCCTCGCATAGAGCTGCCAAACGAGCAGCACCGCGCTCACGACAACCATCGGCACGAAGAACACCAGGATCATCCAGGTCACGCCGCTGGCCGCACCCATGAGATCCTCGTGCACGCCGCCGGCAATGTTGGAGACGGTGTCGTAGGCCGTTTCCGCGAACAGCAGCCACGCCAGCGGGATGGCAAGACGCGCGCGATTGCGGATCAGCGCGATGGCGACGAAAGCCATGACGGCACCGGCGACGTCGCCGACGACGATCTCCATCGCTCCGCCATCTGAAATCGGAAATCCGGTGTTCTGCGCGGAGAAGACCTGCAGCGCCACATAACGGAATACTTGCACCCAAAGGAGCGCAGTGAGGGCCTCGCCGCGCGGGCGGCCTTTGAGCCAAGGAACGACGTACCAGCGTGCGATCGTTCCGAATACGACCAGGCTCAGCAGCTGAGCAGAAGCTTGCGCGGGTGTGAGA
Source organism: Xanthobacteraceae bacterium (assembly GCA_036522235.1). Taxonomy (GTDB): domain Bacteria; phylum Pseudomonadota; class Alphaproteobacteria; order Rhizobiales; family Xanthobacteraceae; genus VAZQ01. The sequence goes on from DATDGG010000199.1 coordinate 7,376, forward strand.
TAGCTCATGATTGCCCCCGTGAGAGCGACTGGGTGAGAGTAGGCGTGGTGGAATCCGTCCCGGTCACGACGCGTCGGCCAAAGAACATCCGCCGCAGCAGCCCGTCGCGCAGGATCAGCGTATGATAGAGGGCGCCCGCGACGTGGAGCGCGATGAGCCCGATCAGCACGCGCGAAAGCAGGTAGTGCACGCCGCGCACTGGGAAGATCCAGAAATCGGCCGGCAAGGCGCCCTCGCCCGCGAACACGATCGCCGGCAGGCCGGCTTGCAGCGCCAAGAACAGCCCGCTGCCCGCCATGCCCAGCACCGCGGGATAGAACAAGCGGTGCGAAGCCCAGGCCAGGCGATCGAGCGCCGGATTCCCGGTCGAAGCTGCGCCCGGGTGCTCGGTCCGCCTGCGTACGAACAGACGCAGGAGCATCAGCGCCAGGATCACGCTGCCGCCGGCCATATGGCTGCGCAGCGCCTCGAGCTTCATTGGGTCGCTGTTTGGAATCTTGACCATCACCAGGGCGCCAAGCGCGAGCGCGGCGATGATTAGAAACGCCAGCACCCAATGCAGCGCCACCAAAAACGGATGATAACGCAAGACTTGCGCCATGCTGGTTGCTCCCTTGCGTAGCACGGGCCAGATCCGACCGGGCCCGCTGCAGGGGGAGCTAGGGCTTTGAGGTTTATTCGGCAATCTGACATTATCCGAATGACCTAGTCGGAGAATTCGATCAATGCGGAAGTTGGGCTTTGCCGAAATGACGGCTTTCGTCGCCATCGCGGAGCGTTCGAGCTTTGCCAAGGCAGCGGTTCATCTCGGCCTCTCGCGCTCGGCGCTGAGCGAGACGATCCGCGGCCTCGAGGACAAGCTCGGGGTCCGGCTGCTCAATCGGACGACCCGCAGCGTCGCCTTGACGGAGGTCGGCGAGCGGCTGCTCGCTGAGCTGCGGCCGGCGCTCGCGAGCTTCGAAGCGGCGCTGGAATCCGTCAACATGTTCCGCGACAAGCCGGCCGGCCACCTTCGTCTGACGGTTCCGCGCCCGGCCGCGAAAGTGGTGATCGAGCCCATCCTGTCGAAGTTTCTCGCGGCCTATCCGGCGATCAGCCTCGAGATCATCACCGACAGCGCGCTGACCAATATCGTGCGCGACCGCTTCGATGCCGGCATCCGGCCGGGCCACCGTCTCGAGCAGGACATGATCGCGGTCCGCGTGGGCGAGGACGCGCGCCCGACCGTCGTCGCCGCGCCCGATTACCTGCGCCGGCACACCCGTCCGAATGTGCCGGCGGATCTGCAGGCGCACAATTGCATCCGTCAGCGCTTCGCCAGCGGCGCGATCCATCAATGGGCGTTCGAAAAGCGGGGCAAGAGCCTGGAGGTCATGGTCAAGGGCTCGCTCATCGTCAGCGACGGCGAGCTTGCGCTGCGTGCCGCGCTCGACGGCGTCGGCCTGGCGCGCCTGCCGATGACCCTGGTCGAGGCGCCGGTCGCCCAGCGGAAGCTCGTTCCCTTGTTGGAAGACTGGGCGCCGCGCTCGGTCGGATTCTTCTTGTACTATCCGAGCCGGCGCCAGGCGCCGGCGGCGCTGCAGGCGTTCGTCGATTTCCTGAAGGCGCAGGCGCGGGAGACCACGCTTCAGTAATCCACCCGCACCAGATAAAGCCCCTCGGGCGGCGCCACCGTGGCGCAGGCGGCGCGATCGCGGGCGTCGCGCGCGGCCGCGAGGTCGTCCGCGCTCCAGCGGCCTTCGCCCACGAAGACCAGCGCGCCCGCCATGGAGCGCACCTGCGAATGCAGGAACGAGCGCGCCGCCGCGGCGATCCGTATCTCGTCGCCGCTTCGCGTCACATCGAGCCGGTCGAGCGTCTTGACCGGCGACTTGGCCTGGCAATCGACGTCGCGGAAAGTCGTGAAATCGTGGCGGCCGACGAGACGCTGCGCCGCCGCCGCCATGGCGGCTTCGTCCAGCCGTCGCGGCAGGCGCCAGGCGCGCCCGCGCTCGAGCGCGAGGTCGGCACGGCGATTCACGATCCGGTAGAGGTAGTGGCGCTGGCGCGCCGAGAACCGCGAATCGAACGTGTCCGGCACCTGCTCGGCCGCCAGCACGGCGACCGGATAGGGCCGCAGCTGCGCCGTCAGCGCGTCGCGCACTGTGTCGGTCGCCCAATCCTTGGCGAGGTCGACATGGGCGACCTGGCCGAGCGCATGCACGCCGGCATCAGTGCGCCCAGCGCCCTGCACCTTCACGCGCTCGCCGCAAAACGCCTCGATGGCGGCCATCAGCGTGCCCTGCACCGACAGGCCCTGATCCTGTATCTGCCAGCCGACGAAGGGCGCGCCGTCATATTCGACCAGGAGCTTATAACGGGGCATGATTCAGCCGAGCCGCAGCGGAGGCTTGAGCGGCGTGCCGCGCAGAAATTCATCCGTCCCCATCGCCCGCCCCCCGGCGCGCTGCAATTCCACGATACGGATGGCGCCTTCGCGGCAGGCGATGGTCAATCGATCATCCAGCAAGCTGCCGGGCTCGCCGTCCCCGGCCGCCGCGGTAGTGCGCAGCACCTTGATGCGGACCGGCTTGCCCTCAAGTGCGACCTCGAACCACGCGCCCGGGTACGGCGAAAGCCCGCGGATGTGATTGTGCACCTCCTGCCACGGGCGCTGCCAATCGATGCGCGTCTCGGTGCGGTCGATCTTGGCCGCATAGGTG
>DATDGG010000200.1:0-28133 GCA_036522235.1 Xanthobacteraceae bacterium
GTCACACGGCGCGCGAGACGCGCCGGCGGAAGGTGCAGGCGCTGGTCTTTGTCGGCGATGCCATGGAAGAGAGCCTCGATGCGCTCTGCCACGCCGCCGGCGAGCTCGGCCTGTTGTCGGTGCCGGCCTTCATGTTCCAGGAGGGCGGCGATCCGGTCGCCGAGCAGGCCTATCGCGAGATCGCCCGCCTCACGCGCGGCGCCTATTGCCGCTTCGATCCAGGTGCCGCCCACGAGCTCGCGGCGCTGTTGCGCGCCGCCGCCGCCTATGCGGCCGGCGGAATGCGCGCGCTCGCCGATCTGTCGGCCCGCCGCGACGTCGGTGCGATCAAGCTGATCGAGCAAATGAGATAGCGATGCCTGAAATCATCCTCGGCATCCTGGTGCTGGCGCTTCTGCTGTGGGCGGGCAACGCCTTTGCCCAGGTCGACCCGCGCAAGCTCGCGCCGGCGGTGAAATATGCCGGTGGATTTGGCGCGCTCGGCGGGGCGGCGTTCCTGGCGGCACGCGGGCAGTTTCAGCTCGCCGTTCCGCTCGGCGTCGCGGGATTGGGGCTGCTCGGCTGGTTGCCGTGGGGCTTCCCGGGATTCGGGTCGCGCACGCAGCGCAGTCCCGGGCAGACCTCGCGGGTGCGTTCCGCGTTCGTGGAGATGGAGCTCGATCATGATACCGGCGCGATGCGCGGGCGCATTCTCGCCGGCCCCCACGAGGGCGTGATGCTCGACGCGCTCGATGTCGCGACGGTCGCTGCCTTTCTGCCGCGGATCGACCAGGAAAGCCGCGCCTTACTGATCGCGTATCTCGACCGCCGGGAGCCCGCTTGGCGTGAGCACGCTCAAGGTGATGCGGCAGCGGGGAACGGAAGCGCGCAGCGGAGCGGCAAAATGACGGAGGAGGAGGCCTATCAGATCCTTGGCCTGCAGCCGGGGGCGAGCGCCGCGGATATTGGCCGCGCCCATCGCGCGCTCATGAAGAAACTCCATCCCGACCAAGGGGGGTCGACGTACCTCGCGGCCCGCGTCAATGAAGCCAAGGATATTCTTCTGCGCCGCCATCGCTGATCACTCCGTACGCAACGAATGCTACAACCCAACCCTAACCCTGCCTGGCTTGCCGGGAAGTAAACGGGAAGGGGGCTACAGAACTCGGTTACGGCACCCGGTACCAACCGGCCATCAATTTCTGAGGGTCATGCAGTCGACGTCGTTGTGCTTGAGGTAATTGCAGGCGGCCTCCGCCTGCTCCTTGCCGAGCCCGGCGAAGCGGGCGCGGTACATGATGGTTTCACCCTTGGTCACGGTCTCGGTGAAGGCGTCAGCGCTCGCCAGATAGCGGGACGCCCGGCTTTGCACGGAGCTCAGCCGCTGCTTGGCCTCGTCCTCCGCCGGAAAGGCGCCGACCTGGATCATCCAACCGACATGCGGCGGCGCTGGCGGTGCAGCGGCGTGCGTTACCACCGGCGTGGCGGGCGCCGGCGCGGGAGCAGGAGTTGGGGCCGCTTCCGCAACCGGGATGTTCGCGGGAACGGAGCCAGTGGTGACGCTTGATGGCAGGCCGCCGACGGCGCCGGGGCGCGTTCCGGGCGGCGGGAAGGGCAGGACCGCGGCCTTGACGGGCGCGGCTGCGGTTGCCGCGGGCGCGGCAGCGGTGGCCGGAGCTTCCGGTGCCGCGGGTGACTGCAACGGCGTGATCGAGGGGGGCTGAGCGCTGCCAGGCCGCACCAGCACGGTGCGGACTGCAACCGGATGGATCGGATCTTCCGAGCCGACTGCCGGGCGCGTCGTGGGTGCCGAATTCGCCGCGGGCCAGCGCGGAACCTGGACCGTCGTGCTGGCACCCGGGTCGGATTTCGAGGTCAGCGTGACCGCCACGGTGCTTGCAGGCGGCGAAAGCGTGAACGGCACGCTTCCCGCGGAGGCGAGCGCCGGCGCGGATTTGGTCTCGGTCCTAGACTTCGGATCAGGCTTGGCGTCCGGCTTCGACGTCGTCAGCGTGACCGGAACGCTGCCAGCGGCGGCAACCGAATACGAGGTGGATTTGCCAGCCGGCCTCGTCTCGGGCTTGGCTTCGGCCTCGGCGACGGCCGTGGCGCGCTGCACGCTCGCCTGCGCGATGTGGTCGTGGATCAGCTCGCGCACGCGTTGGTCGCGGCCGCCGGCGCTGCTGCCGCCGAAGACCACCGCCACCAGGTAGCGATTGTCGCGATGTACTGACGTTACGATGTTGTAGCCGGAAGCGCTGATGTAACCGGTCTTGATGCCGTCGACGCCGTCGACGCTGCCGAGCAGGCGGTTGTGGTTGCCGATCGTCTCGCCGCGGAACTCGAACGAGCGGGTCGAGAAATACTTGTAATAGCGCGGGAAGCGCTCCTGGATGGCGCGGCCCAGGAGAGCCTGGTCGCGCGCGGTGGTGACTTGCTCGTCGGCCGGCAGGCCCGACGCGTTCCGATAGACCGTATGGGTCATGCCGAGCGCCTGCGCCTTGCGGGTCATGAGCTTGGCAAAGGCTTCCTCGTCGCCGCCGACCGCTTCCGCCACCACCACCGCCGCGTCGTTGGCCGAGCGGGTCACGATGCCCTTGATGGCGTCCTCGACCTTGATGGTCTGGCCGTCCCGCAAGCCGAGCTTGGTCGGCGACTGCACGGCGGCGTGCTCGGAAACATCGAGCTGGCTATCGAGCTTGAGCTTGCCAGCGTCAAGCTGCTCGAACAGCAGGTAGAGCGTCATGATCTTGGTGAGGGAGGCGGGATGGCGCGTCGCGTCGGCCTCGGAGGCATGCAGGACCGCGCCGGAATTGCCGTCGACCACGATATCGGAATAGCGCGGCTCGTCGCCCGCGCTTGATTTGGTCCCGCTTGACTTGGTGTCGCTTGATGTTGAGTGCTGGTGGTGCGAGCGCGCAAGCGTCCCGCTCGATACTGCCAGGACCGAAAGAACCGTTACAAAGCTGAAGATCCCCCAGCGCAGCCCGCTTCGGGCTCCGACCCGCCTAGGCAACATGCGTCCCCCCGTTCGTTTCGCCGCTCTTGCGCGGTTTGGGCACTCCTGGCCGAGCACCTACCCCTTAAGTCCCTTGGCATCGCCTAAGGACAGGCCAATAAAGGCAGAATTCGGAATGCCCGCGGCCCGTGCCGAGCCAGTCCACCGGACCCGAAGGTCGGCTCCAACCGGCATCCCGGCAGAGCCGCTGACGCTAGGGGAGGCGGATTGCCAAAGTGTTAAGTGGTGGCTACGGCAAAACCCCGATATTGCGTCGCAAAAATGCGGCTTGACTTTTTGTGCAGTGCAACATAAATTGTGGCTGGTGTTGGTGAGCATTCCGGCAGCGGACCCGCGCGGTCACGCGCCGGTCCGATGGGGACTTTGAGATATCCGGCCGGCCCGGGAAAGGCAGAACCATGAAGACATTCGAGGATATGCAGAAGCTCGGCAAGGACAGTGCCGATGCCACCATGAAGTCGTTCGGCGCGCTGTCGAAGAGCGCGCAGGCGATCGCGGTCGAGATGGCGGAGTATTCGAAAAAGGCGTTCGAGGACGGCGCCGCCGCGACCGAGAAGCTCTTTGGCGCCAAGTCGCTCGAGAAGGCGGTCGAGGTGCAGAGCGATTACTTCAAGACCGCTTATGAGGGTTTCGTGTCGCGGAGCGCCAAGCTCGGCGAGCTCTATTCCGATCTGGCGCAGGAGGCCTACAAGCCCTTCGAGAGCTACGTGAACAAGGCGGCGGTCACCAAGTAAGTGCGCAAGCCTACAAGCGTTCCGTGTTGAAAGCCCGGCCCATCCGTCGGGCTTTTTCTTTGGCGATAAGGTCGCAACCTGCAAATCGCGATCTCGACTTGACTCGATGCCGGGCTGGCGCGACTAAGCTCCAACGCGAATATGCGTCACCGTGGTTCGCCGGAGAGTTCCCCATGACCGACTTGGAGCAGGGCGCCGAGACGCCGGTCGTCATCAACGAAACGCCGGTCGCTGCAAAAAAGCCGAGCCGGATGATTTGCGCGATTTCCGGAAAAGAGCGGCCACGCCGCGATCTGGTTGCGCTCGATGCCGTGCGGCCGAGCCTCGCCGAGCGCATCCGGCGCGATCGGCCCGATCTCGGGCCTGATGCGCTCATCAGCCTCACGGAGCTCGCGAAATTCCGCACCCTCTACGTGGAAGAGCTGTTGCTGGCGGAGAATGGCGAGCTGACCGAGCTCGATCGCCAGGTCGCCGAAAGCATCGCCACCCATGAGACCTTGGCCGAGAACACCGACGAGGAATTCGAGGAGCAGTGGACGCTGGCCGAGCGGCTGTCCGATCACTTGGCGAGCTTTGGCGGCAGCTGGACCTTCATCATCCTGTTCGGGGTCGTTCTGGCGGTGTGGATGGCGTTCAACTTCGTCGCGCTCGAGGAGTTGAAGTTCGATCCCTATCCCTTCATTCTCCTCAATCTTTTCCTGTCGATGCTGGCCGCGATTCAGGCCCCGATCATCATGATGAGCCAGAAGCGGCAGGAGGCCAAGGATCGGCTGCGGTCGCAGAACGACTACCAAGTCAATCTCAAGGCCGAGCTCGAAATCCGGCATTTGCATGAAAAGCTCGATCACCTGCTGTCGCGCCAGTGGCAGCGCCTGGCCGAAATCCAGCAGATGCAGCTGGAGCTGATGCACGATATGAGCCGCGGCAGCCGGCGCGGCTGAGCCGGGCGGGCTGTTCCCCCCGGCCTGCCCACCGCAAATCGCACATTTCGGCCGGTCTGCCGCGAATTGTCCGCAATGCGGCGTGATCCTTGCACGCGTTTGGGCGGGCTTAGACCCCGGGAACGGAACGGTCGGCGTCGCGTTTCGGCGCCGATCGGAACGGTGTCGGGCCATCTGGTACGAGGCGCGTGCGATCCCTATGATAATAAAGGCGAGCGATCCACACCGTCCGAGGACAGACGACCCGTCGGCAAGTCATGAGACCGGAAATTCGCGATAGGATGGCGGCAACAGGCGTGATGCCGCGCGCGCCCCGTCTGGCTGACGACGAACGCAAGCGCCGGGGCGAGCCCGGGGCGCCCGGAACCGCGGTCATCAGCAAGACCAAGCCGCAGACCAAGCGGCCGAGCCTCTACCGGGTGCTTTTGCTCAACGACGACTACACGCCGATGGAGTTCGTGGTGCACGTGCTGGAGCGGTTTTTTAACAAGAACCACGAGGCCGCGTACCGCATCATGATGCATGTGCACCAGCACGGCATCGGGGAATGCGGAATTTACACCTACGAGGTGGCGGAGACCAAGGTGACGCAGGTCATGGACTTTGCCCGCAAACATCAGCATCCTCTGCAATGCGTCATGGAAAAGAAGTAGCGCCGGACCCATATACGGATACGGAACACGAGAACAGAAAATGCCCACTTTTTCGCGCAGCCTAGAGCAATCCCTCCATCGGGCCTTGGCGCTCGCCAACGAGCGGCACCACGAATACGCCACGCTCGAGCACCTGCTCTTGGCCCTGATCGACGACCAGGATGCCGCCGCCGTGATGCGGGCCTGCAATGTCGACCTCGACAAGCTGCGCCGCAGCCTCACCGCCTATCTCGAATCCGAGCTCGAGAACCTGGTCAGCGACGGCAACGAGGATTCGAAACCCACCGCCGGCTTCCAGCGGGTCATCCAGCGCGCCGTCATCCACGTGCAGTCGTCCGGGCGCGAGGAGGTCACCGGCGCCAATGTGCTGGTGGCGATCTTCGCCGAGCGCGAGAGCCATGCCGCCTATTTCCTGCAGGAGCAGGACATGACCCGCTACGACGCGGTCAACTATATCAGCCACGGCATCGCCAAACGGCCCGGCATGTCGGAATCGCGGCCCGTGCGCGGGGTCGACGAGGAAACCGACACCAAGACCGGCGACGAGCCCAAGAAGAAGGGCGATGCGCTCGACGCCTATTGCATCAACCTCAACAAGAAGGCGCGCGAAGGCAAGATCGATCCACTGATCGGGCGCGACCCCGAGATCAGCCGCACCATCCAGGTGCTCTGCCGCCGGCAGAAGAACAACCCGCTGTTCGTCGGCGATGCCGGCGTCGGCAAGACCGCGATCGCGGAGGGCCTGGCGCGCCGCATCGTGCATGGCGAGGTGCCCGACGTGCTCAAGGGCGCGACCGTGTTCGCGCTGGACATGGGGACCTTGCTCGCCGGCACGCGCTACCGCGGCGACTTCGAGGAACGCCTGAAGCAGGTGATCAAGGAGCTCGAAGCCTATCCGGGCGCGATCATGTTCATCGACGAGATCCACACCGTGATCGGCGCCGGCGCCACCTCGGGCGGCGCCATGGACGCGTCGAACCTGCTCAAGCCGGCGCTGGCGTCCGGCACGGTGCGCTGCATCGGCTCGACCACCTACAAGGAATACCGGCAGTATTTCGAGAAGGATCGCGCGCTCGTGCGCCGCTTCCAGAAGATCGACATCAACGAGCCTTCGGTCGAGGACGCGGTCGCCATCCTCAAGGGGCTGAAGCCCTATTTCGAGGACTATCACAAGCTCAAATATACCGGCGAGGCCATCAGGGCGGCGGTCGAGCTGTCCGCGCGCTACATCCATGACCGCAAGCTGCCCGACAAGGCGATCGACGTGATCGACGAATCCGGCGCCGCGCAGATGCTTCTGCCCGAGAGCCGCCGCAAGAAGACGATCGGCCTCAAGGAGATCGAGACCACCATCGCCACCATGGCGCGGATTCCGCCCAAGACCGTGTCGAAGGACGATGCCGCCGTGCTCGAGCATCTCGACCAGACGCTGCGGACCGTGGTCTACGGCCAGGACAAGGCGATCACGGCGCTGTCGGCCTCGATCAAGCTGGCGCGCGCGGGCCTGCGCGAGCCCGAAAAGCCGATCGGCTGCTATCTGTTCTCAGGTCCGACCGGCGTCGGCAAGACCGAAGTCGCCAAGCAGCTCGCGGCTGCGCTCGGCGTCGAGCTCATCCGCTTCGACATGTCGGAATACATGGAGCGGCACACCGTCTCGCGTCTCATCGGCGCGCCGCCCGGCTATGTCGGCTTCGACCAGGGCGGGCTCCTGACCGACGGCGTCGACCAGCATCCGCACTGCGTGCTGCTGCTCGACGAGATCGAGAAGGCGCATCCCGACTTGTTCAACGTGCTCCTGCAGATCATGGATCACGGCAAGCTCACCGATCACAACGGCAAGCAGGTCGATTTCCGCAACGTCATTCTGATCATGACCACCAACGCGGGCGCCGCAGATCTGGCGCGCCAGGCCTACGGTTTCACGCGCATCAAGCGCGAGGGCGACGACGTCGAGGCCATCAACCGGATGTTCGCGCCCGAGTTCCGCAACCGTCTCGACGCCATCATCACCTTCGCGCATCTCTCCGCCGAGATCATCGCCCAGGTGGTGGAGAAGTTCGTGCTGCAGCTCGAAGCCCAGTTGAGCGACCGCGACGTCACCATCGAGCTCTCGGAAGACGCCGCCAAGTGGCTGATCGAGCACGGCTATGACGAGCAGATGGGCGCCCGCCCGATGGCCCGCACCATCCAGGAGAACATCAAGAAGCCGCTCGCCGACGAGGTTCTGTTCGGCAAGCTCAAGGCCGGCGGCCATGTGCGCGTGATCGTGGTCAACGAGGAGGAGACCGGCTTGAAGAAGCTCGGCTTCGAGTACCTCGACGGACCGGTGACGCCCAAGCCGGAAAAGCTCCCGCAGCCGCAGGCCAAGCCCAAGCGCCGCTCCGGATCGACGCGCCGCAACAAGCCGTCCGGCCCCCGCGGTGGCGGCGACGACAAGCCGACCAATCGCGGCTCGGTGCCGAAGGTGCCGCTGGTCAAGGTGTAAGGGGGCGGCTGGCAGCTGACCCGGGCACGGCGTTGAGCAGCGCGTAACCCACCGCCGGCCGTCACCGAACAGCAGCGACGCATCGTTGAGCAACGCCGTCGAACTGTCCGGCGAGCTGGAAGCCTCCGGGATGCGGCTATTCCAAGTGCCCGCGCGGGAGGTGTATTCTTCCATCGCGATCAAGCTGCCGTCGAACCATCAGGGAGGCCGACCATGCTTTGTCGAGGCCCGACTTGGGCATTCGCACTCGCAGCCGCGCTGATGGTGACAATGGGCGGCGCGCAGGCGGCCGATCCGCCGAAATACCCCGACTGGAAGGGGCAATGGGAACGCTTCGTGGTCCGCGGGATTCCCGGCCAGCCGTCGCACGATCAGACCAAGCCATGGGGACTGGGCCAACAGGCGCCGCTGACGGCGGAGTATCAGAAGGTCCTGCAGGACAGCATGGCCGATCAGGCCGAGGGCGGGCTCGGCAATTTTCCGACCGCCTTTGGTCGCGCCTCCGGGATGCCCTACATGATGATGGCATTTGGACCGATGGAGTGGGTCGTCACGCCGGACACGACTTACATTCTGATCGGCTGGCACGATCACTACCGCCGCATCTTCACCGACGGACGCGATTGGCCCGAAAATATCGAGCCGACCTATTCGGGCTACTCGATCGGCCGATGGATCGACCAGGATGGCGGCGGTGTCTATGACGTGCTCGAGGTGGAGACGCGCGGCTTCAAGGGCCCACGCGCGGTCGACGAAACCGGCCTGCCGATGCACATCGACAACCAGTCGATTTTCAAGGAGCGCATGTACCGCGACAAGGCCAATCCCAGAATACTGCATGACGAAATGACCATCATCGATCACGCCTTCACGCGCCCGTGGACCGTCGACAAAAAATATGTGCGCAACCCCAATCCGCGTCCGGATTGGTTGGAATTCTACACGACCGAAAACAATGCCCAGGTCAAAGTCGGCAAGGAGAACTATTTCCTGAGCTGGGACGGGCTCCTGATGCCGGCCAGGAAGAACCAGGAACCGCCGGACCTGCGCTATTTCAATCGATCGCGATAGGAGATGTGCGACGCCGCCTTTTGCCGAAAACCCAACAGGGAGGCTCACAATGACCACGCATGTTCCATCCGAAAAAACCGAAGCAGGCTTGAGCCGCCGCGGCCTGGTCCGGGCCGTGGCCGCGGGTGCCGCGGCGGCGAGTGTCGCCACGCCGGCCTTGGCGCTTGAGACGGCAGTCCTGGCCGAGGCGACCGCTGCCGACTATGCCCGCGATCCGACGCGCTGGGGCAGCGCGGAAGTCGCGGCGCTGTTCCCCGGCTTCAAGCATGTCGATATGCGCACCAAGGGCGCCGTCATTCGCCTGCGCCATGGTGGTTCTGGCCCGCCCTTGCTGCTCCTGCACGGCAATCCGAACAATCACGTGCTGTGGTACGCGGTCGCCGCGCGGCTCGCGGAACGCTATCACGTGGTTCTCGCCGATCTGCGCGGCTATGGCGACTCATCGCTGCCCGAACCCGGCCCCAATCTCATCAACTACAGCTTTCGCGTGATGGCCGAGGACATGATCGAAGTCATGGAGAGCCTCGGCCACCAACGGTTCTTTCTGGCCGGCCACGACCGCGGCGCGCGCTTGAGCCACCGCCTGTGCCTCGATCATCCGGATCGGGTCATGAAGCTCTGCCTCCTGGACATGCTGCCGAACTACTATGTGTGGACCAACGCCAACAAGAGCTGGGCGCTGAACTCCTGGCACTGGCTGTTCATGGCACAAGCTGAGCCGTTCCCGGAAACGCTGATGAGCGCCGTTCCCGCCGAATGGTTCCTGAAAAGCCGCGGCAGCAACCGGCAACCGCCCAAGGCCGTGTTCGACGAATATATCCGCTGCTTCACCAAGAAGACGATCACCGGTTCCTGCCGCGACTACCGGGCCGGCGCCACCATCGATTTCGAGATGGATAGCGCCGACAAGGATCGTCAGATCGCCATGCCGCTCCTGATATTGTGGGGAACGCGCGGGGCGCCGCCGACGCAGGAATTTCCCACGGTGTGGCGCAAGTTCGCGAGCAACCTGGTCGATGCGCAGCCGCTGCCGACCGGCCACTATTTGCAGGAGGAAGCTCCGGACCGGGTCTACGATCATTTCGTCAAATTCTTCACGGCATGATCGCGAAGTCACTGGAACGCTCCGGAGGACATCCATGCCCGAGAGGGTCGTCGTCATCACCGGGGCCACGTCGGGCATCGGGCGCCTCGCGGCCGAGGCGCTCGCGGCACAAGGCGCGCGGATCGTCCTCATCGCCCGCGACCACGGGCGCGCAGAGGGCACCCTGAAGCGGCTGCGCGAGGTCACCCCGCAGATCGCGCATCAAGCCCACATCGCCGACCTGTCGAGCCTCGCCGGCACCAGGCAGGTGGGCGAGCGGATCGCCGCGCAAGAGCCGCGCATCGACGTGCTCATCAACAATGCCGGCAATATATTCGTGCGCCGCACACTGACGGCGGACGGCCTCGAGCGCACCTTTGCGCTCAACCACATGGCCTATTTCGTGCTGACGCATGCGTTGCGCGACCGCCTCGTCGCCGCCGCTCCGGCGCGGGTCGTCAATACGGCTTCGAGAGCGCATCGGAGCAATTTGCTCGATTTCGATGATTTGCAGATGGAAAAGCACTATCGCGCGCTGACCGCCTATGGCCGCTCCAAGCTCGCCAACATATTGTTCACGCGCGAGCTCGCGCGGCGCCTCGCCGGCACCGGCGTGACGGCCAATTGCCTTCATCCAGGCTTTGTTGCCACCGGTCTCGGCCAGCGCGACGCCGGATTTTTCGGCATCACGGTGCGTCTGTCCATGCTCTTTGCCAGCAAGCCGGAACGGGGCGCGAGGACGATCGTTCATCTTGCGGCTTCGCCAGACGTCGCCACCGCGACCGGCGGCTATTTTGCCGATTGCCGCGAGGTGGTACCGAGCCGCGCCGCGCAGGACGACGCCGCGGCGCGGCGGTTATGGGAGGAAAGTGCGCGGCTGGCAGGCCTTGTAGACGCGTTACGCGTCGACGGCCGCGCGCTACAGCGTGACCAGAATTGACGCTGCGACCATCGCGAGCCCCAACAGGGCGCCGACGCAGAGCCAGCGTTTCCAGTCGTCGGCAAGAGCGTAGCCTTCAACCTCAATGAGGTTGTCTCCAGCGGTTTCCGGGGTGGTCATCGATCTGGCACCTTCAAGTCTGCTTCCAGCCGCAACCGGCAACAGAAGCGATTTGCTCGATGTGCCACCAATGCGCTTGCAAGCATTAACGATCATTTGCGCGTGAGCTCGGGTTGATACCTGAGAGTAAGGAGCGAGCAGCGGTAAGCCGATAGGCCCAAGCCAGCGTTGGAAGTCGCTCTGGCTCGGCCGCTTGCGTTCTCGGAACAGGTCGCGCCTCGGGATACCTGTGTGTATGGCGAGGCGCGCCGTTCCGGAGTAGAGTTGTTCCAAACCAAAACGTAAATTCGGGAGGAACGAACATGCTGCAGACAGGAACGCTCACACGAGACACTATTGATACGATCTCTCGCCGCGCGCTGCTGACCGCGGGTGCCGGGCTCGTCGGCGCCGCCGCCATGGCGTCGGGCGGCGCGCATGCGCAGGCACCCACGCAGCCTGCCATGCCGGCGTCGCAGGCGCCGGTGCGCGCCGACTGGCTCGCCCGGCACACCGAAGAGATTCTCGAGCCTGATCTTCCGATCGTCGATCCTCACCATCACCTGTGGGACCGCCCGGGCTACCGCTATCTTTTCCCCGAGCTCCTCGCCGATATCGGCAGCGGCCACAACATCCGTGCCACCTTGTTCGAGCAGGCCGGCTCGATGTACCGCGCCGATGGACCGGACGAGCTCAAATCGCTGGGCGAGACCGAGTTCGTCTCCGGCGTTGCGGCGATGAGCGATTCCGGCAAATACGGGCCGACGCGCTGCATCGCCGGCATCGTCGGCTATGTCGATCTGCGGCTCGGCGCGCGCGCCAAGGGCCTGCTGGAGCGGCACATCACCGTTTCCGACGGGCGCATCCGCGGCATCCGCAACGGCTCGACCTGGAGCGACGATCCGGTCCTCAAGGTCTTCGGCGGGGCGCCGCAGCAAGGATTGTACCTGGACAAGAATTTCCGCGAGGGCTTTGCGGCGCTTGCGGCGCTCAACCTGACGTTCGACGCCTGGCTGTTCCAGACCCAGCTGACCGACGTCATCGATCTGGCGGGCGCCTTCCCGCAGGCGCGGATCGTGCTCAATCATGTCGGCGGGCCGGTCGCGATCGGCCCCTATGCGGGCAAGCGCGACGAAGCGTTCGCCGCCTGGCGGGGCCACATCCAGAAGATCGCGAGCTTCCCCAACACCTACGTCAAGCTCGGCGGCCTGGGCATGAAGATGATCGGCTTCGATTTCTTCGAGAAGCCCGAGCCGCCGTCCTCGCAGGATCTGGAAAAAGCCTGGCGCCCCTATATCGAGACCTGCATCGCCGCCTTCGGCCCGCAACGCGCGATGTTCGAGAGCAACTTCCCGGTCGACAAGGGCAGTTGCAGCTATCAGGTGCTGTGGAATGCCTTCAAGCGCATCGCCGCCGGCCATTCCCGCGACGAGAAGCTCGCGCTGTTCGGCGGCGCCGCGAGAAAGGCCTATCGGCTCGAGGTGTAGGCGAGGGCAGGGGCCCTCGGCCCATCTTCGGTCATTCGAAGATGAATCAACCGTCAGTCGTCGCGCACGCGCTCGTAGATGTCCGCCGCGATCGCGTATCCAATGCGCTGCCACGCGGTTGCTTGCGCGGTAAGGCGCTGCCCCATGAATTGCCAGCGAGCAGCGACAGCCCATGCACGGACATCGACTTGCAGCCGGTTGTCAGGAAGCTCACTCACCTGTCCGACGACGAGGACATCAACATTGTATGGACGCCAAGCGGCGAATTTCGGAATGGCGCCGGCATCCGCCATCTTGTCGTCGATACCCTCGGCATCGATAAGAGCGAACGGACCGCTGCGCTTCAGAATGCCCCCTGCTAACTGCGCGATGTCGACAGCCACTTGACGATCTTGAACGCCTTCGGCCAAAAAATCCGGCACAGCAAGCGATAAAGGCGGTCCTTTCAGTATGAGATTAGGGATAGGCCCACGAATAAACCGGTCTTTTGCGGTCGCTGCCGAGGCGCACAGCATTCCCATGATCCCCGCTGTCAATGATTGTCGCCGAGTGACCTCAATATGAACGTGCATCAATTGGTCTCCAGTACCGCTTGCCTTGCCGAAAGGCGGCGCATCATGCGTTAGCCGAATTAATCCCCTGTTACGATTGCATTGAGGCAAGAGCATCGTGTGCACCGTCAATGCCGTGCTACCAACGGCGGATCGAAGAGGCTTGATTTCGGGTAGCGAGGCTCCCTCACATCCTCTATGGCTGTCCCGGGACCGTGCGATGAGCAGCAGCGTCGCCCGCGGCTTCTCGCACCAACCAATCCAGCTTGATCCTCTGCCGAAACAAGACCCGTTGGTAGGGGCCATGGTTGTCGTCCAGCCGCACGTAGTACAGATAAGGATGGTCCGTAATCGTCGAAAAGCTCAAATCGCTCGCGCTCGGATCGATGAGCGAAAAGTACATGTAAGACCAGTTTCCTTCCGGTTCGCGCCGCAGCATCTGGTTGCGCGTCATGGCGAGTGCCGGCTTGCTCCAGTGGATATAGTCCGCCGAGGTGGTGAAATACACGCCCGGTGGGCCGAAGCCGCCCGAGCCGGCGTTCCACAGGGTTGCGATGAAGAGATGCGAAGCCGCGTGGAAGTTGACCCCGTTCGCGTAGTCCAGAAACGGCACGGGTGCGCAAACATGGGCCTGCGGGTTCGCCACCGGACCCGGGTAGGGATTGACGAACGTGACGGTGAAGTCCTTGCCGTCCCAGCCGCGCCAAGACGTCGGGTCCAGGATATTTGCAGTGCGGATCGGACAGGTGGCGTCGGGAACCAGACACGGCCGCTGTCCCTTGTCTTGGCCGCAATGTGGCGGCCAGGCCCAGGAATACGCGCTCGCGTAATACCAGTCGCCGACCTTCAGAATGTTGGTATCCACGCTGTAGCCTTCCGGTCCCTGGTTCGGCTGATACTTGTAGGGCAGGCTGAGCAGGTAGTTGGCCGGCGGCCTGGGCGATGTAAAATGATAGCCGCCGTCGTTCGACACGAGAAACGTGTCGCCATTGTACCAGCAGCTCGCGGTGTCGGTCTTTGCCGCGCACATGCCGGGATGCTCCCAGCCGTGATACTCCATATGCGCGAGCGCGACGATCTGCTTGCCGTCGATGGCGTAGAACTGCGTGAGCCACGTATAGTCGTCGAAATCCGCCGGGTTGCCGTCGTGGCGTGAGTTGTAGACGAGCTGGCAATTGTGTTTTGCCGTTTCCAGCGTCGCTCCCAGGCCCGCGCGCGTCACCGAGTGTGACGCAATGAGATGGATCGTGCCCCGGTAGTCGCGAAAGGCGCGGGCGGCGTCGTCGGGAATATCCGTCAGCTCGCAGGAATCCCGCTTGGTATCGAAGGCCGCAACGGGCGGACCGTCGAGGAAAGCGGGCGTGGGCGGATCTGGCGGCCATTTGGGGCCCGGAAATTGAAACCTTCCGGATCCTGCGATCGCGGCGTTTTCCACATTGCCGGCGACCGCGATCCCGTGCGCGTAGAGAGCTTTCTTCTGAAAGGTTCGCAGCAGCTGATTGGGCAGCGCGATCTTGAAACGGTGCTTTCCGCCATTTGCGTCCTGGCACTCACGGTCAACGGCCGGCTCGTTGTCCAAGTCTGCCTTGCCGGCGAGGACATACGTGCCCGCCGGCGTCCCACCGGCGGCGTGGCTTGCGAAGACATGAACGTCGATCGAGCTTCGGTTGCCTTGCTGGCAAGCCCAGCCAAAAACATAGTATTGATCGCTTTCGAAACGAATGTCGTCAAGGACGCCGATCACCGGACCTGCGCGCGACTGTGGGCTTGCGGCGGCAACAGCGGCCGGCGCCGAAAGCAGGCTTGCGATCGCGATCGCAAGCACGTGCCACAAGCTCAACCTGGTGACCATGCGGGGCATCAGAATCCTTGCTGTTTCGGTAAATCATACGGCTACTTCAGCGTTACCCGTACCATGCGCCGTTTGCCGACCGCCAAGACGAAGGTAGCCGGTTCGCTGAACATGTGGCGGGAATTGGTGAGACCATTGCCGTCCATCTTGACCGCCTTCTGCTCCACCAGCCGGCGGGCCTCGGAATTGGAGGCGACGAAATGCACCATCTGCAGCAACTCGAGCAGGCCCACTCCGTGGGCAGCTCGATGGTTTGCTCCGGCAGATCGATTGGAATTTCGCGCGCGGAAAATCTCGTGGCGAAGTCCTCCGCGGCGCCGTCGGCGGCTATTGCGCCGTGGAACCGTGCGGTGATGAGACGCGCCAGCGCCTTCTTGGCCCCGTAGGGGTCGCGGTCGCGCTCGGCGTGGGGAATCGGAGTGAGCAGATCATGGTAGCGGCCCAGAACGCTATCGGGAATGCTCATGACCTTGCCATACATGTTGGCCGGCACGTCGGTCAGGGCGATGTAATTGCCCTTGGACTTGCTCATCTTCTCGATGCCGTCGGTGCCTTCCAGCAGCGGAAAGGTCATGACGATCTGGGGTTCCAAGCCACGGGCCTGCATCAACTGGCGGCCCATCAGGCAGTTGAATGTCTGGTCGGTGCCGCCGACCTCGACGTCGCAGTTCATGGCAATGGAATCGTAGCCTTGCATGATCGGATAAAGCAACTCGTGCATGGAAATGGGCGTATTTTCGGACAGGCGTTTGGCGAAGTCTTCGCGTGCGATGATCTGCGCGACCGTAACCTGCGCGCAGAGCTTGATCGTGTCGGAAAACGTGAGCTTGGAAAGCCACTGGCCGTTGTAGAGAAGCTCGAGCTTCTCGGGGTTGCTATCAAGGATCTGGAACACCTGGTCAAAGTAGGTCGACGCGTTGGCGTCGATGGCCGCGTCGGACAGCGGCGGCCGGGTTTTGTTACGGCCGGCAGGATCGCCGATGCGCGCGGTGTAGTCGCCGATCAGCGGCTGGGCAATGTGGCCGAGATCCTGAAAGCGCCGCATGCCGCCGAGCACGATGCTGTGGCCGAGATGCAGGTCCGGCGCCGTGGGGTCCATTCCCAGCTTGACCTTGAGCGGCCGCTTCTTGGCAACTGCATCGGCCAGCTTGTAGTGGAGGCCGTCGAAGCCGTGTTCGTCGGGACCCGGATAAACCGCCGCTGTCCCGTGCGACAGAATGGCATGTTGGCGTTGCACTTCACTCAGCACGGCGGCGGCAATGGGCTCGGATCTGCTTGCGTTCATGGCACGCCGTTATAGGACTTCTGTTTATGCCCGATCAATCGGAGCAGAAAGTGCGGGTGGCCAGCTACCGGATGCGCGGCATCCCATCCCATCATTGGTGGGTGCGCCGGTGCTCCCGGTTCAGAACCGAGATCGCCACGAACGTGGCCAAGATATTGCGGCGGGTGAACAAATCGACAGGCTCGGCAAAAGCGCGCGGCGCATGAACGCCGATTGCGGCCTCGTCGACAAACGGGAGACGCCCCTGCCGCATGAGGCCGCGCGATGGTTGGACGTTTCATTTCCTTTCCGCTGCGCGCGCGATCCATCCCCGTGTTGCGAAGTTGCGCATGTTTCCTTGCCACGACGGAGAAACCCGTGAGCCGCACCATTGGTCTGCCCGTTCTCTTCGCGATCGCTCTGATGAGCGGCCCCGCTTCGGCTCAATCCCGCATGGAGCCTGGTGAATACCAGCAGAATGCCTCTTTCCTCAGTCGACGATTTTTGACCGATGCAAAAAACGCTGCGACCTTGACGGATGATTTCGTTCGCAAAGCGGACAAGTCGTACAAGGTGCGTGTGCTGCTTCCCAACGGCGGCCTGCTGGATTCGACCGGCACCCTCGACCATGCGCCCTTTGCCGTGAAGGTCTTCCTGGATCACGTGAACGCCTATGAGCAGGCGAATGGCGTAACCTTTGCGCTCATGCCCTATCTGAATGGCTACAGTCCTCAGGATACTGCTCACGCCGCAAACCTTCGGCTGGATCTCGAAAACCCTGCCGCTCGGGCGCACATCGTCGCCGAATGTGGGCGATACGTTTCCGCCAATGTACCGGGCAGCTACGTCCGCGGCGCGGCGAGGCCGTTCGATGGAATCGTCCTCGACCTCGAACCTGCGGGGGATCCGACCTTCCTCGCGTCCCTGAAGACACTTGTCCAGGAGATTCGCGCCTCGTTCGACGCCATGGGCCTTCGAAACAAGAGCATCGGCTTTGCGGCACCGCAATACACCGACAGGACTCCCAAGCCCAACTGGGGCTGGAGCGCGTCCGACTATTATTACCTGGCGAGATACGTCAACTATGTCATCGCGATGACGTACGACAGCGGATTGACGGACGAATCCAAGTATGGGCCATGGATGTCCGACCAAACCACGCGCATTTTGCAGGCGGTCTCGGGAGCGACCTGGAAGTTCGATGCGGCCCATCCGAAACCGGCTAACGGCGTACGCGTACTCTTAGGCCTACCGGGATTTGGCACTCCAACCAAAGCCCACAACCCCGATGTCGAGAATGTTGTTCACGGGGCCGCCGGAATAGCGGACGCGTTGTCTCAGCTGAAGTCGAAGGACCGCGCCTCACTGAGCTATTTTCAGGGCGCTGCGATGTACACCCATGATGGCGGCGCGCCTGACAGCCCCTACGCCAGATACGACAAGGATTGGCTGTGGTGGAAAAACAATTGGCTCGGTCAGTAAACACCCGAGGCCATAGATTGCGCAACGACCGGCGCCTCTTGAGTTGAAGGTCTGGCCGGCGAAAGCATGCGCCGATTTTTGTACGAACATTCATGAGTACGAAAAATATCTGCCTATCCACGAACCTACTAAACGCGTCGCGCAACTAACAATCGCAGGTTCGCCGGTTGAAGGAGAGGCAGATGTTCTGCAACACCCGCGTTGCTCTCGCTGTTGTCGCGCTACTCGGCGCTGCAGCATTCGTTCCCAATACCGCCGGTGCTGTCACTCCCGGGCTTAGCCGTGCCGCCAATTTCGGGAAAGGCGTCGCCACATTCATGCCGCAAAATCGCTTGGGCAACTCATCGATCAGCTATTCAAGAATCAGGTGCCGCAGCGTTCAAGTCGGCGACCCGCGGAGACAGCCGGCGGAGTGGGTCTGCTCCTGATCACGCCGCCGAGGCGATTTCAGAACAGATCCCGGCCGTCGCGCCGGATGTGCCGCCGAGAATTGCGGCTGCAAAATCGTGCCGCCCTTCGCGACGGAGCGAGGCTTCCATTACCGGCGCCCGAAGCGTTGTTTGCGGATAACATTTGAATTACCGGAGAGTGTTGCCATTCTGCAACCATTTCGCGCGCAGACTCCAATAACATGACACCGTTTCCTGATTGGCCGCTCGGCGGCGCGCTTCCGTGCGGAAATCTGGCAAACCCCACAATCAGTGCATGATAGGATCGGCGAGCCTCAAAATATGAGGCTCCTCCCGCTGGTGGTCGTTTTCAGTCTGCCGCGGACCGGAAGGCGCAAGAACCCCGGTGGTACAAGAACAAGAGGTTGAATGGTGGAGCCGAATAGAACCACGCTGGATAAGGCCCGTCGGCTGCTCGGAAACTGCGACCTGTTCCGCGGCCTGAAGGCAGACGAGCGCAATGCCATCATCAAGCAGGCGCGCATTCGCAATGTTGCGGCCGGCGACAGGATATTCTCCATAGGGACGCCCGGTGACCACATGGTGGCGGTGTTGGCCGGGCAAATCCGCATTACCTTGCCGTCATCCAACGGTAGGGAACTATTGCTCGGCGTTCTTGAACCGGGCGAATTATTTGGCGAGATAGCGCTGCTGGACGGCAGGGAACGAACTGCTGATGCGACAGCTGGGACTGCGAGCGTGCTGGCTATTCTGGAGCGGCATGACGTGCTGAGCTTTCTCGAGCGAAATCCCGCCGCATGGCTCAAGATCGTCGAAATCCTGTGCGGCCGGATACGCCAGGCCGATGTGCAGCTGGCGGAGGTCGCGCTGATGCGGTTGCCGGCGCGGTTGGCCAAAGCAATCCTGCGGATTGTGAGCAACCAACCCAAAACGGCGGCCGGCTACAAGAAATCTCACGTTCTACTCACACAGCAGGAGCTCGCCAATATGGTGGGTGCCAGACGGGAGACCGTCAACAAGAACCTTCGTGCGTGGCATCGTCAAGGTCTGGTCAAGATCGACGACGGCCGGATCGCGGTGACCGATTGGTCGGGTCTTGAGCTGATCGCCGAGCTGGATTGATCTCATTTGCCATGCGCCGTCCGGTCCGATCGACCGGATGAGTCGCGGCGTTGGCCAACATCTGCTTGCGCGCGCCGGCGGAAACGGCCGCGCAGGCCGAAAGAGCTCTGCGATGCGACGACGGCGCCAAATCGATAGCAGGCTGGATCGCTTGCGGTTCCCTCGATCGGCTCATAGACGTCGACCGGCTCGGTCTTTCCCTTCAGCACCAGTGAACCAATCGGACGGAAGCCGCCGGCGCTACACTGCGCCACCGTGCTGCGCGAGATACAGATGCGCGTCCCGAGTATCTTGTTGGCATTTTCGAGCCGTGCCGCGGTGTTGATCGTATCCCCATAGGCGGAATAGTCGAATCGGCGATTGCCACCGAAATTTCCAACGATGGCATATCCGGTGTTGACGCCGATCCGCGTCGATCCGAATGGAATGTGCTTTCCGCGCTGCTCACCGGAAAATTGCACTGCAAATGCGTCCATGGCGCGGGCGCAGGCGACGGCACGTGCCGCGTGGTCGGTTTGATCGACCGGGGCGTTGAAAATGACGTGCACGGCGTCGCCGATGAGCTTCACGACGGTCCCGCCGTGGTCCATGGCGATGGAGCACAGAGCATCGAGATAAGCGTTGAGAATGGCGACGAGCTCGTCGGTCCGCGCGTGCTCCACGAAGTCCGTAAAACCGTCGAGATCAGTGAACAGGCAGCTGATTTCGCGCGCCTCGCCGCCCATTCGCAAATGGCCGAGATTGCGCACGACCTGGTCCACCAGGGCGGGCGCGAGATATTGGCTGAAGGCGCGTTTGAGCGCACGCGCTTCCCGCTCGACGAGAAAATAGCGCGTCAGGGTGGCGGCGAGGACGGCCGGCACCGCGGTCACACAGACGAGGGTGGGATCACCGAGCAGCTGACGGCTGGAATAGCCGTACCAGGTGGCCGCGAGCGCGCCCGCGAGTGTTGCAAAGAGGGCGCCGAGACTGAGACCGACACCCTGAAAGGCGCAGATGAAAACCAGGCCGCCGGCCAGCGCGACGGCGGCTGTAACCTCGGCGCCGGCGAACCAGGCCGGCCGATCCAAGAAGGCGCCGAGCAGCATTTGCTCGATCGCCTGGGCGTGGATGTTCACGCTCGGCTCAAACGGATTGAGCGGGGTCGGACGAAGGTCCGACAAGCCCGTCGCGCTGGTGCCGATCAGCACAATGTGGCCCGCAATCAGACCTTCGAGCCGTGGTTCCTGACCGGCGCTGATAATTTGCCATGCCGGAATCGCTCGTTCAGATACCGGACCGGTGAAATACATCCGCAAGCTTCCATCGGCGTCGGCCGGAACGATGATATCTCCGACTTTGATCCGGAGCGGAGAATCTGCCGACGCATCCTTGTCGCGACGCACCCCGATGGTGTCGGCGCCTTGCGCCACGCGTAGCGCCTCGAGCGACAGGGAAGGGACGATCCGATCCTGATATCGCGCGATCAAAGGCACGCGCCGGATGGTTTCGCCGTCCTCGCCGGTGATGCTGAAGCTGCCGATGCCTTTCGCCGCGGCCTCGAGCATGGGGAGATTGATGACAGCCCCTGGAAACTGCGTAAGGGATCGCGCCGGATCGGCTCCGATCAAAGCGATTCCCGCCTTCTCCATCGGCACCCCGGGCTGCTCCGACCCGATGAGCCCCATCGCCAAAATGACCGGGCCCGCCGCGATGGCGTCGGCGAAGCGGCGGTCGTAATCGGGCAACGCGCGAGGCGGGCTCGAAACCGCCGGAAAACCCGGTATTGCCGCCCACTTTTCGATCAGCATCGACGGCGAAGTCCGGTCGGGCTCGGGAAATACAAAATCGAAGGCGATCGCGGCCGCGCCCAATGCGGTAATCCGCTCGGTCAGAACCGCCAGGACGTCGCGCGACCACGGCCATTGACCGACACGCTTCAGGCTCTCCTCGTCGATGTCGATGACCCGCACCGGCGCCTGAACATAGGCTCGCGGAGCGATCCGTTGCAACGCGTCGAAGACCGAGATCTGTGACGCGATGAAAGGCGCCGGCGTCAGCGTTCTCAGCGCCACGACGATGGCGATGACGGAACAGCCGACCCAGGCCGGGAGGACTCGGCGGGAAACCAGTGCGGCACAGATGCCGTGAAAGCGTCCTCTGACTGCGGCCACCGGGTGCTCTTCTGATGTCGGCACGTTGGGCACGATCGAATGCACCGGTTGGCTACCCTCAGGAAAACCAAGCTCGTCAATACAGTATGAATTTCCTTTATGCCCCGGCGACCGAGGCCTCGGCTACGCCAGGCTCCTGAAGGTTGAGCGGCCTGTCATAGTCGAACAAGCATTAGGTCGAAATTGGCCCGGTCTCAAGATGCGCAGACGATTTCTCTCTCGGTCTCGCGGACGAGCCCACAAAAATTGCCGAGGCAATTGAGATGGGCGAGGGCGCAAAAGCAAACTGCCACACACGCGGCTTCGAGCTCCGCGACGAGTTTGGCTCATGAGCACCTCATAGGATCAATATCGGTTATAGGCGCCTGCTAGGTACATCTACTTACTTATCATCATGAGCGCCGCGCTTCCGAACGAGAGCGCTCCCGATATTAAATCGGCTGCCGCGGCGAGATTCATCTCGGAATGGTGGACGACATCGATCGATCTGTTGTATGTGCGCGCGCGACGACGAGCGAGGTCAAGGTCGTCAAGGGGAGGAAACGTCATGTACCTGTTGTCGGGGATCTGCCGAATTTTTGTAGCTTTCGCCATCTGTGTGTGCGGTACCGGTGTCGCGTTCGCCGAGGTAACGACCGTCGGCAGTGTCGACAAGGTCCAGGCGCAGGTCGATGCCACGCAAGCCGGGCACAAGCGCGCAATGCTGGTCGGAGCGGACGTTTATTTCAAGGATATATGCCACAGCGGACCTGACGCACGCCTGCAGGCGACCTTGAAGGACGGGACGCAGCTGACGCTCGGCGCGAATGCGACGGTGGTGGTCGACGAATTCGTCTACAGCTTTTGGCAGCCGGGCGGTGCGCTTTCGGTCCGGGTTACCAAAGGAGCGTTCCTGTTCGTCGGCGGCCGGGTCGAAGACAAGTCCGGCGCGAAGGTCGACATCCACACGCCGGTTGGCACCATCGGTGTGCGCGGCACCACCGTCTGGGGCGGTCCCATAGACAACGGTTACGGGGTTATCGTGCTGAGTGGCCAGGCGACCTTGACGACGAAGACGGGAACAGTGGTCCTGGGACAAAACCAAGGTACGATGGTGTTCGGCCAGGCAAAACCGCAGTCGGCGCGCGGATGGCCGGCGAACCGACTGAAGCGCGCGGTCGCTTCGATCAGCTTCGCAAGCCCGCCCGCGGCGCGGTAGGCGTCCCGCGCCGATCGGGTCTGGTCGGTCCCGAATGCATTCAAAGTTGCGGCCTTGCTGAGAACGACCTCAGCGACAGGTGCGAGCTTTGTCGGCGAGCGTGATTGCGAGAGCCCTATGGCGAAGCCGCATTTGAGCGGCCTCGATCCAGCGCTTGAGCCTGTCGCATTTTGGCAAGCCTGCAGGCCTTCCTGATTCCCCACAATGATCTCACGCTAAGTACTTATGCATAGGAGATTTTATCTCCTTTCCATGTGACCGCGATCACAGGTGCCCTCCGGTCTTTGCGGTATGGTTTGACGTCACTTCGCAGAGGAGAGCCGCGACCCTTCAGCGCCAGGGCGGAAGTAACCCGACCCACAGCTAGGGCCGATTCCCACCTCGTCCGAACGAAACCAAGGGAGGCTGCCGGACACGGTCTCATCATCGCCTGCCCTGATACCCCCGAATTCCCATTGATCACGAGGAGAGCCCCTCATGCCTGCCAAATCGCGGTCGAGGTCCTCGCGGCCCATCCCGGACTTGCGGCTGGCTTATTCAGCACCCATGCCCGACCCGTCAATGATCAAGGAATTCCGTCGCCTTATGATGCCGGCCATCAAGGCGCTGCCATTTGTAAAAGTCAGAGCTAACGATCAGCCATTGTGGCGTCCGGAGAGCTTCTGGAATGTCCAGCCGGTTGGGAAATGGGAGGTGGACGTCAAGCTGGGCCGTCAATACGCGCGTGAGGCGATCGCGGCAATGAAGGCCGATCACAATAGCGAGCTGATCGCTCTCATCGTTCAGGACATCATCAAAGATGCGATCGAGCGGTCCAAGAGTGGCAGGCGTCGTAGTCCGGCCGTGCTGGGTTTCCTGTCTGAAATCAGTGAGGCCATTGGGGCGATCTAGCGCCATCATTGCGTTGTAGGATTCACAAATCGGCTGTTGAACGATTCATGAACCGGCGGGCTGAGGAGAGGGGGCCAAGTCAACGAGTTGATCTCGATGCCCGGAAACAAAGCGTCAGCTCCTGGTTCGCTCTCGAATGCGAACCGCAATCCGTCGCTCGCCTCGCTTCCTTTGCCGCCGCCCTCATGCGATTCCAGGAGAGGGACAGAGGCGGGGCGATCATACATCCTCTCACTCGCGAAGCAGGTGCGGGAAAATCAACACCGCTTATCAGCGCGGCCGCCGTCTAGGGCAGACGTGAAGGACTAGGTCCATCAGGGTCCGCACGCCGCGCGGGCGTGCGGACCCCGCATCATGCCAATCGCCGGAGATCAGAAGCCGAGGCGATCCCAGAACAGATCCCGGCGATCGCGCCGGACGTCCCGCAGATCATGGAACGCATCGGCGAAGTGGCCGGTCAGCAGGTCGTGGCGGATATCGACGTAGTCGTGTCGAATGTCCTTGCGATCCTGATATCGGTCCCACCAGCCCGCCGAAGCGGCAGTCGGAGTCAATCCGATGCTGGCGAACATGGCGGTGGCGGCGAGGGCGAGGATGGTCGTGCGAGTGAACATTGGTACCTCCTGTGGGTTGGTTCACGCATCTGTTGGTCCCATGATCGGCGCAATATGTTCGAGGCGGCGGGCCGCGGCGCGTCGGGATTCGCGCAATCCGTGACCGCCGTCACAGCGCGCCGCGCGGTGGGCCGCGCAGCCATCCATTTCGGAAGCTACTACCGGGATCAGATCGGCCGCCGTTCGCGCAAACGAGGGAATCGGCGTTTGTCTTTGGCCTTCCATATGCGCCTGTCGCACCGGGCTCCAATCGGGTTGAAGGGATACGGGGCGCAGACTGTTTCCATTGGAATGCGCCGTTGGTAGAGTTCGTGCCGACCGGTCACGCCCGATGATCGCGGGGGACATCTCCCCTGCAGAGAGATGAACATGCGCTCCCTCAAATCTGCAATGCAGGTTGCATGTGTCGGCCTAGCGGCGGTGATGGGCACGGCCGCGGCGACAGAGCTCAAGTCGATGTCGCCGGGCGATCTGCGCGTGCTGCAGGAACGGCTGCGGGACGCGCAATGCTACACGGGGGCGATCGACGGGACCGCCAGCGCGGCGACCGAGGCGGCGCTCAAGCGCTGCCCGGTGATGGATCCGATCCTCGTGATCGAGACCGGCATGCACACGGCATCGATCAACGGCATCGGCACCGATCGCGACTGCCGGCTGCTGGCGACCGGCTCGGACGACAAGACGGTGCGGCTGTGGTCCCTGCCCGACGGCAGGCCGTTGCGGATCCTACGGCTTCCGATCGGCCCCGGCGAGGACGGCAAGATTGGCGCGGTCGCGGTCTCGCCCGACGGCGGATTGATTGCCGCCGGCGGCTGGGATGCCACATGGCCGACCCAGCAGAAGACGGGCCTCTATCTGTTCGAAGCCGGCACCGGTGCCTTGAAGGCCCATGTGGGTGAGTTCGGCGATGTGATCTTTCATCTCGCCTTCTCGCCGGATGGGCGCTACCTGGCGGCGACGCTTGCTAGCCAGGGCTTGCGGGTGATCGATACGCAGCGCCTGGCGGAAATCGCGGCCGACCGCGACTATGCCGACTACAGCTATGGGGCGGCCTTTGCGCCCGACGGGCGGCTCTTCACCGTGGCCTATGACGGCTTTGTCCGGGCCTATGACCGCGGCTTCCATCTGATCAAGAAGGTCGCGACTCGCGGCGGCAAGCGGCCTTTCAGCGTGGCGGTCGATCCCAAGGGGCAACGCGTCGCGATCGGCTTTACCGACAGCACTAAGGTCGAGGTTTACAAGACCGCCGATCTCAGCTTCGACTTTGCGGCAAACACCAACGATATATCCAACGAAAATCTCGGTAGAGTGACATGGTCCTCCGATGGGCAGCGGCTGCTCGCGGCGGGAGGATATGATGTTCTGATCAACAACACATGGAATTACCCCGTCCTGATCTGGGACCGTGAGGGCCACGGCCAGCGGCATCAGCAAGCCGTGGCCCTTAATACGATCCAGCATGTGCTCCCTTGCGGCAATGGCTTTGCGATCGGCGCCTCGGATCCCCTCTTCGGCCTGCTCGACCAGAATGGGATGCCGCGCCTGACCAAATCGGGCGTCAGTGTCGATATGCGCTACAAGCTCGGCGACGGCTTCCAGGTCTCCCGTGACGGCCGCCAGGTGCGGTTCGGGCTGGGAAACGGCAACGCCACTCCGGTGCTGCTCGACCTCGGGCGCGCGAGCCTGAGTGAGGGAGCGAGCGCCGCCAGCCTCGCCGTGCCGAAGATCGCCGGGCTCGCCGTCACGAATTGGATGGACAATCGCACCCCCAAGCTCGCCGGCAAGGCGCTCAAGCTAGAGCAATATGAGATGTCCCACGCGCTGGCGATCGCGCCCGATGCGACCCGCTTCGTGCTCGGAGCCCAGTATGCGATCCGCCTCTTCAATGCCCAAGGCAAGGAACAGTGGGAGAAGCCGGTGCCGGGAGAGGCTTGGGGTGTGAACGTGACTCCGGATGGCCGCCTTGTGGTGGCGGCCTATGATGACGGCACGATCCGCTGGCATCGGATGAGCGACGGGCAGGAGCTGCTGGCCGCGTTCGTGCACAAGGACGACCGGCGCTGGGTGGCTTGGACGCCGTCCGGCTATTACATGGCCTCGCCCGGGGCCGAGGACCTGATCGGCTGGCATGTCAATCGCGGGTTCGAGCAGGCGGCTGACTTCTTCCCGGCCTCGCGCTTCCGCGAGCGCTTCAGCCGGCCCGACGTGGTGCAGAAGGTGCTCGACACTCTCGACGAAGCGACCGCGGTCGAGCAGGCCAACCGGGAAGCAAACATCCGCCCCAACACCGCGCCGGTCGCCAGCAAGCTGCCGCCGGTCATCAAGATCATCTCGCCCGCCGACGGCGGCGTGGTGCGCAACCAAGAGGTGACGGTCGAATACGAGCTGCGCTCGCCCTCGGGGTTGCCGGTGGACAGCGTGGAGATCCTGCTCGACGGGCGGCCGACCCGCGGCCTCACCCGAACCGATGCGCAGGTGAACGGGACGCGGCGGGAGCACCAGGTGGTGAGCATCCCGGCGCGCGACGTGGAGATCGGCCTCCTGGCGCGCTCGGGCGCGCTGGCGAGCGAGGTCAGCAAGGTGAGCCTCAAATGGGGGGCGTCGGCGCCGGCGGCGGCGCCCGCGGCCGACGAGCAGCTCAAGCCGAAGCTCTACGGGGTGATCGTGGGCGTGAGCCGCTATCAGGACCCAACGTTGGCGCTACGATATGCGGCCAAGGATGCCCGGGACATCGCCGCGGCCCTGCGGGCCCAGAAGGGCGGGCTTTACCGCGACGTGGAGCTCAATGTGCTCACCGACGCGCAAGCGACCAAGGTCGCGGTCGAGGATGCCCTGGAGGCTCTCAACAAGCAGGTGACCAGCCGGGACGTGGGGCTGGTGTTCCTGGCCGGCCATGGCATCCAGGACAACCGCAACGCCTATTACTATCTGGCCGCCGACAGCGACCCCAACCGGCTGCTGAGCACCGCGGTCGGAGGCGTGGTCCTGCGCGAAGAGCTGCGCGCGCTCTCCGGCAAGGTGCTGGTGTTCCTCGACACCTGTCATGCCGGGCGGGCGATGAGCGCGGGCACGCGCGGGGTCGACATCAATTCCCTGATCAACGATCTCTCGAGCGCGGAGAACGGGGTTGTGACCTTTGCGTCCTCGACCGGCCGGGAAGCCTCGCAGGAGAACGACAGCTGGGGCAACGGCGCCTTCACCAAGGCGCTGATCGAGGGGCTTAAGGACAAGGCCGACCTGAGCGGCAAGGGGAAGATCACGACGGCGGCGCTGGACTTCTGGCTCTCGGAGCGGGTGAAGGAGCTCACCGGCGGCTCGCAGCACCCGGTGATGATCCGCCCCTCAACGGTCCCGGACTTCCCCATGTTCGTCACGGTCCATTGAGCCGCGGCGGGCCCAAATACGCTTCCGACTTGATCGCACGTTGTCTGGGCATTTGCTTGCCGCAGCGTCTCGCGCTATTGGATAGGAGCGGGGCTTTCGACGGTCGCCCCGCTCTTTCAGGCTCACCGGCCCAAGCACCGTATCCTTCGCAAGCGTTTTGTCCTTCGCAAGGAGGGGATTGATCCTCGCTGGGCCTGCGATACGCCTCGTATCCGAAATCGCTGATCAGGGGATATCGCGGTCTCCCCTAGAGATGGAATCGCCATCCAAGCGCCGTTCACTTCCTGTTTTGGGAGGGAGCCGCCATGGATGGCATGGTTCTTGGACTTTTTCTGCTCGCAGCGTTCGTTGGTGGACTAGCATCGGGGTTGGCCGGCTTTGCCATGGGGTTTGTGGTGTCCGGCATATGGCTGCACATTCTCACCCCGATCCAGACGACGACGCTGATCGCCGGCTATGGCCTGTTGACCCAAGGCTACGGCGTCTGGAAGCTCAGGCACGCGCTGGCCTGGCAAAAGGTCGCACCATTCATCATCGGCGGTGTGATCGGCGTTCCGATCGGAACGTTGCTGCTGACCTATATCAACCCGGCCTATCTGCGCAGCGGCGTCGGCCTGCTGCTGGTGATCTATGGCACCTACGGATTGGTGCAGCCGGCGCTCAAGCCGGTGCCGGACAAAGCTGCAGCCGACGCCGGCATTGGATTCGCGAACGGGATGC
>DATDGG010000201.1:0-18809 GCA_036522235.1 Xanthobacteraceae bacterium
GAATATCCGCTCGCCCTGCGCACGGCATTCGTGCCCGACGATGGCTTCGAACAGCTGCTCCTTGTTCGCGAAATAGACGTAGAGCGTGCCCTTCGAGACCCCGGCCACCCGGGCGATCTCGTTCATGCTGGCGGCGTCGAATCCCTGCGCGAGAAAGACCTGCCGGGCGCCCTCGATGATCTGGCGCCGCTTGGCGCTGTCCTGATCGGCGGTAGGCGCCGCCACTCGCTCGATCTGCGCGTTCATCACTGATGCCTCAGCCATTTGTTCCTCCGTCATCCCGGCCCTGCATACCGAAGGGGGCAGCCATGACCATATAGCATTGACTGAACCGTTCGGTCAATATTGACAGGCCGCCCTCTTCCGAGTAGATATGTTGACCGAACGGTTCGGTCAATACCTCGGTGCCCGGACCAGATGCCGAAGAATAAGGAGAAAAATCATGTTCGTGGAACGAGAAACCGGTGGTTTTGCGCGGAACCCAGCCAACACCGAGAGCTCCGAAAAGGCGCCCGGGACGGCTCTCACGTCGGTGGAGGCCACGGAGGGCCGTAGCCGTCAGGATCAGCGGCAGTTTGAGGAGCCGGCCCAGCAACCGGTTCGGCTGCCGGCCACGCTCGCGATCGCGGCGCCTGCGGCCAAGACGCGGTCGCCGAGGGCGCGGCGGCTCGCCTTGATCGGCGCGGCGCTGCTTCTGGTGGCCGGCGCGGGCGGGACCTTCGGCTACCATTGGTGGACGGTCGGCCGCTTCATCGAGTCGACCGACGACGCCTATGTGGGCGCCCACAATACGACCCTTGCCGCCAAGGTCGCCGGCTATGTGGCGACCATCGCGGTCGCGGACAATTCCCGCGTCAAGGCCGGCGACGTGATCGCCACTATCGACGACGGCGACTTCGTGCTCGCCGCCAATGCGGCGCGCGACAAGGTCGCGACCCAACAGGCGACCGTCGACCGCATCGGTCAGCAGATCGTCGCCCAGCAGGCATCCGTGGACCAGGCGAAGGCGCAACTCGCCTCCGCGCAGGCGGCCTCGACCCGCGCGCGGCTCGAGCTTGACCGGCAACAGTCGCTGGCACAGCGCGACTTCGCCAGCCGGCAGACCTTGGAACAGGCGCAGTCGAACCGCGACCAGGCGGTCGCCGGCGTGCAAAGCGCGCAGGCAGCGATCGATGCCGCCGCCGCCAATGTCGACGTCCTCAAGGCGCAGCAGCAGGAAGCCGCGCGCACCATGGAGGAGCTGCGCACCGCGCTCGCCAAGGCCGAGCGCGACCTGTCCTTCACGGTGATCCGCGCGCCGGTCGATGGCGTAATCGGAAATCGGGCGGTGCAGACTGGCGATTACGTGCAGACCGGCCAGCGGCTGGCGAGCCTGGTTCCGCTCGACGAAGTCTATGTCGACGCCAACTTCAAGGAGACGCAGCTCGCGCATCTGCGCCCCGGCCAGAAGGTCGAGATCAGCGTCGATGCGCTGCCCGACCAGGCGATCGAAGGCACCGTCGCCTCGATGGCGCCGGCCTCGGGCGCCGTGTTCTCGCTGCTGCCGCCCGACAACGCGACCGGCAACTTCACCAAGATCGTGCAGCGTCTGCCGATCCGCATCAGCGTGCCGGACGACGTCGCCGCGCAGGGCCAGTTGCGTCCCGGCATGTCGGTCGTGGTCAGCGTGAACACCAAGGCAAACGCGGCGGCGACGCAGACCGCCTCGGCCAACTGACCGATAAATCGGGTTTTGGAGATTTCCCATGTCTAACGCAAGCGCCGCCACGATGGGACTGCCGGCCGCGGACAGCGAGCGGATCGATCCGCGCCGCCTGCTGGCGTTCCTCGCCATGTGCTTCGGGATGTTCATGGCGGTGCTCGACATCCAGATCGTATCGGCCTCGCTCGCCGAGATTCAGGCGGGCCTCGCGGCGTCGCGGGACGAGATTTCCTGGGTGCAGACCGCCTATCTGATCGCCGAGGTGGTCGCCATTCCGCTGTCGGGCTTTCTCTCCCGCGCGCTCGGAACGCGCATCATGTTCGCGACCTCCGCGGCCGGATTTACGCTCGCGAGCCTGATGTGCGGCTTCACCTCGTCGATGAACGAGATGATCGTCTGGCGCGCCATCCAGGGCTTTATCGGCGGCGGCATGATCCCGACCGTGTTCGCTTCGATCTACACCATCTTTCCGCGCTCCAAGCAGCCGATCTTCATTCCGGTGATTGGGCTCGTCGCTACGCTGGCGCCGACCATCGGCCCGACGGTCGGCGGCTATCTGACCGACGCGCTGTCGTGGCACTGGCTGTTCTTCATCAATGTCGGCCCCGGAATTTCGGTCACCGCGCTCGCGCTCGCGCTCATCGATTTCGACGAGCCGGATTTCTCCCTGTTCAAGCACTTCGACTGGTGGGGGCTCGGCTTTATGGCGGCCTTCCTCGGCTCGCTCGAATATGTGCTGGAGGAAGGCACGCGCTGGGACTGGTTCGACGACCAGACCATCACGCTGCTGACCGTGGTCGGGGCCCTGTCGGCGGTGGCCTTCTTCGCCCGCGTCCTGACCGCGCGCTCGCCGATCGTCGATCTCAAGGCCTATGCCAACCGCAACTTCGCGCTCGGCAGCCTGTTCTCCTTCGTGCTCGGCATCGGCCTCTACGGCCTCACCTATCTGTTTCCGGTCTATCTCGAGGAGATCCGCGGCTACAACGCGCTGATGGTCGGCGAGACCATGTTCGTGTCGGGCGCCGCCATGTTCCTGAGTGCGCCGATCGTCGGCCGCCTCGCCACCAAGCTCGATCCGCGTCTCATGATGATGGCCGGCTTCTTCATCTTCGCGGTCGGCTCCTGGGAAATGACCTACGTGACCAAGGATTGGGATTTCTCAGAGCTGCTTTGGCCGCAAATCTTTCGCGGCGTCGGCATGATGCTGGCGATCGTGCCGATCACCAATCTGGCGCTGGGCACGCTGCCGCCCGACCGGCTCAAGAACGCTTCCGGCCTGTTCAACCTCGCGCGCAACCTCGGCGGCGCGGTCGGGCTCGCGGCCCTCAACACAGTGCTCAACCATCGCATCGACCTGCATCTCGCGCGGCTGCACGAGGCGGTCACCTGGGGACGCCCGCCCGCCCAGGAAGCGCTCACCAACCTCACGGCGCGGTTCCACGACTTCGGCGGCGACGCGCAGACCATGGCGCTCAAGCAGCTGATGGGGCTCACCCGCCAGCAGGGCATCGTGATGGCCTTCGCCGACGTGTTCCTGATGTTCGCGATCGTGTTCGTCGCCTTCGGGGCGCTGGCGATGGTCATGCGGCGGCCCGCGGCGGTCCCCGCAGGGGCCGGCGGCCATTGAAAAAAGCGCAGTAATTTCATGCGGTTACAAAAGGCTAAAAAAAGATTAACCATAGATGAACCAAATCCCGCCGCGCTACGTCTAATGATTGAACGCCTTCGCAGGGGTGGCGGCTTCGGCACAGGGGACACGCAAATGGCCAACATTCGCACCACGTATCGCACCACGTATCGCACCGGTTTCGCGGCGCTGATGCTCGCGACGGCCGGCATTGTTTTTTCCTCGCCCGCACAGGCGGCCGCGACATGCACCGGCACGCTCGCCCAGTACACGGCTACCATCAAGCAGCTCGAGGCCTTCTCCGCCAAGGCGCAGGCGCTGGTGGACCAGAATCCGCTCTACATCGCCGACGTCGAGTACTACGCCTCGGCGCTGTCCGTCGCGCAAAGCTGCGCCAAGAGCCTCGGCGCCGTCGCCACCGTCTCGCGCTGATCCTCCGATCTGTCCTCTCCCGCGTAGGGGCGGTCTTTGTGGCCGCCCTTTTGCGTTCGTCACGGGCGCCCACCACAAGGGCGTTTACGCCCGTCTTCGACGTGCTATGGGGCGCCGCTACGTAGACCGATCGCCATAGCCTCCCGCTGTCGGCGTCTGGATGATGATCGCCTCGCCCGCTTGCATCGCGGTGGCGTCGCAGGCCTTGAGCCGCTCCCGCGTCCCGTCCCCGCGGCGTGCCCAATTCTCTCCGACCGCTCCGGCCTCGGCGCCGGCGAGCCCGAACGGGCGCACCCGCCGGTGGCCCGACAGGATCGTGCACTCCATCGGCTCGAGAAACCGGATGGTGCGGGAGACGCCGTCGCCGGCGTTCCAGCGCCCGCGTCCACCTGAGCCCGCGCGAATGTGAAAATCCTCGAGCACGACCGGATAACGGAATTCGAGCACTTCCGGATCGGTGAGGCGCGTATTGGTCATGTGAGTCTGCACCGCGTCGGTGCCGGGGAAGCCGGGCCCGGCCGGCGAGCCGGAGCAGATGGTCTCGTAGTACTGATATTTCTGATTGCCGAAATTGAGATTGTTCATGGTGCCCTGCGCGGCCGCGAGTGCGCCGAGCGCCCCGAACAGGCAATTGGTCACCGCCTGCGAGGTCTCCACATTGCCGGCCACCACGGCAGCCGGGTATTCGGGGGAGAGCATCGACTTGCGCGGAATGATGATCCGGATCGGCTCGAGGCAGCCGGCATTCATGGGAATGTCGTCGTCGACCATGACCCGGAACACGTAGAGCACGGCGGCGCGCGTCACCGGCTCGGGCGCATTGAAGTTGTCGCCTTGCTGCGGCGAGGTCCCGGTGAAATCGACGGTCGCCTCGCGCTTGCCCTTGTCGACGCTGATCCGCACCTTGATCCAGGTGCCCTGGTCCATCTCATAGGCGAAGGCGCAATCGTGCAGGCGGTCGATGACGCGGCGCACGCTCTCGGCCGCGTTGTCCTGCACGTCCTGCATATAGGCCTCGACCACCGGCAGGGTGAACTCGCCCACCATCCTGCGCAGCTCCTGCGCGCCCTTCTGGTTGGCGGCGATCTGCGCCTTGAGGTCGTTGACGTTCTGCAGCGGATTGCGCGCCGGATATCTGGCGCCGGCGAGCAGGGCACAGAGCGCCGCCTCGCAAAACACGCCGCGATCCACCAGCTTGAACTTGTCGATATAGACGCCTTCCTGCTCGATCGTGGTGGCGTTGGGCGACATCGAGCCGGGCGAGACGCCGCCGATATCGGCGTGGTGGCCGCGGCTCGCGACCCAGAACAGGATGCGCAGGCCGGCATCGTCGAAGACCGGTGTGCACACCGTGATGTCGGGCAGATGGGTGCCGCCGTTATAGGGTGCGTTGATGGCGTAGACATCCCCTGGCGCGATCCGGCCTCGGTTCTCGCGGATGACGGTCTCGACCGCGCGGTCCATGGAGCCCAGATGCACCGGCATGTGCGGCGCATTGGCGATGAGCGCGCCCGATCCGCTAAACAGCGCGCAGGAGAAGTCGAGCCGCTCTTTGATGTTGACCGAATACGCAGTGTTCTGCAGCGCCACCCCCATCTGCTCGGCGATCGCCATGAACAGGTTGTTGAAGATTTCGAGCATCACCGGGTCGGCCGCGGTGCCGATCGGGCTTTGCCGACGCAGCGCCACCACGCGCTCGAGCACCAGGTGATCCCGGGCGGTGATCTCGGCCTGCCAGCCGTGCTCGACCACGACTGTCTGGTGCGGCTCGATCACGATCGCGGGACCGCAAACCTTTTGGCCGGGCGCGAGCTGCGCCCGCGTGAAGATCGCGGCCTCGTGCCAAGCGCCGCCGGAATAGAACCGCGTTATGCGCGTCGGCGCCGGCAGGGCTTGCGCGCCCAGTGGCAGAACGCTCTCGCGGAACTTGGCACCGCCGCCGACAGCCTCGACCGACACCGCCTCGACCACGATCTCCTTGGCGGGATCGACAAATCCAAAGCGCGCCGCGTGGGCGGCTTCGAAGGACGACTTCATCTCCGCCAGCGTGGCGAGTGTCGCGGCCTGAGATGAGATCAGGCCTGCATTCACCGCCAGCGCCGTATCGGTTCCGGCATAGCGAAGGTGGGCGCTCAGATGAACCGTGACGGCGGCTTGCGAAATGCCCTGGCCGATGACTTCCGCCCGCGCCGCGATGCCGAGCCGCTGCCCGGTCTCGCCGATCGCGGCAAGCCCCGCCTCCCCGAGCGGGGCCTCGATCGCCTGCTGCCGCGTCGCGCCGATATCGGCAAGACCCATCCCATAGGCCGAGAGCAGCGATGAGAACGGATGGATCAGCACCCTGGTCATGCCGAGCGCGTCGGCCACCAGGCAGGCGTGCTGGCCGCCGGCGCCGCCGAACGAATTGAGCGCATAACGGGTCACGTCATAGCCGCGCTGCACCGAAATCTTCTTGATCGCGTTGGCCATGTTCTCGACCGCGATGCGGATGAACCCGTCGGCAATCTCTTCGCGCGTGCGCCCGCCGCCGATCTTGCCCGCGAGCGCCGAGAACGCCGCGCCCACGGCGTCGGCGTCGATCGGCTCGTCCTGCGCGTTGCCAAAAATCCTCGGAAAGAAATCCGGGATGAGCTTGCCCACCATCACATTGGCGTCGGTCACGGTGAGCGGCCCGCCGCGGCGATAGCATCTGGGTCCCGGATTGGCGCCCGCTGAATCCGGACCGACACGCTGGCGCGATCCGTCGAATTGCAGGATCGAGCCGCCGCCCGCCGCGACCGTATGAATGAGCATCATCGGGGCGCGCATGCGCACGCCCGCCACTTCGGTCTCGAACGTACGCTCGTAGACGCCGGCGAAATGCGACACGTCGGTCGAGGTGCCGCCCATGTCGAAGCCGATGAGCCGACCAAATCCCGCGGCGCGTCCGGTCTCCGCCATCCCGACCACGCCCCCGGCCGGCCCCGACAGGATCGCGTCCTTGCCTTTGAACAAGTCGGCCGCGGTCAGTCCGCCGCTCGACGTCATGAACATGAGGCGAGGGGGGGTGTGATCGGCGGCCGTGCCGGCG
Source organism: Xanthobacteraceae bacterium (assembly GCA_036522235.1). Taxonomy (GTDB): domain Bacteria; phylum Pseudomonadota; class Alphaproteobacteria; order Rhizobiales; family Xanthobacteraceae; genus VAZQ01. Next base: position 6,832 of record DATDGG010000201.1, read on the forward strand.
CCCAACGCGTCGGCCACCTGCGCCACGTAGCGGCGCAGGATCGGCGACAGGTAGGCGTCGACCACGGTGGTGTCGCCACGGGAGACGAGCTTGATGAGCGGCGAAACTTCGTGGCTCGCCGAGACCTGCGCAAAGCCGAGCGCGCGGGCGAGCGCCGCCACGCTTTGCTCATGGGCCGGATACCGATAGGCATGCATGAAAGCGATCGCGACCGCATCGAAACCTTCGGCGCGCGCATCCGCCAGCTCCGCGCGCACCGCCTCGAGATCGGGTGCGCGCTCCACCGTGCCGTCCGCGCGCACCCGCTGGTCGACCTCGATGGCGCGCTCATAAAGCATCGCGGGCTTGATGATGTGACGGGCGAAAATCTTCGGCCGTGCCTGGTAGCCGATCCGCAATGCGTCGCGAAATCCCCTGGTGATGAGCAGCAGCGTGCGCTCGCCCTTGCGCTCGAGTAGCGCATTGGTGGCGACCGTCGTCCCCATCTTCACGCTGCCGATCAGCCCTGGCGGGATCGGCTCGCTGCCGGCGAGGCCAAGCAAATCGCGGATGCCCTGCACGGCGGCGTCCCGATAGGCCTGCGGGTTCTCCGACAGGAGCTTGCGGGCGTTGAGGCGGCCGTCCGGCGCGCGGCCGATGATGTCGGTGAAGGTGCCGCCGCGGTCGATCCAGAATTCCCAACTGTCGTTGTTAGAAGGCATGCGATCCGTCCCGCGCCATCATAAATAACGACGCCACGAATTTGATAACGCCGCCGCGAAATTGGCGGGGGCCCGGCGGTGTTTCCGCCGAGCCCCCGTTTACGGCATCAGCCGGCCTGTAAGCCGGGTTCTGTAGGGCGTGCGGCGTAAACCGCACGCGTGACGGCCATTCCTCTGGGACGCCAGTTGCCTGGCGCCTCGAGCAACCTACCAGGACGGCAGGATCTGGACACCGATCCCGGAGCCTTTCCCGCTTGCGCGGGACGAGCTCCGCGCCGTCCCTATTCGGTCTTGCTCCCGGTGGGGTTTGCCGTGCCGCCTGCGTTGCCGCAGGCGCGGTGCGCTCTTGCCGCACCCTTTCACCCTTACCACGACGCCTGCCCCGCAAGCGGGGAAGGGGTCGGGCGGTCTGCTCTCTGTGGCACTTTCCCTAGGCTCGCGCCCGCCGGTCATTAGCCGGCACCGTATGTCCATGGAGCCCGGACTTTCCTCCCCGGCCACCTTTCGGTGCTGCCGGAGCGGCCGTCCGGCCGACTGACCTCACAGGGATGGGCATGCCGGGCGTCCGCGTCAAGGGCTGCACCGCGATTTGGTTAGCTTCCGACAAATCATTTGCGCGTTCTGCGCGGCTTGCCCGACCTGCGAGGTCGATCGCGCGGCTTCGATCGAACCACGGCCGCGATGCTGCCATGCAGCCATCGAATATAAGCCGTACCGCTCGCTCGCTTGTGCCACGCCGCAACGATATCGAAGCCCGGAATCTCGATCGGCGCGCGCGCGATCCGAAGCCGTGCGTCGGTCTTGAGTGCGCGGGCCAGTGCAGCCGGATAATTGAGCACCAGCTCGGTGCCCGGCAGGAGCTCCGGCGCCTGGAGGAAGTAGGGACAGGTGGCGCCGATCCGGCGTGTCCGCCCAATTTGCGCCAAAGCCGCGTCGACATTTCCGCCGGTGATGCCCCGGGGAGAAATGAGCAGGTGGGGCCGCTCCAGGTAATCATCCAGGTAAGAGGCGCCGGTGGCCATCGGGTGGCTCGAACAGACGACGACCGCGAAGTTTTCGGTTGCAAGATGCGCCCATTGCAAGTCGGCTTCACGGCCCCAAAACGGCCCCACGGCGATGTCGATCCTGTTCTCGGCGAGGAGCGCGCCTGCCTCCTTCGGCGGCGCGTCGTGGAACTCGATCGGGGCTTGCGGCGCGCTCTTTCGGATGTGCTGATGAATACCGGCGCCATGGAGCTTGAAGCAGTAGTCATCGAGACCGATGCGGACCGCGTCTCTCAGGCGACCGGGATCGAACCGACGAAATCGTTCCAGCCCGTCTTGGATGTTGGCGAGGGCGGCACGCATCTCCGGCCATGCGTGACTGGCCGTTGGGCTCGGAACCATGCTGTTGCCTTCGCGCACCAGCACCGGATCGGCGAGATGCGCGCGCAGACGTTTCAAGGCATTGCTCACCGCCGACTGGGTGAGATGCATCCGCGCAGCCGCCTTCGAAACACTCCGCTCCTCCATGAGGACGTTGAACACGCGTAACAAGTTCAGATCGAGCGTTTCGATTCGCAAGCTGGTCTTCATGGCATGCTCACGATGGGACGGTCACGGTGGCGTATTCACGTGGTGAATAACATTGATGTCAATATATCATTATCTTGCAACACTTCGCCGAGCTACACGGGGTGCGCAACTTTCCGGGAAATCACCAGATGAGCGCACCCAAAATTCATCGCATCGAGCAGCCGATCGCATTCCCGGTCAATGCCTATGTGGTGGAGGGGCGCGACGCCCTCGTGATCGTCGACGCGACGATCAGCGTCACCGGCGCCAGGGCGGTCCGCGCCAAGGCAGAGGCGCTCGGAAAGCCGATCGTGGCCGGCCTCGTCACCCACCCGCATCCCGATCACTATGCGGGTTTCTCGGTGCTGTTGGCGGGCCTCACCGTGCCGGTCTTTGCCTTGCAGGAAGTGATCGACGTGATCGCCCGCGACGACGCCGCGAAAAACGAAATTGTCGGCCCGATGTTCGGCGTGGAATGGCCGGCGACGCGGCGCTTTCCCGACCGCGCGCTCCGGGACGGCGAAGAGCTCGAATTCGGTCCCGATCTGCAGTTCAAGGCGATTGCATTCGGCCCGGCAGAGTCGGCGTTCGACGGCGGTTTCGCGCTGCAAGGCGCCAAGGCTGCCTTCGTCGGCGACCTCGCTTACGGGCTGATGCACGCCTACCTGGCGGACGGTCACGTCGCGACCTGGCATGCCGCGATTGCGCGGGCCCGCGCCGCCACCCCGGAAGACCACATTCTCTACATTGGACATGGCGGCCCCGTGACCCCGCCCTTCCTGGAGTGGCAGGCCCAGTATCTGACCGTGGCGGAGGCCGCTATTCGAGGGGCCGATTGGTCCAATCCGGCGGCTGCCCTGGAGTCGGTCATGACGCGCTTGAAAGCCTTTCTACCCGCCGGCCCCCTCGATTTCTTGTTGCAGCTCTCCATTGATCCGCTAGTTGAGAAATGGCGGCTTCGTCACTAAGCGCGAGCCTGACAATGAGAAGACCATGAAGAGCCGAAAAATTCGAAGGCCCCGCCATCCGATGCCTGCATCTATGCGGCTTGCCCTGACGCGCGAAGCCTTGATGAACGCTTACAAGTCCCGGCCTCGATATCAGCAGAACGACTACATTGGATGGATCACCCACGCCAAACGCGAAGAAACGCGCGTGAAGCGGTTAAAGCAAATGTTGGACGAGCTGAAGAAAGGTGGGCGCTATATGAACATGGCATATGGCGGGCCGAAAGTAGGACCTCGAAAAAGGAGGAAATGATGCCCGTTCATGCGACCGGGTCTTGCGAAACGCAGGATTGGAGGGAAAAGCCGTACTACGAGGAAGATTGCGAAGTGAGGCTCAGCCGGTCGAGCCTGGCAACTGTCTTCCACCGCGATATTACGGGCCAGGGATTTGCTGAGTATCTGATGGCGTAGAGCGATCATGGCGCGGGCCGATTTGTCGGACTTGAGCGCATCGTCGGATCGGTAGGCGGAGAAACAGGCAGCGTCGTGACGGAGATCACCGGCACATTCGGAACCAGCAGGCTGCGCGCCGATTGGATCGTTGTCCTGGGATCCGGCAGAGGCGGACTTGCAGCCTTGCGCGGACGGGGAACCTATGTCTGGGACCAACGACAAGGGCGGATGACATTGTTTACGTTTGACTATGATTTTGAAAAATGACGGCCGCCCAAGGCCGAGCCTTCCGAGAGGCCAGATTGTAGCGGCATGGACCGGCGGCGCGTGCAGGCGCCCCGCGGCCGATCAAGCGTGCCTGCCCATTCCCGTGTCGGCGGTTCAAATCCGTCCTCCGCTACCAATCAAAGATCGCCAACGGCTACCGGCGATTTGGCCGGAGCTCGCTTGCGCCCGACCGCGCCAACTGGTGCTACGATCACCGCGGCAGCGGAAGGCGATATCGTCCACTCGCGATGGGCGCAACATGCTGGTAGTCTGCTCGCGCATAGCAAACGTCGGGGCGCCATCATGCACTTTCCACGCCGTCGATTTTTGAGTCTGGTTGGGGCTGCGGCCTCGCTCCCGGCCATGTCCCGGGTCGCCTGGACGCAAACCTATCCGACGCGGCCGGTGCGTATCGTCGTCGGCTTTCCGCCCGGCGGTGGCGTCGACATCACGGCGCGCCTGGTGGGGCAATGGCTGTCGGAGCGGCTCGGCCAATCGTTCTTTGTGGAGAACCGGCCGGGCGCCGGTAGCAATTTAGCCACCGAGACGGTCGTGCACGCGCTCCCTGACGGCCATACGCTCCTCCTTTTCGACGCCCCGCCGGCGACCAACGCGGCGAGCCTCTACGACAAGCTCAACTTCAATTTTATCCGCGACATCGCTCCGGTCGCCGGCATCATGCGGGTGCCCCATGTCATGGTGGTCAATGCGGCGTTTCCCGGCAAGACGCTGTCCGAGTTGATCGCCTACGCCAAGGCCAATCCGGGCAAGCTGAGCATAGCGTCATACGGCGCCGGCACGATCTCGCAGGTGGCCGCCGCGCTGTTCATGATGATGACCAAGGTCGACATGGTTCACGTACCCTATCGGGGCTCGGCCCCCGCGCTGACGGACCTGCTCGGCGGACAGGTGCAGGTCATGTTCGCTTCCATGCCCGCTTCGATCGAATATATCAGGGCCGGCAGGTTGCGCCCGCTCGGGGTGTCGACCGCGACCGCCTCGGAACAATTGCCGGATGTCCCGCCCGTGGGTGACGTGGTGCCGAGCTTCGAGGCGAGCGGCTGGTACGGCGTCGGTGCACCCAGGAATACGCCGACCGAAATCATCGGGCAGCTCAACCAGGCGATCAATGCGGCGCTCGCCGACCCGAAATTGAAGGCGCGCCTTGCCGATGCGGGCGGGATAATGCTGACGGGCTCACCCGACGATCTCGCGAGCTTCATAGCCGCAGAAACCGAGAAGTGGGACAAGGTGATCCGTGCGGCGAACATTAAGGGGGAGTAAGGCGGCATCCTCCTCGGCCGATAGTCCATGATCTCGCCGGGAGGGCAGCGATGTCGGATATGCTAACCCACTGGGCGGCGTTCGAGGACTGCTGCCGCCTGGGCCAGCTCGACGAGAGAATCGAAAGCGTATTTCGTGCCGCGTTGGTGCAGCAGCGTGAAGCAGGTCGATTGGGCACGCTGACGCGTCTGGGCGCGAAATGGATGCAGCCGATGCTGGAAGGCGTTCGCGACAAGTGGAGCGCTTCGAGCCGCGATCCGAAGCTTCAGCGCAACCTCGGCTTCGTGCTGGGCGGACTGATCCATCAAGCCACCGACAACGTGATGAAGCCGCCGCTGTCCCGCGCCGCAAGCGGCACCTGGTCGCAAATGCAGGCCTATTTGCGCGGTACGCCCGGCACGCCGCCGGTGAGCCCGCAAGTCGTGGAGGCGGCCCACGAATATTCGGCCTATCTCGACGCCGAAGTGTTCCGCCAGGTCTATCTCGACGGGGGCGCCGATCCGTTCTCGGAATTCTTCATGGCCAAGCTCAGCCCCAAGGGAGAAGCCTTCGAGGAATTCGTGCGCGCGCTGTTCCAGCGCTCGCTGCTGTCGGTGCATACGCTCAACCCGACCGTCGACCACATGGAGGATTGGCTGGAGAACCTGTTCCGCACCGTGCAGCCTTCGTTTGTCGGCATCGACCGCTGGGTCCGGGTCTACAACCAGCCCGACCCGCAGAAGATCGAGGCATTCGGGGTGCGGACCTCGTTCTATCGGCCCGACGACCCGCCCATCAGGGTCGCGCGCGCGCTGCAGCGCGGCGAGCCGGTTGACGCGGCGGCGCGGCAGGCGGTGTTCGCCGAGGGAACCCACGCCTGCTACTACGGCCACATCCTGCAGACCGGGCTCGACTACCTGCGCAAGGCCTCGCAATTCTGGCGCGGCGAGAGCGGGCATCTGGTGGCGCCAAACTTTGACGAGTGGCCGCTCAGTTGACGGCGCGCCATTTTGGGCTGCTGGTCATTTCGCATATCCCTGCGATCTGAGCCAGGCGATGCGGCGGTCTCCCGCCAGCCACTCGTCGACCTCAGCCTTGCTCTTGAACCCCTTGACGTAGCGAACCTCGACGCCCGGATAGTGAGCTTGGATTTGCCAGTCACCGTCTTGGATGCGCTGCATCTTAAATACGACGCGGGGAGGTTTGGGTTTGGCCATGTCCGCAATATGCGCCAGATCTGGCCAAACGGCTAGGCTGCTCATCCGAGCGCTGGCCGCCCAGCAGACAGCTAATCGCTCTCAATCGAGAGCGAATTTGACCTACGCCACGAGGACGAGGTCGGTTTCCGAAACCACGCGCTCGTGCGCTTCGCTCTTGCTCTTGATCCGATACTGGCTATTTCCACCCTCTGCCGGCCGGAGGCTTACGATCTCATAAGTGTCTTTTGCCGCGGCCCGAAAGGTCGAGGGGATGAGGTCGACGGTCTGTCCAACCTTAAACTTATGGACGCGATCTGTCATCGTAAGCACTCCTTCTGCACTATCGGCGCCGGCCGGGCCGCCGGCGATTTGCCAAGCGGAAGCCCATCCGCTTTGCGATTTTGCCTGCGGCTGCAGGCGACAAGGCCATCGACCGGATCAGATGTCCGCCCAACCACCTGAAGCACCCCCATCAAGTGAGGTCTTAAGATGCGGCAGATGCTCCACGAAGCCTTTGCAATAGGCCTTTCAGGGCGGTTTCGCCACTATTTCTGGCCAGGATTTCGCTCTTGAATGAAACATCGGACCGCATCACGGCCAACGGGTGGTCAGAGCAGCAAATCTCCCAGGCATAAGGCTTTGGCAGTCGATAGCGGTGCTTCACCTCGACCCAATATTCGGCATTATCGCTCATTGGACTTCATCCGCGTATCGGTCGCGGTGCGAAACGTCTCGAAGCTGCGCGCGGACTGACCCATCACGTCGCGAACTGCCTTCGATTCCCCTGCGACGACAATCAAGCCGCCCCAGTGCCTTCCCGGAAGGGCAGGCGGAAACCGCGGTTTCCGCCGCTCGAGCCTGTGCGGCCTGAACTATGCGGCCTGGATATTGTCGACGGCGATCTTGCCGGTGCGACTGTCTTCCCGAGTGTCGAAAGCAACCTTCTGACCCTCGTTGAGACCATGCAGGCCGGCGCGTTCCAGAGCTGTGGCGTGGACGAACACGTCCTTGCCGCCATTGTCCGGCTGAATGAAGCCGAAGCCCTTCTGGCCATTGTAGAACTTTACGGTGCCGGTGTTCATGAGATTTCCTTTCACTGGCGTAGGTGCACATGGGCTTGCGGCAGCGCCAACGCGCGAGCGTAAGCCCGGTTTGTCGAAGTTTGGGGGGTCTGAGCGTGCGCCTAACGTCCAGCGAAGGCGATACGGCCTGATTGTCCGGCCAAATGTCGATGCTTTGCAATGTACGATGCGAGGACGCCTTTTGCAAGGTAAAATGCCGCCTGGCCGTTTCTCACCTTGCGGTTCCGAATATCGGCGTATCGCGGCCCGATAATCTCCTAACGTGCTTGTGGTGAGTCGGCAGCGCCTGATCTGCGTCTGCGCGGTCGGCCGTCACGCTTCGATGCATCGCCGCCGGAGCCGGGAGAATCATCGTGAAATGGCTAATTCTTTCTTTTTTCCTTTTTGGGATGCTTTCGTGTCGCAATTGGTACGAGGCCGCCGTAGATGAGCGAAAACTGGCTCATGGATTGATGGCAATTGCGGCATTTGCCCTTGTGGTCGTTTTGGCAAATACGCTGCTTTAAGGCAGCCTGGAGATCGAACGTCGACCGTGAGCAGACCGGCAGCCGACGATGTTTCCCCGACTGCCGGTTCGCGAATGGGCCGCTCCTCAGCGCGCGGCGGATGCAGGCAAACCCCTCATCGAGTTAAGACGAGAGCTGAGACGAGAGCCGACCATCCTTTCAAGGGTCTTGATCGCCGAGAAATCCATCGGTCGGCGATGTCAATTTCATCGTGAACGGTCGTTGAGATCCGCGGCTGAAGCACGTCGCCGCTCAGGGCTTGGAACGGCGATGCCGGCAAACCGGTGTCGCGCGAGCATGCTTCGTAAACCTTTGCCACACTATGTTATGCGCAGCCTGCATATGCGGCGGCATCGGCAGCACCCGGCGGATAGCGACCTCATTCCCGGGCCGCGGTCGGGAGTGCATTCGGAAAATTTCATCCGGCAGCGTTTGCGTCAGGAGATGCACAGTGAGAAAAGCGATACCTGAAACCATGTTCACCGGTCGGGAGCAGCCGCGCCTCTCGGTGCTCCAGAACTGGGTGCTCGAGAATGCCGTCACCGAGATTGAGATGAACGAGCGGCAGTTCTGGAGCTTTGTCTCGGTTCAACCCGTCGCTGAGAAGCCGTGGACGACCTATATGGGGCGCCTGCTCCATGTCAGCGACATGCCCACGGAATCACAGAAGCGTCTCGGGCTTTTCGACAAGAGAAATGCGGGCGCCATATAGCGACACGGGCTGCGGCCGTCTTAGTTCGTCAGCTCTTCGCCGGCCACGTGATTTCCCTTGCGACCGTGCCACGCCCCTCGGAATGAAGTCTGTTTCGCCCTCACGCGCAGCCGTAGCGCCGGCGCATTTCGTTGAAAGAGATCAGCCGCTGCTGATTTTCATCCCACAGCACTCGCCGGACGCAGCCGAGACTCTCCGCCAAGGTCAGCCGACCGATGCCGCCGAGGTCGGGATGATCGCGCAGCACCGACGGCAGCCTGTAGTAGGGGATGCGGCTGCACAAATGATGGATGTGGTGCACTCCGATATTGGCGGTGAACCAGCGCAGGACGCTCGGCAGGTCATAATAGGAGCTGCCGTGAAGCGCCGCTTCTTGCCGGTTCCAGGCTCCCTCGCGAGCCCATAGAGTGCCCTCGAACTGGTGTTGGACATAAAACAGCCAGACGCCGATCGAGGCCGCGAGCAGCGTGATCGGGAGATGCACGAGCAGGAACGGGCCGACGCCGACCAGCCTTATCATCGCGGCGGCGAGAGCCGCGATGGCGAGGTTGGTGCCCATCGTACTGAGCCAGTGTCGCCAGCTGCGACGCTTGAGCCCGACCGGCAGCCGCTGGAGAAGGATGAACAGATAGGCCGGGCCCAGGCCGAACAGGATGATCGGATGACGGTAAAGGCGATAGCGCAGCCGACCCCAGGAGGACCGCGCCAGGTATTCGCGCACAGTCAGCGTGGTGATGTCGCCAACTCCGCGGAGATCGAGATTGCCTGAAGTCGAATGATGAATGGCGTGGGCGTGTCGCCAGAAGTCATAGGGCGTAAGCGTCAGTACCCCGATTACGCGGCCGACCCAATCGTTTGCCAGACGGTGAGGGAAGAACGCGCCGTGACCGCAATCGTGCTGGATCATGAACAGGCGGACCAGAAATCCCGCGGCCGGCACCGCGAGCGGCAGGCACAGCCAGTAGCCGACACCGAGCGCTGCCCACATCAGAGCCCACACCAGGATCAGAGGGACAACCGTGATCGCGAGCTCGATGATGCTGCGCGCGGCATTGGGAGGGCTATAGCGAGGGAGGATCCGCGCCCAGTCGCGGGCATCGGGCGCAGCGGCGGCTATGGTGGAATTCTGCTTGTTCAAGGTCGGCTCTCAATCTGCAGGGCCGGACCGCGCGCTTGGCCATCGCCAAGGAGCGGTCCGTGCCCCGCCTGTGACGGAATTCACTTCAAGGCGGTGAGCAAGTCTGCGCACGGATGCGCCCATTCAGGCACCGGAGTCTACAGAAATAAAATCGACCACCGCCAAATGCCCGCGGAACCAAAGTCCGTTGGATACCGGTCGCGCTCCCGCCAGCTGGAAAGGCGCGCCGCCGCTCAGGTTTTTTCCAGATCGCCTTCCTTCGCCATCCGATCGTCGTTTTTCGTGGGCGCTGAGGCGTTGAAGCGAATCCAACCCGACATGAGCTTCGATGAGGCTGGACTTCTCAACGCCTTCGATTCGAACCGCGACTTGATCTATACGACCGCGGCGAAAGCCTATCAGCGCGGCCATAAAGGGTCCTACGACCCGATCCCCGCCGACTTTCTGAGTGGCGGATCGCCCTCATCGATCAGTGGCCACTATCCCAGCCGAACCCGCAGCCGATGCGTGATGCCGTCATCCGCGAGCGATACCGTCAGGGGACGCATCGTTATGATGGCATCGTCGAGCTGATCGGAAGCAATACTCCGGCCGGTGGACGAGCGGCCGCCCCTTCGTCGGTTCGGAGTGACCAACTGTGTGACGGCCAGGCTGCGGGCATGCTCCTCGGCGCTCGACGCTGAAAGGCTCCTCGTGTGGACCTTCGCGGCTGTCCCAAGTGACACGGCAGGCGCGCGTGCGACGATGCGGCGAATCAGGCTTGTCAACTGGGCCTTTCTACCGCGCGGTCAGCGCACCGAGCGTGTTATCGCCCAATCTCGGCGGCGGCTGGCGGAATCAGGCGGCGGCTCGAGCTTGTCGCCAAATTGGCGCCGCATCGCATTGATGTCCTCGAGAGACGGTAACCCCGCTTCATTTCCCAGGTGCTGAATTTTGTACGCCGAGGCCGCGCGGGCGAATCCGAAATGGCGCTCCCATTTCTCGGTCGGCTCGGCGAGGTACGAATAAAGGTAGGCGCCGTGGAAGACGTCACCGGCGCCGCTGGTATCCACGATCTTGTCGGCCGGCACGGCGAGCGCGGTATCCGAACGGACCGTGCCGGTTTCGTCGTACCAGAAGAGCCCGCGCTCCCCCAGCGTCACACCGCCGATGCGACAACCGCGACCTTTGAGGTAATCCAGCATTTCGGCGGGCGACAATCCCATCTGCTCGCAGAGCCGCGCCGCCACGATTGCGACGTCGATGAAGGCCAGCAACTCGTGGGTATTCGACCGAAGTCCGCCGCCATCGAGTGAGGTGAGGATGCCGGCCGACCGGCAAAGCTTGGCATAGTGGAGGGCGGCATCGGGCTGGTGCCCGTCGACGTGCAGGGCATGACAGCCGGTGAGATCGAGAACCGGGAAGGAATTGAGATGGTGGTCGTCGCGACAGCGTACGATCGCACGCATTCCGTCTTTCGGCATGATGAACGACAGCGAGGACGTGCTCACGCTGCGTGGATGGATCGGGACCGCGTATTTTGCGGCCATCTCCAAGAACATGCGTCCCAGCCAGTCATCCGCCACCGTGGTGAGCAGATCCGGCACGACCCCGAGCTTCGCACAGCAGAAAGCCGCGGTGACCGCGTTTCCGCCGAACGAAATGGCATAAGCCGATGCCACGTGTTTCTCATCGCCGACCGGAAGCCGATCGGTCAAGAAGGTGACGTCGATATAGGTTTGGCCAATGAAGAGCGCTTGCATCCAGCCTCGCGACTAATCAGGAACAGCGCGCCACGCCGGCATTGACGAAGGAGCGGTTCTCGGGGTTCGGACCAAAGCCCTCGGCGCTTTCGATCAGAAGAGCTGCAGCGCGCCGATTTCCAGCCGCCGCCCCGAAGGGGACAGTCGCGGAACTACCACCTATATGTAAGATTGAAATTCTTCGAATCTAGCTCGCGGCAACATATATTTGCAATGTTGCGTGACTTGTGATCATTCATGATGGCCCGTCTGCCGGTGAACGAGCGGTCCATCGGGCGGATTCTCCGCCCACAATTTTCGCCATCCACTGTTGCAGTTGGACGCAATCCGTTTCGCAATTCGAGGACTGCCGCCGGAGCTGCGGGTGGCACCTGCCTGGGATGAGTTGCGATAGCGCCGCTGATCCTGGAAAAGG
>DATDGG010000202.1:0-15790 GCA_036522235.1 Xanthobacteraceae bacterium
GGTCGATGAGCCGCGCCGGCTTGACCGAGAGCCCGGCTGCGCAGAGTTGCGCCAGTGTTGCAGCGCTCGGCGGCTCGATCGCAACGCCGCGCACGGCCAGCGGATCGACCACCATGGTGGCGCCGCCGGCCGTGGTGGTGACGACCGCGACCCGCCGCTGGCGCGCGCCCGCAGCCGCCATCGGCACGCGCCCCAGGAGCGGCAATCCCTCGATCAGGGCGTCGAGCGTGTCGACCCGGGCAATCCCGCAATCCTTAAAGAACGCGTCCGCCACGTCGTCCTCGCCGGCAAGCGCGCCGGTATGGGAGACCGCGAGCTCGCGCGCTTCCGACGAGCGCCCGAGCTTGTAGGCAAGGATCGGCTTGCCCCGCTCGGCGGCGGCGAGCGCGAAGGCGCGCAACGCATCGGCATGGCGCAGCGATTCCAGGAACAGCATGTAGCTTTCGATGCCCGGGTCATCGAGCGTCGCGGCGCAGATTTCGCCGAGCGACAGGTCGATCTCGTTGCCGACCGAGACCAGCCCCGCAAAGGCGATCCCGCGCGAAAGGCCGCGCGAGAGCAGCGTGCCGATCATGCCGCCGCTGTGGGAGGCCACGAAAATGCGGCCGACCGGGAGCGCCTCCTCATCGAACGCGGCATTGGCGGTGAGCATCACCTTGTCGCGCAGGTTGACGACGCCGAGGCTCGAGGGCCCGACGATGCGAAGCCCGGTGCGCTGTGCGACCTCGCGCAGCTCTGCCGCCCGCGCCAGGCCTTCGGCACCCGCCTCGGTGAAACCGTCGGCGAGCACGGTCGCGACCTTCACGCCGAGCGCCCCGCATTCCCGCACGGCTTCGACCGCGCGCTCCGTCCCCGTGACCACATAGGCGTGCTCCGGCACTTCGGGCAGCGCCGACAGCGACGGCCAGGCGCGTTCGCCCAGCACCGTCGCGCGCCCCGCATTGACCGGATAGATGCGCCCCGCAAAGCCCGCCTGCCGCAGATATTTGAGCGGCCGGCCCGCGGTCTTTGCGGCGTCGTTGGACTGGCCGACGATCGCAACGGCGCGCGGCGCGAACAGCGCCCGCGCCAGCTTTTCACTCGGCGGCGTCAGCATGGCGCTTGCGCTGATCGAAGCGGCGGTCGAAGACGTGCTCGGCGATGCGGTTCTTCAGGATTTCGATCGAGCCGCCGGCGATCATCCAGCCGCGGGTGCGCCGCATGCAATATTCGACCAGCGTCTCGCGGCTGTAGCCGAGCGCCCCCATGATCTGGATGGAATCGTTCGCGAGCTCAAAGCCGGTCTGGTTGCAGGCCGCCTTGGCGACGGCGGTCTCGTAGGCCGAAGGCAGGCCGCGGTCCGCATTGGCGGCCGCCCGATAGAGCAGCAGCTGCGCGCCTTCGAGCTTGATCGCCATGTCGGCAAACTTCCACTGCAGGCCTTGGAACTCGCATAGCGGCCGGCCGAACTGCTCGCGGGTCGTCGCATGGACGCGCGCCGCATTGTAGGCATGGCGTCCGAGCGCGAGCGCGCGGGCGGCGTTGCCGAGGCGCTCGACATTGAAGCTCGCCATCTGCTTCTTGAAGCCGCCCGGCCCGAGCAGGACGTTCTCGGCGGGGATGCGGCAGCCCTCGAAGTGGAGTTCGCACCATTCCTCCCCGCTCATGAAGCTCGACGGCGGCCCGATCGAGAAGCCCGGCGCGCCGCGCTCGACGATCACCGAGCCGATGCCGGAGAGGCCCGGCCCGTAGCGGACATAGACGAGAAAGATCGCCGCGTCGGGGCTGAAGGTGGAGAACACCTTGGTGCCGTTGATGAGATAGCCCGACCCATCCGGCCGCGCGCTGGTGGCGAGGTCGGTCACCGCCGAGCCCGCGTCGGGCTCGGTCATGCCGAGGCTCAGGACCATGCGGCCGCCGAGCAGGTCGGGCAGCCAGCGCGCCTTCTGGGTCTGTGTGCCGTATTCCGCGAAAGTGCGGATCGGGCCGAAATTGCCGAACTGGACCACGTCGGCGCTGCGCGGGCAGGCCGCCGCGACCTGCTCGATGGCGATGATGGCATCCATCAGCGTGCCGCCCTGGCCGCTATCGGCCTGCGCCAAGGTGATGCCCATGAGCCCCTGCTGGCTCATGCGCTTGGCGACGTCGAAGGGAAAGCGCGGGTCATGCGCGCGCCTGAGGGCATCCGCCGCGAGCTCGGCCTGCGCAAAGCGGCGCACCTGCTCGGCGAACAGCCGTTGCTCCTCGGTGGGCTCGAAATTCATGAGTTCCTCATGATGTCCGTCTCACGTCTTACCCCGCCGCGAGGCGGATGTCCTTGATGATCATGAACAAGTGCCGTCCATCTGTCGGGGAGGGAGTGAAGCCAAAGTGGCGATAGAACGCAACGGCTGCGTCGTCCTTGGCGTGAACGGCGAGCGCGCGTACGCCGATCACGTCGGCGACATGAAGCGTGCGCCCGAGCGCGTCGAGCAGCAATCCGGCGCCAATGCCTCGACGTTGTGCCTGGATATGGACGGCCAGGCGCGCGAGCACCAATAGCGGGATGGGGTGGCGGGCCATGCTCTTGATGACGCGCTCCGGAGCATCCGCATGCCGGACCTCTCCGGCAACGATCGTGTAGAAGCCGACGACCTCGCTGTCACTCGAGGCCACATAGGTCTGTGACGAATTTGCCTGTTGGGCTTGCAGCGCGTGACGGATAAGGAAGCGGTCAAGCTCCGGTTGCCCGCAGGTAAACTGCTCGACGGCGTGACTACGATGCAGTTTCTCGATACGGAGCGAATGCTTCACGGTTCGTTTTTGGAATCAAAAACGGAAGGCTCGCGAAACAATCGCTCAAGGCGCGCATGGCGGCGCGGCGGCGCGTCCAGCGCGGTCATGAAAGCATCCCAACTCTTCGCGTTGAGCACGAAGACGCGCCGGTCCGCGAGTCGCTCTTCGGCCTCGCTCAAGGCCGAATCGAGAACAAACTCACTGACTGACTTGCGCTGGGCGGTTGCCGCCGCTTGCAAGGTCTGTTTTGCGGCCCGAGTCAGCCGCAGGTCGAGCTTCTCTGTCCGGTTCGTGCGTCGGATCATATTGCCTCATGGATAGAAGGATACCACAAGTCGCCAGACAATGTCACGACAAATTCGGCCACGCGGACTCTCTCATTCCGCCTTGGCGCCGGACTTCTTCACGATCGCCGACCATTTGGTCTCCTCGCGATCGATGTCGACGGCATATTGGTCGGGTGTGCTGGGCAGCGGCTCGGTGCCGTCGGTCGCCATGCGCTCCTTGGTGTCCGGCGCATCGAGCGCTTCGCGCATCGCCGCGTTGAGCTTGTCGATGATCGGCCGCGGCGTGCCGGCGGGCGCCACGATCCCGTAGTGGAGCACCGACTCATAACCCGGCAGCTCCGCTTCAGCGACCGTGGGCAGCTCGGGGAACACGTCCGAGCGTTTGGCGCCGGTCACCGCCAACGCCCGCACCCTGCCATCGCGGGCAAGCCCGATCGCGGGCGGCAGCGAGCTGAAATAGATCGCCACATGCCCACCCATAAGATCGGTTAGCGCCGGCGCGCTGCCCCGGTAGGGCACGTGGGTGAGCTTGATGTCGGCCATCTGCTCGAACAGCACGGTGCCGAGATGGATGCCGCTGCCGACGCCCGCCGAGGCATAGTTGAGCTTGCCGGGCTCCTGTTTGGCGAGATCGATCAGCTCGCGAATGGAATGCGCCGGCAAGCCAGGGTGGACCAGCACGATCAGCGCGCTAGTGCCGATCAGGCCGACCGGGGCGAAATCCTTGCGCGGGTCGTAGCCGACATTGCTGTAGAGCGTCGGATTGACGCCCAGCGTCCCGGTTCCCCCGAGCACGAGCGTGTAGCCGTCCGGGGCGCTGCGCGCGACCTGGCGGGTCGCGTTGCTGCCGCCGGCCCCGGCACGGTTCTCGATGACGATCTGCTGGCGCAGCGTCACGCTCATCTTCTCGGCGACGACGCGGGCCATCACGTCGTTGCCGCCGCCGGCCGCATAGGGAACGACCAGCGTGATCGGCCGGCTCGGATAGTCGTCCGCGTTTGCCGACACGGCGGCGGCGAGCGCCGCGGCGATCCCCGCCAACAAGGCCCGTGTTGCCGTCATCATGTCACTCGCCCTTGAGGCCGAGCGCGTTCACCACCTTCGACCAGGTCGCCTCTTCGCGGTCGATGTCGGCGGCGTATTGTTCCGGCGTGCTCGGCAGGACTTCGGCGCCGTCGGCGGCGAGCCGCGCCCGCACGTCCTCGGCCGCGAGCGCCAAGCGCAGCTCCTTGTTGAGCCGCTCGACGATCGGCCGCGGCGTGCCGGTGGGCGCGACCAGCCCGTAGCGCAAGGCCGCCTCGTATGCGGGCAGGCCGGATTCCGCGATCGTCGGCAGATCGGGCAGCAGGCTCGAGCGTTGCGCGCTGGTCACTGCCAGTGCCCGCAGCGATCCGCTCGCCACATGGCCATGGGCGGTCGGGATCGGCGTGATCATCATCGGGATGTGGCCGCCCAGGAGATCAGTGATGGCCGGGCCGGTCCCCTTGTAGGGGACATGGACCAGCTTGATCCCCGCCATGGTGGCGAGCAGCTCGCCGCCCAGATGGCCGACGGTGCCGACGCCGGCCGAGCCATAGTTGATCTCGCCCGGATGCGCCTTCGCATAGGCGATCAGCTCGACGACCGAATGGACCGGAAGGCTCGGATGCACCACCAGCATGGTGGGCGCCGTTCCGATGCGGCCGATCGGGGCGAAATCCTTGCGCGGATCGAAGCCGGCATTGGGATACATGCCGGGCCCGATCGCCAAGGTCCCGGTATAGCCGAGCAGGAGCGTGTAGCCGTCGGGCGGGCTCTTGGCGACCGAGCGCGCCCCGATGGTGCCACCGGCGCCGCCGCGGTTCTCGACCACGATCGACGCGCCCAGCGTCTCGCCCATTTTCTCGGCCACGATACGCGCGACCAGCGAGACGCTGCCGCCGGGCGGGAACGGCGAGACCAGCATCACCGGACGGGTCGGATAATCCTGCGCGGCCGCGGTCAGCGGGGCGGCAAACGCCGCCAAGACCGCTAGGACCGCCAGGCAGCGCACTTTCCACTTCAGCATGTCGGCGCCCTCATTGCGCGCTTTGTGTATTGGAACGCGATCATTCTCTGGAGGTTTGAACGTCAGGGTGCATACTACCCTTCCGCGGGCCGCAAGGTAAGGGACGCCCGCCCGGCGGGTAAACCGCGACTGCGACGGTGTGCGGCATGCGGGGCCGGCGGGTCTTGTTCTATGAAGCGCCAATGGCACGCAGCAACGGGAAGGATGACCGAGCTTGCATCTTGACCCCCTTCTCCTGTCGCGCATTCAATTCGCCTGGGTCATCGGCTGGCATATCCTGTTGCCGGCCTTCACGATCGGTCTCGCCTCGTTCATCGCCTTTCTCGAAGGCTGCTATGCCTTGACCAGGCGCACGATCTTTCTCGACCTCTCCCAGTTCTGGCTGCGGATTTTCGCGATCTCCTTCGGCATGGGCGTGGTGACCGGCATCGTGATGCCGTTCCAGTTCGGCACCAACTGGAGCCGCTTTGCCGATGATGCCGGCAACGTGATCTCGCCGCTGCTCGCCTATGAGGGCCTGTTTGCCTTCTTCCTCGAAGCGACCTTTCTCGGGGTGCTGCTGTTCGGCCGCAAGCTTGTGCCTCCGGCCATGCATTTCGTCGCTGCCGTTATGGTGGCGGTCGGCACGCTCTTCTCCTCGTTCTGGATTCTCGCCACCAACAGCTGGATGCAGACGCCGGTTGGGCACGAGATCATTGACGGCCGGTTTTTCCCCAAGGACTGGCTGGAAATCATCTTCAGTCCGTCGTTTCCCTACCGGCTGGCGCATACGGTCAGCGCGTTCTTCGTGACCACGGCTTTTGTGGTGCTGGCGGTCGGTGCCTACACGCTCAAGCGCCGCCTGTCGGTTGCGCATGGCCGCCTGATGTTGCGGCTCGCTTTGTGGTTCCTCGCGATTTTCGTGCCGGCGCAAATCGTGCTCGGGGATCTGCACGGCCTCAATACGCTCGCCTATCAGCCGGCCAAGCTCGCCGCCATCGAGGGATTGTGGGACGGCGGCCGCGGCGTGCCGGCCTCCATCATCGGTTGGCCCGACGAAGGGGTGGAACGCAATCTGGCCGAGATCGCGATCCCGCGGTTGGGCAGCCTTTATCTCACTCACTCCTGGGATGGCGAAGTTAAGGGCCTCAAGGACTTTCCGCCCGATCAACGCCCTCCCGTCGCGATCGTCTACTTCACGTTCCGGATCATGGTCGGGATCGGGCTTCTGATGCTGGCGGTGGTGGCGGCGGGCTTCGTGCTGATGGCGCGCGGCGAGCTCGATCGGGCAGGGTGGTATTTGCGGCTGTGCCAGCTCGCGAGCTGCCTTGGATTCATCGCCGTCATCGCCGGATGGACGACCACGGAGGTTGGCCGCCAGCCGTGGATCGTCTACGGCTTGCTGCGCACCGCGGACTCGGTTTCCCCATCGCTTGCCGGCTCCGATGTGGCGCTTTCGCTGTTGCTGTATGTGGCGGTTTATCTGGTCATCTATCCGGTCGGGCTCTTTACGATGCTCAGGATCGTCTGGCGTGGTCCGCTTCCGAGCGAGGCGAGCGAACCCATCGCCAGCGGCCGACCCAAAGGACCGATCGAGGCCCTCTCGCAGCCGGCGCCGGAGGCAGGGCGATGATGCCGACCTTGAGCCTGACCCCGGTCTGGACCGCCATCCTGGCGATGGCGGTGTTCTTCTATGTCGCCCTTGACGGTTTCGATCTCGGCGTCGGCATGCTCTACAATTTTGCGCCCGATCGCCGCGCCCGCGATCTGGTGATGAACTCGATCGCGCCGATCTGGGACGACAATGAGACCTGGCTGATCCTGGGGAGCCTCGGCCTTTTGGCAGCGTTCCCGCTCGCCTTCGCGATCATCATCCCGGCGGTCTATTTCCCGATCCTGCTGATGCTGCTCGCGCTGATCTTTCGCGGGCTCGCCTTCGAGTTCCGCTATCGCGATGCCGAGCACCGGACCTTCTGGGACCATGGCTTCGCCTGGGGCTCCGCGGTCGCCGCCTTCGCGCAAGGCGTTGTTTTGGGCGCCTTCGTCCAGGGATTCCATGTCGAGGGCCGGCACTTTGCCGGCGGCTCGTTTGATTGTTTGACGCCCTTCTCGGTCTTCACCGGCGTGGCCTTGACGTTCGGCTACGCCTTGCTCGGCGCCGGTTGGCTCACGATCAAGTTGGAAGGAGCGCTGCAGGACTGGGCGCGCGCGCTCGGCCGACGCGCCCTGATCGGGACCGTGCTGGCGATCGCGGTCGTCAGCCTATGGACGCCGCTCATGGATGCCCAGATCGCGGCGCGCTGGTTCTCCTGGCCGAATATCGCGCTGCTGGCGCCGGTGCCGCTCATTACGATCGCGCTGATCGCCTACACGTGGCGGGCCTTCGACCACGGCCCCGATTTCGGCCCGTTCATCGGCGCGCTGGCGATATTCGTGATGTCCTATCTGGGGATCGCCATCAGCCTGTGGCCCATGATCGTGCCCAAGCACTATACGCTCGATCAGGCCGCGGCCTCCGAAAGCACGCAGGCCTTTCTCCTGATCGGCACGCTCGTTCTTCTCCCGGTGATCCTGCTCTATACGGGCTGGTCATACTGGGTGTTCCGCGGCAAGGTGCGCGGCGATATCGGGTATCATTAGCTTCGATGCATATTGTTGCCATCGCCCGCGAAAGCGGGCGACCCAGTAACCACAGGTCGGCATGCCGTCCCTGCGGAAAGCAGGGACCCATACGCGGTGCCCTGTCGATTTGCTGCGGCGTTATGGGTCCCGGCTCTCCGGCCGGGACGACAGCGACATGCGCCCTTCGCCCTCAATCGAATTTGATGTCGACGTCCTGGAGGACCTTGGACCAGCGGCCGGCCTCCTTGCGGATGAAGGCCTCGAATTCCTCCGGCGTGCTGCTCACCGCGAAGTTGCCGGATTGGTCGAACTTCTGCCGCACCAGCGGATCGGCCAGGATGCGCACCACTTCGCGATTGATCTTGTCGATGACAAGCTTGGGCGTGCCTTTCGGCGCCACCAGCCCCAACCAGATCGACACGTCGTCCAGATCGCGCAGCTCGGCGGCGTCCGCGAGGGTCGGGAGCTCCGGATAGGGCGTGCGGCGGCTGTCGAGCTTGGCGAGTGCGCGGATCTGGCCGCTCTCGATCAGCGGCGCGACCACCACCGTGGCGGCATAGATGAGGTCGACGCTGCCGGTCAGCAGTCCTTGCACGGTCTCGGCCGTGCCCTTGAACGGCACGTGCACGATATCGAGCCCGGCCGCCTTGTGGAACAGGAGGCCCATGAGCTGCGCCGTGATGGTTCCGGAGCCGTAGTTGAGCTTGCCGGGCGATGCCTTGGCGCGGGCGATCAGCTCCTTCACGGTCTTAGGGCCAGTCGCGGACGGCACCGCCAGGAGCGACATGGATTTGACGGTCGGCGTGATCGGCGCGAAGTCGTTGAGCGGATCGTAGGGCAGCGTGCGGTACAGATATTGGTTCATGGTCAGCGTCGAGTCGATGACCATGAGCAGCGTGTAGCCGTCGGGCGCCGCCCGTGCCACCACCTGCGCACCGATGATAGTGTTGGCGCCGGGGCGGTTGTCGACCACCACCGGCTGGCCCCAGTCCTCGCTCATCTTCCCGCCGATGAGGCGCGCCGCGATATCGGCCGGCCCGCCCGCCGGGAAGGGGACAACGATGTGGATCGCCCGCGCGGGAAACGCTTGCGTGCCCGCACCCTCCTGCGCGGCGGCAGGGGTCAGCGAAAGCGCACCCAGAACCGCGAGAACGACGGTTGGAGAGGCCCGGACCATGATGGCGCACCCATGAGCTTGGTGCCGATGTTGCGGCCTTATGGTTTTCCCTGGCAACAGGTTTCTGCAAGCGCTTTCGGCGGTCGCGATCGCAAGCGGTCAGATCCTGCTCTATACGGGCTGGCTATGCTGGGTGTTTCGCGGCAAGGTGCGCGGCGACATCGGCTATCACCAGGCGGAGAGCAGACGGACAGCCAAATCGCGTCATCATCCGTCGTCGGTTCTTCGATTGCCCATCATGCTGAATTTCCTGCTCACTCACAAAATCGCAATCGGCCAGATATTCGGTGCCGTAGCGGCGACCGCGACCGTGGTGATTTTCGAGAATGTCCTCGCCTGGGATTGGTACGTGGCAATTCCGGTTGCGGTGCTGGCTTATCTGTCGATGCCAATCCTCTTGGTCGCCGTGCTTGATTCGCTGGCGACCAAAAGCCGGCAATGAGACCGCCCAAAATGCTTGCAGCCCGGACAAGCCGGGCTGCAGGTTTCATCACATGTTCAGCCCGGCGGCGTGCGCCGGGCTGCGCGCCGCTTACCGCGCCAGCGGATCGGGACGCATCTGGAAGTGCACGATCTTGGGCGTGGTTCCCTTGCCGCCTTCGAGATGGAACGGCGTCCGGTTGCCGGTGTTCGACCACACGCCGCGGCCTTTCCAGCCCGCATTGGGATCGTCGATGCGCCCGTCGAGCGCCTTCGCCCAGAATCCCATCGGATAGGGCACGACCAGGTTGATCATCTTGCCGTCCTTGAGCGCGATCAGCGAGTCGTTCTGGTTGCCGGTCGCGAACGGAACGTCGTCGCCGAGCCCGAACGTGTTGTGCTGGTCGACCCACGCATAGTAGGGCGTCTCGCCGCTGCCATTGTCGGTCACGCCGCCGAGCTGCGGTCCCGGCAACGGAAAGAGCGTCCAGCCTTCCGGACATTGATTGCCGGTCGCGGCCGGGCCGTTGAGCGGGCCCTTGCATTTGCTGCGGTCGAAGGCGCCGAGATGGCCGCTCGCCAGCGCCGACCACATCACGCCCTTGCTGTCGATGTCCGCCCCGCGCGGCGAATAGCCGGGCAGCGGCACATTGTAGATTTCCGACAGCGCGGTCGTGGACGGGTTCGGGCCCGGGTCGACCCGGACCACGCCGCCCGGATAGCCGGTGAACGAGCCCCAGATCGTGCTGTCGGCCGGGTTCGGCGCCACCGCATAGAAGCCGACGCGGATGCGCTTCTGCTTGGTCGGGTCGACCGGCTGGTTCGGCTCGACATATTCGCCGCCGCGATGGCCGAGACCGTTGGTGTCGAGAATGAACGGGGTCCAGCCTTGCGCCTTGGCCTCGTCGCCGGTCTCTTCCAGGACCTTGGTGTCGATCCATCCGAGCACCTCGGCGCCGATACCGCCCGAGCTCGTCCACAGCGTGCGATCCTTGTCGAAGCCGAACTGCACGTGATGGGTTGGGAAGCAGGTGTCGATCAGCTTGAACTCTTTGGTGGTGGGGTCGAGCATCGCGATCTCGCGGTTGTTGCGCTCGATCGGGAAGGCTTTCGCCGAGGGATGGTCCGATCCCTTCTTGCAATAATCGGGATTGTTGGCGCCGCGGATGCGCGCCGCGTACCAGACCCGCGCCTTCTCATCCAGCATCAGGCTGTGCGGGATGGTCTGCGCGGTCCAGATCTTCTCGTCGCCCCAATAGGCCGACGGCGCGTACATGTCGGTCGAGAGTGCGGAGGGAGTCTTGGGATCGCGCACCGGGATCTTCACGCTGGTTGCGCTGCTCTTGATCGGGTCGAGGATCGGCACGTTGTCGGTTGAGTTCTCGGTCGCGCCGTACAGCGAGCCGTAGGCGTTGATGGTGGGGTTGCGCTTGTCGGTCGCGATCTCGTCGTGCAGGTAAGCCTTGGGGCCGGCCCAATCCCACACCGTGATGACGACATTGCGCTCGAGGCCCTGCGGGCGCGGCGGCTTGGTCGCCGGCAGCTCGCCCTTGGCAATGCGGTCGGTCCAATCACTCAGCATCCGCAAGCCGCGCTCTGTTCCGTAATGCTCGATCGTCTCGACCATGTCCTTGCTGGCCTGGCCGGACTGGATGCGTCGTGTCCAGGCTTCATAGCCGGAGCTGAACGTGCCAAACTCCTGCGGGATCGTGCGCGTCGCCTTGGTGCCGATGGCATGGCAGTGGAAGCAGCCGTCGGTCTTGAACTCGCGCAGGAACTGGGGTTGCGACTTGATGTTCGGATTGATGCCGTTGCCTTTAGGACCGGTGCCGGGAAAGTCGGCCTTGGTCGGAACATTGAGCAACGAGAGCCAGTAGATCGGCGGATAGTACTCGGCAGCCGCCGTTTCGTTCGGCGCCGGCACCGAGGTCAGGTTGAGAATCTTGCCGGGCGCGGACTTCACCTTGGGCGAATCGACAAGGCCATAGCCGCGCACCCAGACGTCGTAGTTGGCCTTCGGCAGATCCGGCACCACGTAGCGCCCTTGATCGTCGGTCACCACGATCTTGGCCATCTTGGTGGGAAGGTCGCTCGTTTCCGCGATCACCCAGACGCCGGCTTCCGGTCCGTTGGGCCCGCTGACGACGCCGCCGAGGTCGGTGTCGCCGATGCTGACCGCCGCATTCGGCTGCGCCTGCTGCGCGCTGAGCTGCGCCGGCGCGCCGGTCAGGACGGCCGCAACGGCGATGGCCGCGACGCTCAGATACAAAGCGCTTCTCTCTCTCATCTGCCTGCTCCTTTTATCGTTTCCCTCCACGGTGCCCATGGCCCGTGCTCAAACCGACGCAATGTTAGCACAAATCGCGCGTGTGTCCTGGCAAATTGTCCCCTCCGCGCGGGCGCAAGAAAACGGCTGCGCTGGCGCTTTTCCGGCCCCTGCAATACCGTGGCGGGCATGGTCGCCCGCCGCTCTGGTCGATTTGTTGCTGCTTTCATCGCGCTCGCCGGAGCGTCGGCCGCGCGTGCGCCGGCGGCCGCGCAGGACTGGCCGCTGCGGCCGGTGACGCTCGAGGTTCCGTTCGCGGCCGGCGGCGGCGCCGACGTGATGGGGCGCATCCTGGCGCACCGCCTCTCCGAGCTCATCGGCGCGCAGGTGATCGTCGAGAACATCACCGGCGCCGGCGGCATGACCGGGACCTATCGGGTGGCGCGCGCCGCCCCCGACGGCTATCTGATCGCGCTCGGCAGCGTCGGCACCCATGCCTATAGCCAGACGCTCTACAAGAAGCCGCTCTACAACGCTGCGAGCGATTTCGCGCCGGTGGCGCTGGTCGCCGAGACACCGCAGGTGCTGGTGACGCGCAAGGATTTGCCC
This sequence comes from Xanthobacteraceae bacterium, assembly GCA_036522235.1. Taxonomy (GTDB): domain Bacteria; phylum Pseudomonadota; class Alphaproteobacteria; order Rhizobiales; family Xanthobacteraceae; genus VAZQ01. The sequence goes on from DATDGG010000202.1 coordinate 12,162, forward strand.
GCACGCGACCTGCCGGAGTTCATCGCCTATGCGAAGGCGAACCAGGCCCGCATGCAATATGGCTCGGCCGGCGCCGGCTCTCCCACCCATCTCGCCTGCTCGCTCCTCAATGCGGTGATCGGCATCGACGTCACGCACATTCCCTATCGGGGCGCCGCCCCCACCATGCAGGACCTGATCGCCGGCCGGATCGACTATCAATGCCCCAACACGACGGTGGCGCTGCCGCAGATCGAGAGCCGAAGCATCACGCCGATTGCGGTCTTGACCCGCGCGCGCTCGCCGATCCTGCCGGATCTCGCCTCCGCGTATGAGCAGGGCCTCGCCGATTTCGAAGCCTCTATCTGGTACGCCTTGTTCCTGCCCAAGGGCACGCCCGAGCCGATCGTCCGCAGGCTCCACGATGCCACGCTCGCCACCATGGAGACGCCCGCCGTGCAGGCGCGGCTCAAGGACATCGGCGCGACCGTGGTGGCGAGCGAGCGCCGCTCGCCGCAATATCTGCAGAAATTCGTCGAGAGCGAAATCGCCAAATGGGCGGTTCCGATCCGCGCGGCCAATATCACGGGAGAATGATGTTGCGTCCGTGCGCGGCGCTGGCCGCGGTGCACGGATTGGGCTAGGTTTGAGCGAAGCTGCTTTTGCCGCGCCAGGAGGCGGCAACCATGCCGGGAGCGCAGCCGTGACGCGGATCGGTCGATGCCTGGTGGCGCTTGCCGCGCTGGCGCTGAGTGAGATCAGCAATATCGCGATCGCTTGCGTCGTCTTCATTTGCATCGCGGTCACGCAGGTCGCGCCGGCGCGCGCCGCCGAGCAGGTCGACCTGCTGCTGGTGCTCGCCATGGACGTGTCGCGCAGCATGGAGCAGCCGAAATTCCTGCTGCAGCGCGAGGGCTACGCGGCCGCCATCACCAATCCGCAGGTTCTCGCCGCGATCAAATCCGGCGCGCACCAGAAAATCGCCATCTGCTTCATCGATTGGTCGGGCTCCGGCGAGCAGAAGCTCGTCATCGATTGGAGCATCATCGACAATGCCGAGACGGCGCGCCATTTCGGCGACCTGATTTTCGAGGCGCCACGCTCGTTCAACGACCGCACCTCGATCGGCGGCGGCATCACCTTTGCGGCCGCCCAGATCGAGCGGGCGCCCTACGAGGCCGAGCGCCGCACCATCGACGTGTCGGGCGACGGCACCAACAATGCGGGGCGCGACGTGCAGCTCGCGCGCGACCAGGCGGTCGCCAAGGGCATCACGGTCAACGGCATTGCGATCCTGACCGAGCTGCAATATTCGCGCATCCCGGAGCACACCAATCCGCCGGGCGGGCTCGAAAAATATTACCGCGACAATGTCATCGGCGGCCCCGGCTCGTTCGTGATGGTGGCGGAGGATTTCAATACGTTCGGCAAATCCATGGTTAAGAAGCTGATCGCCGAGATCGCCGGCCGTCCGGTGCAGCGGCGGACCGCCGCGGCGCGTTGAGACTACCTCCTCAACCTCATCCTGAGGAGCCGTGCGAAGCACGGCGTCTCGAAGGATGGATGCAAGGTTGGGATTCGCCGCCATCCTTCGAGACGGCCGCGCCGACTGGCGCGGCCTCTTCAGGATGAGGGCTGTTGCAGCGGAAGGCCTCCGCCAGGGCGCTATTTGCTCGCCGTCGACATTCCTTTGAACGTCAGCTTCTGCAGTCCGCTGGTGGTCTGGGCGATATAGATATTGCCCTTCGAATCGGTTTGGATGTGGTGGCCGGGCCCGATCATGCCGGGCACCTCGATGGTGCCGACCACGTCGAGGGACTTGCGATCGACCACCACGATGCCCTTGCCGCCGCCCACATAGAGGAACTGCTGCTCCCGGTCAGGCGACAGGGCGAGGTCACGCGCGAACGGCATGTCGGTCCGGATCAGCTGCTTCACGAAAGTGCCGTCGGGCAGGAACATCTGGACGCGCCGGTTCTCGCGGTCGGCCACGTAGACGGTGCCGTCGCTGTTGGCCACCCGGATGGCATGCACGACGCTGAGGTTCGCCGGGCCCTGCGCGTCCGGGAAGGTCTTGGGGCTCACGATCTCGCAATGGTCGTCGTCCGTCGGCTTTTTGCCGAAAGCGCCCCACATGCGCTTGTAGGCGCCGCTATCCGCATCGAACACGATGACCCGATGATTGCCGTAGCCGTCGGCGACGTAGAGCTCGTTGCTCTGCGGATGCACCCACACGTCGGCCGGCCGATGCAGGTTGGCGGTGTCGGCATTGCCCTTGCTCTGATTGCTGTGGCCGATCTGCATGACGAACTTGCCGTCCTGCGTGAACTTCAGCAATTGATCGTCGGCCACCGGCTTCAAGCCCGGCAGGCCGTTGGTGGGGCAGCTGTTGCCGCCGAGCCAGACGAAGCCCTTGTAGTCGATATGGATGCCGTGCTCGCGCTCCGGCCATTCGAAGCCTGAGCCGGCGCCGCCCCAGGCCTTGATGTTGTTGCCGGCCTGGTCGAACACCATGACGGGCGGCGCCGCCATCGCGGCCTGCTCGGGCTTCAGCGTGCGCGGACGATGCAGCAGCCAGACATTGTCCTGTGCGTCGACCGCAAAGCTCGACGCGTCGCCGAGCTTCCATTTGGCCGGCACCTTCGGCCAGGCGGCATCCACCTCGAACATCGGCAGGCTGCGTGCCGCCGGCGTCTGCGCGGCCGCGCTGCCGATGAGCCATGGGCTTGGCGCGCCGGCGACGATGACCGACGCAATCAGAACGGCTCGACCTAGATTTTCACGTTTCATGAGGACCTCCCCGGGTTCAAGCACTGTGCAAATCGCGTGTTATTGGCTGCACGCGTTGTTTCGACTAGCGCAATCTAAGCGACGCGCTATCGCAAGCCGCAGGATAAGCCGCTTCGACCTTGGCGTCGAGGCGGTTCCGAAATGAAAAGGGCAGGCGGGTGCTTGCCCGCCTGCCCTGATCGTCGAACGATGGTCCGAGCTTGCAGTTACATCGGGGCGAAGACCCTGATGCAGCCGCAGCCGCCGTCGCCTTCCGGCACGTAGACGTGATGGGTCTTGGTGTTCACCGCGACCGAATGGGCGCGGCCGGCGGTCGGAATTTTCTGGATCAGCATGTGGGTCTTGGCGTCGATCACGCCGAGCGCCGAACCTTCGCCGTTGCCGGCCGAAGCGGTGTAATAGAGGCCGAGGCCGGTATCGGCCGCCGACATGTCTGTGCCGCCGATGCCCGGAATGGTCGCCGTCACCTTGTTGGCCTTCACGTCGAAGATCATCTGCACGGGCGGCCGCTTGTCCTTGGTCTGCCCGTAGTTGCAGCCGATGATCAGCTCGGTCTTCACGCCGACGCCGTTGCCGTGCGGCTTGCAATTGTCGAGCGGGGCGATCTCGCCGACCTGCTTGCCGGTCTTGGGATCAACCGTGATCATGCCGCCCTTGTTCGCATCCTTGTTGAGCTCCGGAATGACGGTGTGGAACTTGCCGTCGATCGGCGAATAGATCGTCTGCTCGAAGCCGTCGGAGGCATTCGGCACCGAGACCTTGGCGAAAATCTTGCGGTCTTTGGTGTTGATCAGGATGAGCGTGGGCGGTTCGTTGTCCGGCAGCGCCATGGCGACCACGTTGTCCTTGGGCGAATAGCC
>DATDGG010000203.1:0-2057 GCA_036522235.1 Xanthobacteraceae bacterium
GGATAGGCCTCGTCCGGCAGATAGAGCCGGTTGCCGTCGCGCGGCAGCCCCAGCGCTGCGCCATAGCGGGCGGCCTGCACGCTTTGCTGCCGGCCTTGCTCGGGGGATTGCGCGAATGCCTGACTGCAGAGCAGCGGCACAGCGGCGCCAATCAGCGCGGCGAGCAACCAAGGGGCACTTCGTTGCATCTTGTGTCTCCGTTCGTAGCGGGTAGGGCGCTCCCGGATTGCGCGGAGTTTATCATCGGGCGGCGCTTCGCGCCGACCCGTTGGCTCCATCCGGGCTACGGGGTTTCAATATCGAAACTTCGTCACCGCGCCGCGCTGTGCACCACTGGTCGCGACGCAGATCGGGCTGCGATAGAGCGGCGCGACGAAACGGGTGTCCGGCATCTCGTCGCGGATTTTCTCGAGCAAGGGCTCGATGCCGAGATCGATCCAGCTGCCGAAGCTCGCATCGTGATGGGACGGCAGGTAGAGCTTCGGATGGAACAGCTGCACCAGTGGAAAGGTCTCGCCCACTTGCCGCTCGGCGACCGCGTGCGCCTGATAGGCAATCGAGGCGACGTCGACCGGGCCGATCTTGGCGGCGAGCGCGCGGTCGCCCGCGGTGATCGGGCCGGCGCTGTCGAGCATGAGCACCTTGAAGCCGTTTGGAAAGGTGAGCGCGAAGGCGAGCGTGCCCTTGTCGAGCACGTCGGGCGAGAAGGTGCCGCGCGCACGCACCGCGGCGCTGGTGGCGGCTTCCTCGGGCGCGTCGGGCGGCAGCTCGACCTTGTAGAGATTGCCGAGCGCTTCCTGGATCCCGGCCGCCGGCTGGCTGTGATGGGCGAGCGCGATGTCGACGGTCACGTCGCCGAAATGCAGCGTTTCGCCGCCCGTCACGGTGGTGACCTGCGCGGCCGGCAGGCCCATCTTGACGGCGGTCTCGGCGGTGATCGGGGCCGCCACCACCGGGGCATTGGTCTGCGCCGCGACCGGAACGACGTCCGACATATGATCGAAATGGCCGTGCCCCAGAAAGATCACGCTTGCGCGCTTCACCTGCTCGGCGATGAAGCCGAGCGGGCGATTGCGCGCCTTGCGATTGTAGTAGGTGTCGAACAGGAACACCTGTCCATGATAGTCGAGCTCGTAATTGGCATTGGCGAGCCAGCGGAACACCGCAGTGTCGCTTGACTTGGGCAACAACGGCCCTCCGATCGCCGCCGGCATCAGGCTGTCGCAGGGATCGGTATCGGCCGCAAGGCCGCAGGCCGGCCACAGCAAAGCGGCGACCGCACAGCCGGCGGCGATCGCGCCGGCATATTTCTTAAGGGACTGCGTTCCCGCTTGCGCGCTGGCACATGCACCCATTCTGTGTCTCCTCTTTGCAATCAGCCGGCCCAGTCGGCGAAGCTTCTGATGAAACGATCGTCAATGAGCTTGGTATCCGGCCAGGCCTCGGTCACCGATCCGCTCGCGATCTCGATCGACCAGAACACGTCCATATGTGCATCCGGCAGGGCGCCGCGCTCGTCGTAGCCCGGCATCACCTCAACATAGGCGCGCACAGCGTATTCCCTGCTCCATTTGAGCCGCTCGACCAGGATATCGACCGCCATCGCGGGTGCGTCGCGGGCGAGCCGCAGGGCCGCCACATGGGCGCGCAGGAAGGCCCGCAGCGTATTGGGATTGTCGTCGATGAATCTGGTCTTGGCCAGATAGGCGTGCTTGGGCCATTGCGGCGCGATCTCCGCCTGGCTGCCGAGCAGCGTGAAGCCCGCCTCCTGCGCCATCCATTTGAACGGCGCCGACAGTATGGCGAGGGTGAGCCGGTTCGCCTTGAGGGCGGCCAGCATGCTTGCGGTGGTGCCGACCTGGACGAGTTGCACGTCCTTCTCGGGCGCGAGCCCGTTGCGTCTCAGCATATAGCGGGTGAGCTGATCGGTGAGCGAGCCGTAGGTCGAGACGCCGGCGGTGCCGCCCTTGAGGTCCTTCCATTGCTTGATCTTGGGCTGTGCCAGCCAGGCGAAATCGGATTGGTGGAAGCCCGCATAGAAGCCCTGCACGCCTTGG
>DATDGG010000204.1:0-8146 GCA_036522235.1 Xanthobacteraceae bacterium
GCTTCCGCGATCGACGATGCGATCGGCCAGCCCGGCGCAATCGATCGCCTGCCGGTGACGCCGGCCCGCATCAAGGTGCTGCTCAACAACAAGGAATAGCGTCCTGCGAGAGCCGTAGACAAAGCAGGGTGATTGGATAAAGCTCGCAACAACCGCCGAAAAAGCCCCGCATTTCGCGGTACTTGCGGCGCGTTTCGCACAGGAGAAGCCGCATGCCGCCCCTGACCGCCGAAACCGTCCCCGACAGCAAGGTCGACTATCGCGGGTTGCGCGGCTGGCTCGACGAAGTGAGCCGCATGGGCGAGTTGCTGCAGGTCAACGGCGCGCACTGGGACGTCGAGATGGGCGCGCTGACCCACATGCTGACCGAGAAGAGCAGCGGCAGTGCGCCCGCCATCCTGTTCGACGACATTCCCGGCTACCCGAAGGGCTTTCGCACGCTCTACGGACACTTCTCCTCGATCCGCCGCGTCGCGCTGACGCTCGGCCTGCCGCTGAGGCAGGAGCGCAAGGTCGATATCGTGCGGCGCTATCACCAGCGCATGCAGGACCTGAAGCTGTTGCCTCCGCGCTTCGTCACGGATGGGCCGATCTTGCAGAACGTGCTCGAAGGCGACGCGGTCGACGTCTTGAAATTCCCGGTGCCCCGCCATCACGAGCTCGACAAGGCGCGCTTCATCGGCACCGCCGACTGCGTGATGACTCAGGATCCCGATTCCGGCTCGTTCAATCTCGGCGCCTACCGGTCGCAAGTCTATGACGGCAAGACCGTCGGCTGCCAGATTACCGAGGGCAAGCATGGCCGCATCCACCGCGACAAATATTTCGAGCGCGGGCGACCCATGAAGGTGGTGATCCTGTGCGGCCAGGACCCGCTGTTGTTCCTGTTGTCGTCGAGCCCGCTGCCGGAGATCAGCGAGCTCGATATCGCGGGCGGGCTGCACGGCGAGCCGATCGACGTGGTGCGCGGTCCCTTCACGGGCTTCCCGATCCCGGCCGATTGCGAGATCGCGCTCGAAGGCGAGACCGTACCCGGGCAGGTGCGGCCGGAAGGGCCCTTCGGCGAATGGATGGGCTACTATTCCGACGACACGGTGCCGCGCCCTTATGTCAATATCAAAACGATTCTTTACCGCAACGATCCGATCCTCTGCTGCGCGCCCCAGCACAAGCCGGTGGACGAGACGGGCCTGCTCAAGGGTATCGCCGGCGCGGCGCAAATCTGGCGCGCGCTCGATGCCTGCGGGGTGCCGGAAGTGCTCGGCGTCTGGAACCACGAAGCCGGCCCGGCGACGCGCTTCACCGTCATCCAGATCCGCCAGCGCTATCCGGGCCACGCCCGCCAGGCGCTGCATGTGGCGGCGTCCTGCCAGGGCGGCGCCTATGCGGGCAAGTGGACCGTGGTGGTGGACGAGGACGTCGACGCGGGCGAGCTTGATCAGGTGCTGTGGGCGATGTGCACGCGCTTTGATCCCAAGACCGACATCGACCTCATCCAGAAAGCCTGGGCCTCCAAGCGCGACCCGCTGGTCCTACCGGGCAACTTCAACAACCGTATCTTGATCGACGCCTGCATTCCCTACGACAAGAAGCTCGCCGGCACGTTCCCGGTGGTGGTCGATGTCAGCCCGGACCTGCGCGGCAAGCTCAAGGCCAAGTTCCCCCACATTTTCGGGACGATGTGAGGTGCGGTTGGGATGATTGCTGATCGCATTCAGGGGCGCACGACCTCTCACTCCTTCTCCCCTGTGGGGAGAAGGGGGGATGAGGGGGCTCCCGCGGTGCGATACGGAGACATCGTGCCCCCCTCACCCCAACCCTCTCCCCTTCGGGGCGAGGGAGTGAAACGCACTGCCTGCCTAACTAATCGAAATAAAGCGTCCGCTGTATTTGCCGCGGTCGGTCTCGCGCTTGTCGCGCAACCCACCCAAGCCGCGGGCGTCGAGGACTTCTACAAAGGCCGCACCCTCTCCATCATCATCGGCTACAGCGTCGGCGGCGGCTATGACACCTATGGCCGGCTGCTGGCGCGCTATCTCGGCGACCATATTCCGGGCCGGCCCAATGTGGTGCCGCAGAACATGCCGGGTGCCGGCAGCATCAAGGCCGCGAACTACATCTACGGCGTGGCCCCGAAGGACGGCACCGCCATCGCCACTTTCGGTCGCACCATACCGGTGGCCCCCCTGCTGTCGGCCGCGGGCGCGGCCTTCGACGCGACGAAACTCACCTGGCTCGGCAGCATTTCCAAGGATACGAGCCTTTGCGTGACTTCGGCCAAGTCCGCGATCAAGACCTGGGACGACTTCCTCGCCAAGCCCTCGACGCTCGGCGGCGAAGGCGCCGGCGCCGATCCGGACGTGTTCGCGCATCTCTACAAGAACGTCTTCGGCGCCCGGAGCAGGCTCGTCGCCGGCTATCCGGGCACCAACGACGTCTCGCTCGCCATGGAGCGCGGCGAGATCGACGGATTCTGCGGGCTGTCCTGGAGCACGCTCAAGAGCCGCCATCCCGATTGGCTCAACAACAAGTTGATCAATATCATCGTGCAGGCGAGCCTGAAGAAGGAGCCGGAGCTGCCTGACGTCCCGCTCGCGACCGACCTCGCCAGGACGGAGGAGCAGCTTCAGATCGTCAAGCTCGTGCTGGTCAGCCAGGAAATGGCGCGGCCGTTCGCGGCGCCGCCCGGCCTGCCCACCGACCGGGCGGCCGCGTTGATCGCGGCCTTCGCGGACACGCTGCGGGACAAGAATTTCCTGGCCGAGGCCAGGACGCAGTTGCTCGACGTCGATCCGGTGAGCGCCCAGGATATCGAGGCCTTGCTGGCGGAAGCCTACGCCACGCCCAAGAGCGTCACCGACAAGGCCGCCAAGGCCACGATGTCGGAATGACAAACCATCCGACAGATCGGGAACGGACGAAATGCCATCGCTGATCGGATCGCGCGTCTGCCGGCTCGAGGACGAGGCCTTGCTGCGCGGGCGCGGCCGCTTTGTCGACGACATCGTGGTGCCGGGCGTCCTGCACGTCGCCTTTGTGCGCAGCCCGCACGCCCATGCGCTCATCCGATCGGTCGGCAAGGCCGCGGCCTTGGCGGCGCCGGGCGTCCATGCGGTGCTGACCCTCGATGATCTCGCGCCGGTGCTCGCACAGCGGCGCATGGTGCGCCATTCGAATTCCGGCACGCCGCTCGAGCGAGTCTGGCCGTTCGCGCTCGCCGACGGCGAAGTCTCCTATGTGGGCGAGACCGTGGCGCTCGTCATCGCCGACGATCGCTATCTCGCCGAGGACGCGGCCGCGCTGGTCGATGTCGACTACGAGACGGTGCCGGCGGCCGCGGATTGCCGCGCGGCGGCGCGGCCAGATGCGCCGGCGGTGCGCCGCGAGCTCAAGTCCAATGTCATCGCCTCCTACAAGGTAGCGTTTGGCGATGCCGAAGCCGCCTTCGCCGCGGCCGCCCATGTATTCCACGAGGATTTCTGGCAGCACCGCGGCGCCGGCCATTCGATCGAGGGCCGCGGCATCCTGGTCGAGTTCCGCCGCGCCGACGATTCGCTCACGGTCTTTGCGTCGACCCAGAAGGCGCATGATCTGCGCCAATCGCTCACCGTGCTGCTCGACCTGGAGGAGGCGCGGCTGCGCGTGGCGGCGCCCGATATCGGCGGCGGCTTTGGTCCCAAGCTCTGCGTCTATCCGGAGGACGTCGCCGTGGTCGCGGCCGCCCGGCTCACCCAGCGTTCGCTCAAATGGGTCGAGGACCGGCGCGAGCATTTCACCAATGCGGTGCAGGAGCGCGACCAATATTGGTCGATCGAGATCGCCGCCGATGTGCAAGGCAAGGTGCTCGGCATTCGCGGACGCCTGCTGCACGATCTCGGCGCCTATGCGCTGCAGGACGTCAACCTACCCTACAACTCGGCTTCCACCTTGACCGGCCCCTATGTGGTGCCGGCGCTCGCCATGGAGGTGACGATCGCGGCCACCAACAAGACGCCGGTCTCCTCGGTGCGCGGCGCCGGCTATCCGCAGGCGGCCTTCGCGATGGAGCGGCTGATGGACCGCCTGGCGCGCGAGCTTGGTCTCGACCGCGCGGAGTTAAGACGGCGCAACCTCATTCCGCCGGAAAAGATGCCCTACAAGAAACCGCTCAAGACCCGCGCCGGCGCCAATGTGCAGTACGACAGCGGCGACTATCCGGCGTGCCAGGCCGCCGTGCTCGAAGCCGCCGGCTGGGCTGACTTCCCGCGCCGGCAGAAGGAGGCGCGCGCCGCCGGCCGTTATCTCGGTATCGGCCTGTCCCACGGCCTCAAGGGCACCGGACGCGGTCCCTTCGAATCCGGCCTGGTGCGGGTGTCGCCGACCGGGCGGGTCTCGGTCTTCACCGGCGCTGCCGCCATCGGCCAAGGGCTCTGCACGGCATTGGCGCAAATCTGCGCCAGCGAGCTCGGCATTCTCCCGGAGAATGTCACGGTCGTGCCGGGCGACACGTCCGGCGTGTCGCTCGGGCTCGGCGCCTTCGCCAGCCGGCAAACCGTCACGGCCGGCAATTCGGTGCTGCTGGCCGCGCGCGCGGTCGCCGACAAGGCCAAGCGCCTCGCGAGCCACGTGCTCGAAGCGGCCGAGCACGATCTCGAAATCGCCGACGGCGAGGTGCGGGTGATCGGCGCCCGCCAGCTTTCGGTCAAGCTCGGGGAGCTCTCGCGCATCCTGCGCGGCGCGCCCGGCTATGGCTTTCCGCCCGGCATGGAGCCCGGGCTCGAGGCGAACCTGCAATTCCGCATCGACGACCTCGCCTATGCGAACGGCTGCCACGTGGTCGAGGTCGAGGTGGATGTGGAAACCGGCGAGGCGCGTATTCTCAAATACCACGCGCTGCAGGATTCCGGCCGGCTGATCAATCCGATGATCGTCGACGGCCAGGTCCATGGCGGCATCGCGCATGGGATCGGCAACGCCCTGTTCGAGTGGATGGGCTACGACGAGCGGGGACAACCGCTCACCACCACCTTCGCGGACTACCTGCTGCCCACCGCAACCGAGCTGCCGATGTTGACGACCCTCTACAAGGAAACCCCCTCGCCGCTCAATCCCCTCGGAGTCAAGGGCGTGGGCGAGGTCGGCACCATCCCGGCGGCGGCGGCCGTGATCTCGGCGATCGAGGACGCGCTCGAGCCCTTCGGCGTGCACATCGCCCAGGTTCCCATCACGCCGCACAAGCTCGTGGAGCTGATCGCGGGCCGCGAGCGCGGTCATTGACTGAATCTCGTGTGATGCGATTGCGCAAGCGCATCAAATATCCTATCAGCCGCCCAAATTTCTGACTTGTCATGCTCCGCGAAAGCGGGGCATCCAGTAATCGCAACACGTCATTTCAACAGAAATGTCGGCGATCACTGGGTCGTCCGCTTTCGCGGACGACGACACCGCAGAGTTCGTCGATCGGTGCGAGGGAAATCAGAATGGGTGAATTCGCTATCGGGCAAGGCGTCCCGCGGTTCGAGGATCCGCGACTGGTCAGGGGCGAGGGACGCTATGTAGGCGACATCGCCTTGCCCGGCATGGCGTTCGGCCATGTGCTGCGTTCACCGCACGCCCATGCGCGCATTCGTTCGATTGATGTCAGCGCCACCAAGGCCGCGCCCGGCGTGCTGGCGGTGCTGACCGGAGCAGATTGGCAGGCGTCCGGATTCGGCGACCTGCCGGTTCCGGGGGGCCTCAAACGCCGCGACGGCAAGCCGCTCTACCGGCCGCCCTTTCCAGCGCTGGTCAAGGACCGCGTGCGCTGGGTCGGCGACTATGTGGCCTTCGTGGTCGCCGAGTCGAGCCACCAGGCCATGGATGCGGCCGAGCTGATCGCGGTCGACTATGAGCCCCTGCCCGCCATCACCTCGGCGGTGGACGCGATCGCTCCGGGAGCGCCGCTCGTCTTCGATGATTGCCCCAACAATATCTGCTTCGTTCAGCTCGAAGGCGACAAGGCCGCGACCGACGCAGCCTTCGCGCGCGCCGACCACGTGATCAAGCATCGCCTGGTGATCAACCGTGTCACCGCCGCCAGCATGGAGCCGCGCGGCTCGATTGGCGTCTATCAGCCCGCCGACAGCCGCTACACGATCTACACGACCTTGCAGCGCACCCACACCTTCCGTGAGGAGCTGGCCAAGTTCGTGCTACGCGTGCCGGAGAACAAGGTCCGCGTGGTCGCTGGCGATATCGGCGGCAGCTTTGGCATGAAGTCGGCCGTGTACAACGAAGTCGCCCTGGTGCTCCTGGCTGCAAAGACCGTCGGACGGCCGGTCAAATGGATCAGCACCCGCTCCGAAGCCTTCCTGGGCGATGCGCAGGCGCGCGACAATGTCACCGATGCCGAGATGGCGCTCGATCGGGACGGCAACTTTCTCGCCGTGCGTGTGAAGACGATTGCCAATGTCGGCGCCTATCTGCAGGTCGGCAGCCAGTCTTTCATCGCCAATATCGGGACGCTGGCCGGCGTCTACCGCACCCCGGCGCTGCATGCCGACATCACGGCCGTGTTCACGCATACCAATCCGGTGCGCCCCTATCGGGGCAACGGGCGTCCCGAAGCCGCCTATGTGATCGAGCGGCTGGTCGATCTCGCGGCCGATCAGCTCGGCCTCGATCCGGTGGAGCTGCGCCGGTGCAACACCATCCCGCCGCAGGCCATGCCGTTCCGCACCGGGCTCACCTTCACCTATGACAGCGGCGAGTTCGCCCAGAATATGGACATGGCGCTCAAGCTCGCCGACTTCGCGGGTTTCGAAAAGCGCCGCGCGGAGGCGCAGCGGCACGGACGGCTGCGCGGCATCGGAATTTCCAACACGATCGAGCGGGCAGCCGCGCCAAGCTACGAAGGCGCCGAGATCAGGTTCGACCGCTCGGGCGCCGCCACCTTGCTGTGCGGCACGGTCAACCAGGGCCAAGGCCACGAGACCGCGTTCAAGCAGATCGTCTGCGACCGCCTCGGCCTCGACCCGAACGCCGTGCAATATCTGCAAGGCGACACCGATCAGGTGTTCTTCGGCGAAGGCACTGGCGGCTCGCGCTCGGCCTCGATCGGCGGATCGGCGTGCCTCCTGGCGACCGAGAAAATCCTGGTCAAGGCCAAGGCGCTCGCCGCCCATCTCCTCAAGGTGTCGCAAGACGACATCAAGTTCGCCGACGGCATTTTTTCGAGCCCCAAGACCAACGAGACGCTGACCATCAACGAGGTGGCGCGAGCAGCCGCCACGCCGGCAAAGCTGCCCAAGGACATGGAGCCGGGCCTGGTTGCGACCGCGGTGTTCAATGTCGCGGTCGACAATTTTCCCAACGGCTGCCATGTCTGCGAGCTTGAGATCGATCCGGAAACCGGCGTCATCGAGATCATGCGCTACAGCGTGGTCGACGACGTCGGCACGGTGATCAATCCGTTGCTGGTGAAAGGCCAGATCGTCGGCGGCGTTGCCCAGGGCGTGGGCCAGATTCTGATGGAGGACATCGCCTTCGACGCCGAGTCGGGTCAGCTCATCAGCGGCTCGTTCATGGATTACGCCATGCCGCGCGCGGGCGATCTGAGCAACGTCGAGGTCAAGAGCAACCCGGTGCCGACTCCGACCAACCCGCTCGGCGTCAAGGGCTGCGGCGAGGCCGGCTGCGTCGGCGCCATGCCGGCCGTCGCCAACGCGATCGTGGATGCGCTGTCGGAGCTCGGCATCCGCCACATCGAGATGCCGGCAACGCCCGAGCGGATTTGGCGGGCGATCAACAATTCACCGCGTAGGGCGGGTCAGAAGGAGTAACCCGCCGCTTTGCGGAGAAAGTGGCGGATTACGTTATCGCCAATCCGCCTCTACGCGAGGCTCATGGCCTCCACCAAATCGAGCATCCGCGGCCCTTGCCCATCGAAATACACCAACCGTAGGCGCTTGCGGCGTGACACCATGCGCGCGGGCAGCGGATCGTAGCGAAACGAGGCGCCGCCGAGATGCGGCGTCATCGATCCCACATCGGCAACGTCGTCGATCTCGACCCGCAGCAGCGCGAGCTTTGCGCCGTCCGCCGCCGTGCCTTCGAACGGCACCCGCGCCAGGCGCAGGAAGCTCGTCACGTCGCTCGCACCAAGAAAGCCCTCCACGAAGGCGGCCTC
>DATDGG010000205.1:0-52832 GCA_036522235.1 Xanthobacteraceae bacterium
ACCGCGGCGGAAGCGCTGGTCGATCAACTCATGATCAACGGCGTCGCCCATGTGTTCTGCGTGCCGGGCGAGAGTTACCTGGCGGTGCTCGACGCTTTTCACGATCGCGCCATCGCGGTCACGGTCTGCCGCCAGGAAGGCGGCGCCGCGATGATGGCGGAGGCGGTCGGCAAGGCGACCGGCCGTCCCGGCATCTGCTTCGTCACCCGCGGGCCGGGCGCCACCAATGCGTCGGCCGGCATCCATATCGCGCAGCAGGATTCGACGCCGATGATCATGTTCGTCGGCCAGGTCACGCGCGACATCAAGGACCGCGAGGCGCTGCAGGAGCTCGATTTGCGTGCCGTGTTCGGTAGCATGACCAAATGGACCGCCGAGATCGACGATCCCGCGCGCATCGGCGAGATCGTCTCGCGCGCGTTCTATACGGCGACCAGCGGCCGGCCCGGACCGGTGGTGATCGGCCTGCCCGAGGACATGCTGGCGGAGCGCACCGCGGCGCCGAACGCGCCCTGTTTCGAGCCGGTCGAGACCTCGCCGGGCGCGGGCGAGATGAACAAGCTTGCGGAGCTGCTGGCGCAGGCGAAACGCCCGCTCGCCGTTCTCGGCGGTAGCCGCTGGTCGGCTGGCGCGCGCGCCGCCATCGCGCGCTTTGCCGAGCGCTTCGCGCTCCCGGTCGCGACCAGCTACCGGCGCCTGCCGCTGTTCGACCCGTTGCACGCCTGCTACGCCGGCGATCTCGGGATCGGTCCCAATCCCAAGCTGGTGGCGCGCGTCAAGGACGCCGACCTGCTGCTGCTGATCGGCGGCCGCATGGGCGAGCTGCCTTCGCAGGCTTATGCGCTGATCGACATTCCGGGCCCGCAGATGCGCCTCGTGCATGTGCATCCGGGCGCCGAGGAGCTCGGGCGCCTCTACCGGCCGCATCTCGCCATTCATGCTTCGCCGACCGCGTTCGCGGCAGCGGTCGAGACGCTGCAGCCGACGCAACCCATCGCCTGGCGCGCGCGGAGCGTGGAGGCCCATGCCGACTATCTGGCCTGGACCGAGGTGCCGACCCCGCAGCCCGGCGCCGTCAATCTCGGCGCCATCATGGTGTGGCTGCGCGAGAACCTGCCGCTCGATGCCATCCTCTGCAACGGCGCCGGCAACTACGCCGCCTGGATCCACCGCTTCTATCGCTTCCGCCGGTTCGCCACCCACATCGCCCCAACCTCGGCCTCGATGGGCTATGGCATGCCCTCGGCCGTGGCCATGCAGCGCCTTTATCCGCAGCGCATGGTGGTGTGTCTCAACGGCGACGGCGACTTCCTGATGAACGGACAGGAATTCGCTACCGCCATCATGTACGGCCTGCCGATCATCGTGCTCGTCGCCGACAACGGCATCTACGGCACCATCCGCATGCACCAGGAGCGCGACTATCCGGGCCGCGTCAGCGCCACCTCGCTCGCCAACCCCGACTTCGCCGCCTATGCGCGCGCCTTCGGCGGCTTCGGCGCCACGGTCGAGCGCACCGAGGGCTTCGCCGACGCCTTCAAGGCCGCCCGCGCATCCGGCAAGCCTTCGATCATCCACGTGAAGATCGATCCCGAAGCGATCACGCCCGGCATGACGCTGAGCAGGATTCGGGAGCAGGCATTGGCCAAGACGTAGACGTGACTTGACGCGACCTATCAAATCAGTGCATTCAGGAAATTGAAATTCAAGAGGTGTGCCCGGCCGGGAGATCGCGCCGGGTTTTTGATTCGCGATTGGGATGAATCGTGATCAGCGGCGGGCATGTTGGACTGACGCCCCGCCGTGAGCCGTGTGCCTGCCGCATGGCTCCTGGGCCTTAGTTGCCCAGGCTCATTGTTTTCGAATTGTATTTTCAATGGACCAGCGCTCGGAGCCATGCGTTTTCGATTGGTCGCCGGGTCCATCGTTAGCTTGTCATGGCCGGACTTGTTCCGGCATCTCGATGAGGAGGGCACGGTGCGTCCTGATCGAGATCACCGGGACAAGCCCGGTGATGACAGAGGGTCTCACCCGTGCGCGAAGTCCCAGTACAGCCGACGTGCCTTCAGGTAGAACGGCCCCGGTTCCAGCTTGCGCTCGTCGATGCGGGTGATCGGCGTGACCTTGGAGAAATTGCCTGACGAGAAAATCTCGTCGGCGGCCTGGAAGTCGGCATAGCTCAGCGTCTTCTCGACTACCGTGATGCCATCGTCCTGCATCAGCTTGATCACGCGCTGGCGGGTGATGCCGTTGAGGAATGTGCCGTTCGGAGCCGGGGTGAGCACGGCGCCGTCCTTGGCCAGGAAGACGTTGGCGGTGGCGAGCTCGGCGATGTTGCCGAGCGCGTCGCGCAGCAGGCAATTGTCGAAGCCGCGGCTTTGCGCCTCGATCAGGGCGCGCGCATTGTTGGGATAGAGGCAGCCGGCCTTGGCATCGACCGGCGCGCACTCGAGCGTGGGTCGGCGGAACGGCGAGAGGGTGATCGCGGCGCCGCGCGGCGGCGGCAGCGGCGCCTCGTAGACGCAGAGGCACCAGCGGGTCGATGCCGGATCGTGGCGAATGCCGCCGGCGGGACCAGACTCCGCCCAGTACATCGGCCGGATATAGAGCGCGGTGCCGGGCGGAAAACGCCTCACGCCGTCGGCCGCGAGCCCCATCCAGGTCTCGGGCGCGACCACGGGCTCGAGAAAGAAGGTGGCGGCGGAATGGTTGACGCGGGCGCAATGGCGATCGAGGTCGGGCATGACGCCTTCGAAGGCGCGCGCGCCGTCGAACACCATCGAGCCGAGCCAGGCGGCGTGGGTGCGCGGCCCCATGATGCGCAGGTCGCCATCGTGCCAGTCGCCCTCGAAGAACGTCCAGGTGGCGGACAGGCCGGCGTTCAAGCGCTGCAGTCCGGACATGTGCGTCTCCGACACATTATTGATTGGTGGAGCATGATCTTTTTCCGAAAACCGGTGTCCACTTTTCGGGATCATGCTCTAAAGCGACAGCGCCGCGCGGGTGCGCGCCGGCCAGGCCTTGATGTCGAGCCCGTGGGTGGAGAACAGCGCGAGCGCCAGGCGATCCATCCCGAAGGCGGTGCAGGCCGTATGCGCCACCGCGCCGCCTTCGAGCCGCAGGCCCCATTTGGTTCCGAAATGGTCGCGATGACAGTTGAAGCTCATGCAGGCGGTCGGCGGCTCGCCGCGGCGCACCGGGATCAGCAGCTCGAACTTGGCGGATTGCTCGATCTGGCTCATCGCCAGAAGCTTGCCGGTGCGGCCGAAGAAAGGATCGCTGGCCGGCGCCAGCGCGTGCGGGAGTCCCAAGAGCTCGGCAAGCTCGCGGCCGCGCGTCATCCAGCGCTCGCGAAACGCGACCACCTGATCGGCCGCGCCCATGGCGACGAACTCGCGCATGCGGAACGATTGAAACCGGTCGATCTCCTGCGAAGGCTCGTGACGGAAGCAATCGGAGGCGACGTCGAACACAAGACCGCCCGCCGGAATGGGCCCGCGCGAGGCCACCAGCGGATAGAGCGGGTAGCAGGCCGCCGGCGTGAGCACGAGGTCGGTCGGCGTCGTCGCCGCCACCCATTCGTTCGTGCCGGTGCCATTGCCGGCGATCGCGGCCTTGATCTCGCCCTCTCCGCCATACAGGCAGCACACGGCGCCGAGCAGATGCGGGAAGCTGTGCAGGTAGCCGGACTTCTCGATATGGGAACGATTGGTCACCGGCGGGAAGCGCAGCACCTCGGTATCCGCGTCGCGCTCGCGCGAGATCAGGCCTGAGAGGCCCTCGACCGCCCGCTCGAACAGCTGCGTCCGCGCCCGCACGCCGTCGATGCCGCTCGACTGGAACAGCGCCTGCAGGCTCAGCTCGCCCTGGTCACGCACAACGAAATTCATGCCGCTCCTCCTTACGGAAATTTCCGCCGCCGGGCCCTCAGCCCATCAACGCGGGCGCCACATCGACCAGCAACGCGGCACTCGCGGTGTTGGCGAGAATTCGATCATTGTTGATCATGATCGATGACGACAGCACGTCCCGCAGATGCCGGGCGATGCTGAACTCGCCGTCGTTGCGAAAGCCGGAGAGGCCGTTGGCCTGCAACGTGCTCATCACGATCGCGGTGGCGTGCTCCGACGCAGTGACCTTGAGCAGGTTGAGTCGGGTCTGGAACTCGAGGCCGGCGATCGCTTCGGCGTCGGACAGGATGGATTCATAGTGCTGCAACGCCGAGGCGATAGTGCCGCGCAACGTCGCGAGCGTCGCGTTGGCGCGCGTCAGATGCGCCGCGCCCGGAGGCATCTGGCCGCCGGACTTGCGCGCCGCGCCGCGCACGAAGGCGCGCGCGCGATCGACCGCCCCGGCCGCGATGCCGGCCCAAACCGCGCTCCAGGTGAGATGCGCCATCGCCATCACGGTCTGGGTATGAATCCTATGATAGGGCTCGGGAAAGATCTGCTCGATGGCGCCTTGCGCCGCAAGCTTGAAGCCGGCGCTGCAGGTGCCGCGCATGCCGAGCGTATCCCAGTCGACCTGATGCTCGAGGGTGTAATCTTCCTTCACGATCGCGACCAGAACCTGGTCGGTCGGCGGCGCATCGGGCGTGCGGCGCGCGGTCGCGACGATCGCGTCGGCCTGGGCGCCGTAGGACATGACGGTCGCGTTCTTGACCAGCGTGAACTCTGCGCCCTGCGCATCGACCGCGCAGTCGCTCTTGCGCAGATCGCCGCCGCCCTGGCCGTCGGTGGTCGACGACGCGAGCAGCAGCTGGTCGCTCGAAAGCCTGCGCAGAAACCGACGATGCCAGGCGCTGCCTTGCGCATGCCGCGTGAGGCACGCCACCATGATCTGGTGCATCGCATAGATCATGCCGGTCGAAGCGCAGGCGCGCGCCAGCGTGTAACAGGTCTCGACCACATTCGTGATCGTCGCGCCTTCGCCGCCGAGATCGGTGGGCACCAGAATGCCGAGGAGACGCTGCGCCTTGGCGGCCGCCAGCGCTTCGCCGGGAAATCTCGCCGCGCGATCGACCGCAGCCGCCTGCGCGGCCGCCACCGCCGCCACCGCCTGCGCGCGACTCTTGAGATCGGGCGTTGCCGGAACGACGTTGAGCGCAGCCGCGGCGCCGAACGCCTTGCCGTTCGGCCGCGCCGTGCGGTGGGAGTCACCGAGTGTTTCAGCCAGGGTCACGTGACTAGTCCTCTGACGCAATCGCGCAGCGCTTGGGCCGCATTTTTCTGGAAGCAAAATTACAAGACTTCATTCCGCTCGATCTACGTTTCTCATTCGATGGTTAGCGTCGGCACGGCGGCGGCGCTCAACAGAGCACGCAGTGCTTACCGGTTCGTGACAACGGCGCTCATGAATTCCATCTCTAAGAATTAATGCTGAATCTAAGCAATAGCTGCTTGTATTCGACATGAATGATATTGAAACGCGATCGAAGAGTAGGCCACCCGCGCGAAAAAAACAGAGGTTAACCATGGTGAGGCCGTGGCGGGAAGCCGAACAGGAAGCGGCGAGAAGCCGAACAGGAAAGTGCGAAAGCGCGGCGACAACCATGAACATGCACGTAGCGTCAACCGGCGGCGTCACCGATGTGGTGCGTCGAATGCTGATCGAACGTTCCATCGCGGGCACGTTGACGGAGGATTCCGATCTGCGCGAGGTCGGCCTCACGTCGCTCGACATGGTGGACCTGGTGCTGTCGGTCGAATGCGTGTTCGACCTCCGGATTCCGGAAGCGCAGATCACGCCGGCCAATTTCCGGTCGATCGCCGCCATCGACGCGTTGCTCAACACGCTGCGCGGCTGAGCCGCGGCCATTGATCGCCCGGTAACGATTCCCTGCCACGTTGAGCAGATCGCAATCGTGACCGGGAGCACGGCCTTGCGGCCGTGCCGGAAACTCATCGTGGCGCTCGATCCTGCCGCCAAGCGGCTCCTCGATATGCTCGCCGCCGCCGGCGGCACGGCCGACATTGCGACGATGTCGCCGCAACAGCTGCGCGAAAGCTTCCGGCGGCTGGCCCGATCGGTCGACATCAAGAACGTGCCGGTCGGCAAGATCGAGGACGGCGAATGGCCGGGGCCTGAGCGAGCATTGCCCTACCGCAGCTATTACCCGCAGCATTCCGCCGCGCTTCGATTGCCGGCCCTGGTGTTCTTCCATGGCGGCGGCGGAATCTTCGGCGATATCGACACCCATGACGGGCTCTGCCGCACGCTGTCGGCCGAAAGCGGCTGCGCCGTGATCTCGATCGGTTATCGGCAGGCGCCCGAGCACAAATTTCCGGCCGCCGTCGAGGATTGCTATGCGGCCATGCTTTGGGTGACGGACCACGCTCACGCACTTGGTCTGGATGCGCAGCGCATCGCGGTCGGCGGCGACTCGGCCGGCGGCGGGCTCGCGGCGGTGGTCTGCCAGATGGCGGCCGCGCGCGGCGGGCCGCGGCTCGCGCTGCAAGTGCTGTTCTGCCCGGTGATGGACATGGCGGCCGAGACCGCCTCACGGGCGGCCTTCGCGGAAGGCTATTTCCTCAACCAGGCAACCATCGACTGGATGCTGAGGCAATATTGCCCGCCGGGCATCGATCCCAAAGATCCGCGGCTGTCGCCGTTGCGGGCGACGCAATTTTCGCGGCTGCCGCCGGCGCATATTCACACCGCGGAATTCGATCCGCTGCGCGATGAAGGAGCGGCCTATGCGCAGCGCCTGCGGGAGGCGGGTGTCGCGGCGCGCTACACCTGTCACGCGGGCCTGATCCATCACTTCTACGCCATGGCGGGCGCCATTCCGGCCGCCCGCGCCGCGCTCCAGGTCGCCGGTGCCGCCATGAAGGACGCGCTGCACGCGGCCGCGCCCGCGCCGATGGGAGAATAATTCCGTTGAATTGCCGGGCGCGGTTGGGTTTATGGGCGGCGTGGGGCGCGGTCTCATGGAGGGGAGGTAACAGCCATGAACGTTGCGCGGCTTGCTACCGGCGTCGCGATCCTGACGGCGCTCGCCATCGACACTGCCGCGGCCAAGCCCGCGACCGTCGCGGCCGACGTCAATCTGCGGAAGGCTCCCGGCACCGACGCCGAGATCATAACGCTCATTCCCAAGGGCACGATGGTCGAGGTCGGTACCTGCACCAATGGCTGGTGCCAGGTCATGTGGAACGGGCAGGACGGCTATTCGATCGCGACCAATCTCGGTCTCGGAGGTCCGCGGCCAGTGCCGCGGCGACCGATAGTCATGGATGATGACTATCCGCCACCTCCCGGCGTCTATCCGCCGCCACCCGGCTACGTGGTCGGCCCGCCGGCCTATTACGGACCGCCGGCTTACTACAGTCCGTACTTCTATCGACCGTATTACGGATATGGCTGGCGGGGCGGCTGGGGCTGGCGGCACCGCTGGTGAGACCAACCAAGCTTGGTCGGTTGCCGCGCGTTGGCGGTGGCTGCCGCAGGGACGGAGAGGCGCGCGATCGCAGCCGAGATGGCGCAGCGCGGGTTTTCTGCTATGCTGGTCGCCGTTCGCCTCCAAGAGGCGATCGATGAACGGTTAGGTCATGCGACTGACCTGGTTCGAGCGTCCGCTTCTGGTCCTCGCGGCGATGGTGTTGCCGGCGAGCCTCCTGCATGCGGCCTTGCAGAACCCCGCCGCGGCACCGGCCCCGTCTACGCTTGCGGGCCAAATGCTGATCGCGTCGCCGGTGCTGCGCGATCCGCGCTTTGATCACACGGTCATCCTGATGGTGCGCCATAACGCCGGCGGCGCGTTCGGCATCGTGATCAATCGGCCGATCGGCGAGCGTCCGCTGGCGAGCGTGCTCGCGGCCATCGGGGAGAAGGACGACGGGATCACCGGCAGCGTGCGCATTTTCTCCGGCGGCCCGGTGCAGCCCGAGATCGGATTTGTGATCCACAGCCCCGAGTATCAGCGGGACGGAACGATCCAGATCGACGGCCATGTCGCCATGACGTCGAGCCGCGAGATTTTGCGCGACATCGCCAACGGACACGGACCCGAAAAGGCCCTGGTGGCGTTCGGCTATGCGGGTTGGGCGGCGGGTCAGCTCGAAGGCGAGCTGGCGTTGCGCGGCTGGTTCACGACCGCGGAAGATCCCAAGCTGATTTTCGACACGGACCGCGACAAGGTCTGGGACGAAGCCATGGCGCACCGAACCCAGGACCTGTGATCGCGGAGCGCCGCCCTCACTGCCCGAACTGCGCGGCCAGATAGGCAACGATCCGCTGCTGCTCTTCCGGCGCCACGGTGGCGCCGCGGTTGACCATGTTGGCGACGATCGCGTCCCAATCGGCCTTCTGCCGGCGCGACGCGACGACGCGCAGCAAGTCGTGGCAGGTCACGCAGCGCCCTTCGACCAATTCCTTCCCGGCGCCCGCAGGCAGCGACACGACAACCGGCGGCGGCGCCCCGGCGGCGGGCGGCGAGTTCGGGCCGAAATTCGTGGTCAGATATTGCACGATGGTATCGGTGTCGTGCTCCGACACCTGCGCGCCTTTCATGATCATGTAGTTCACGAACTGACGCCAGCCGGCGGCGCCGTCGCGGATCTGCACGATGGTATTGAGCCCGTGGCACCCGGTGCAGGCATTGGCCACCACGTCACGGCCCTCACCGGGCGGCAGCGTGGGCGCGGTCTGCGCTGGCAGCGGCGCCGTGGCGAGGAGCAGCAGGGCAAGGCCGCCCAAGAGGGAGGAGGAACGCGGCATGGCTCAAACCTTCCGGCTGCGCTGTTCGGCAATCGAGTAGGCCGGATACCAGGTCGAGGCGGCCCCGATGCCGTCGCGGCGCGTATGGATATCCAGAAGATAGGGACGCCCATCGATATTGGCGCGCTTGGCGCGATCGAGCGCCGGGCGAACCTGCGCCGGCGCGGTGACGGTCTCGCCTTCGACCCCGAAGGCCGCGGCGGTCTTGGCGAAGTCCACATCCGGGCTGCCGTTGTAGCAGGTCATGTCGCGGCCGGTCTTGAACTGGCGGCCGGCGCTGTTCCAGATCCGGTTGCGCTCATTGTTGTAGCTCTTGTTGTTGAGCACGATGACGGTGACCGGCGCCTGGTAGCGCGCCATCGACCACAACGGCTGCGGGCCGCTGAACAGGAAGCTGCCGTCGCCGACCACCGACACTACCGGCTGATCGGGTCGCGCGAGCTTCACGCCGACGGCGGCCGCCATGCCCCAGCCGAGCACGTTGGGGCCGGTGCCGAAATATTGCTTGTCGGCGCCGCCGAAGGACAGCACCGCGTCCATGGTCTTGCCCGAGTCGACGTCGCACACGTAGCAGGTATCGCGGTCGAGCGCCTCTTCCAGCTCCAATCCAAGACGGCCGAGCGTCACCGGCGACATGTCGGCGCCCTCGCGGGCGGTCTTCTGGCGCACCTGCCACATCTCGGCGGTGATCTTTCGTATCCGCGCGGTGCGCTCCTCGGCGATCTCCTTGAGGCGCTGCGCGGTCGCTTGGCTGCGGACCGCCGCCACCAGATCCTGCATGGCGAGCTTGAGATCGGCGACCATGCCGAGGTCGACCGGGTTCTCACGCGCAAGGCTCGTCGGATCGAGCCGGATCGAGATCAGCTTGGTGCCGGACGCGGCGCGCTCGCCGAAGCGATTGCCGAGATTGAGCAACAGGTCGGCCTTTCCGAGCATGGGCATTGTGCGCAGCAATTGGCCGGCGAAGAGCGGGTGCCGGGTCGGGAACGGCTTCGACCAGTATCCGAGCGTGCTGCCGCCGGTGACCGGCAGGCCGAGCAGCTCGGCGAGCTCGACGAGCTCCTTCTGCGCCCCGCACCAGTTGAGCTCGTCGCCGACGCTGACCAGCGGGTTATTCGCCGCGAGCAGCATCTTGGCGGCCGCCTCGATGTCGGCCTGGTCGGGACGGATGTGCATCGGGACGTCGAACTTGGCCTGATCGATGATGCTGGCCTTAGCCTGGCCTTGCAGCGTGTTGGTCGGCAGCGACAGAAACACCGGTCCGCACGGCGGAGTCGTGCTGAACTTGATGGCCCGCCGCACCGTCTCCGGGATCGTGGCGGTCGACTGCGCGTTCCAGAACCACTTGGTGATCGGCTGCGTCATCAGCTCGACGTGCTCGGTCTCCTGCGTCAATTCGTGGCCGAGGTCCTCCTGGCCGACCGAGGCCACCGCCACGATCAGCGGAATGTTGTCCTTCCAGCTATTGACCATCTGGGTCATGGCGTTGGGCAGGCCGATATTGGCGACCACGACCACGGCGGGCTTGCCGGTCGCGCGCGCATAGCCGTCCGCCATCGCGACCACGGCGCCCTCCTGCACCCCCTTGATGAGCTGGATGCCGGGCTCGTCGACCAGCGCATCGAAGATCGGCGAGTCGCCGGTCGATGGATTGAAGAAGATGTATTTGACGCCGGCCGCCTTGAGCTGCGCGACAAACAAAGCCCCGCCGGTGCCGGCCATCTCGCGCGCCGCGCCTTGTGCGACGGCGCCCGCAGCGGGTCCCGCCGCCGGGGCCAGATTCTGCGCCCACGCCTTGGCGGCGACCGCGCTCATCCCGATCGTGGTGAGGCCGGATATAAGCTTGCGCCTGGAAATCCCGTTGTCGAGATACTGCTTGATGAGTTCCTTCACGGCATCCTCCTCCCCTTCGGGGCCTCTCGTCAGCCGAGGTGCGGCGGACCTTTCATGACCCGGCTGGTCCGATCTCGCGCCTTGGCGGTTGGCATCAGCTTGCCACGTTTGTGAGGCTAAACCAACGTCCGATCAAGGATTGAGCCGGAGAGCTTGTCACGCGCCTCGCTCCCCGGAAAGATCGCAAGCAGGGCTGCCGCGTTGTGATAACGGCATCGGACATCCCGCCATGCGCCAGACAGGTCTCGTTCTCGCGATCACGTTCGCGTTCGGCCTCCTGCCGCGGGCGGCAGCGCAAGGTCCGGCCGCGGGCGAGCCAACGCCGGCCGCGGCAGCCGGACCGGGTGAATCGATTTGCCTGATGGTCGAGGCAGCGGCGCGGGCGAACGCGCTGCCGGTCGACTTTTTTGCGCGCGTGATCTGGCAGGAAAGCCGCTTCCAGCCCGAGGTCGTGGGACCGAAGACGCGCAGCGGGGAGCGTGCCCAAGGCATCGCCCAGTTCATGCCGGGCACCGCCGCCGAGCGGCGGCTGCTCGATCCGTTCAATCCGGTCGAGGCGCTCCCGAAGTCTGCGGAGTTCCTGGCCGACCTGCGCGATCAGTTCGGCAATCTCGGATTGGCGGCCGCCGCGTACAATGCCGGGCCGCGGCGGGTGCGCGACTTCATCGCCGGCACACGCAGCCTCCCGGCGGAGACCCGCAACTATGTGCAGGCGGTCACCGGTGCGCCGGTCGATGATTGGATGAGGCCGGCTGCTCAAGCCGGCAAGCAAGAGCACAAGGAACACAGCGCCGAAGCGCGCCATCAAGGCTCCGGTTCGAGCTGCCGCGACCTGATGGCGCTCCTCAAGCAGGCACCCAACCCGTTCGTCGACCAGTTGCAGCAGCGCATCGATCTGGTGGCTGCAAGCCCGTGGGGCGTTGAGCTCAGCGCCGGATTCTCACGCGACCACGTGCTGGTTGCCTATGCCGATATCGCCAAGCGTTTCAGCGAAATTCTCGCCGGGCACGACCCAAGCATTTTCAGCGGCATGTTGCGCAACCGCGGCACGCGTCCGTTCTACCAGGTGCGCATCGGGGCAGCGACGCGCACGGAAGCCAACGACCTGTGTAGCAAGATCGTTCACGCCGGCGGTGCCTGCTTTGTGCTGCGCAATTCAGACCGAGCCGCTCAACCGCCCTAATAGCCGATCCAAAGTCCGGGCGTGGCGAGCTCCAGGAGATGCCCGTCCGGGTCGCGGAAATAGATGCTGATGCCGCCGCGTGGCCATTTGGTCTGCGCCTCGATCTCGACGCCGGCGTCGCGCAGCCGCGTCTCCCAGGCGCCGAGCTCGTCGGCGGCGATCGAGAAGGCGATGTGCGCGGGGCCATGGCCGTCGTGCGGCGGGATGGTGCCGCCCGGCATCTTGACGGCTTGCAGCGATTGCCCGCGCCGGAACAGCAGCAGGACGCCGTTGCCGCCGACGTCATAGGCATTGAGCCGCTGGTCGGTGTAGAGGCGGGGGAGCCCTAGAACCTGCTCGTAGAACGGACAGGCGCGGGCAAAGTCGTCCACATAGAGCACGGTCTCGAGCACCCGCTGCAAACGTGGCATGGCGCACCTCATCGAATCCCAAGCCTCGCAACCAACCGGCTGCGTCGCCATTATATAGGGGCAGCCATGCCCATGAGGTGATCCGTGCGCTTGAGCCAGCTCCACTACCTCCCGCTCAGTCCGGCCTTCTTTTCCCTGCTGGTCGCAGCCTTCGTTGCCTTGGTGCTGCTCATTCAGCTGGGCGCGCTACGCTACGCCTATATGCGCATCGGCCTGAGCCCCGCCGCCGCCGTCATGCTGCTGCTCGGCTCGCTCATCGGCAGCTATTTCAATATCCCGATCGCGGAATTGCCGGCGCAGCAAGTCGTGTCCGGACGGGAGGTGATCTATTTCGGCATGCGCTACGCCGTCCCGGTGGTGGTGCAATGGCCCGGCACCATCATCGCGGTGAATGTCGGCGGCGCCGTCATCCCGACCGTAATGTCCCTCTATTTGCTCGCCAAATATCAG
Organism: Xanthobacteraceae bacterium; assembly: GCA_036522235.1. Classification (GTDB taxonomy): domain Bacteria; phylum Pseudomonadota; class Alphaproteobacteria; order Rhizobiales; family Xanthobacteraceae; genus VAZQ01. The sequence continues at coordinate 12,655 of DATDGG010000205.1, forward strand.
ATTTGGGGCGAGGGCCTCATCGCCACCGCCTGCGTGACCGCGGTGTGCTACGCGTTCGCCAATCCGGTTCCGGGCCTCGGGATCGCCGAGCCGGTATTCGTACCCTCGCTCACCACGGCGATCGTCGCCCTGCTGCTGTCGCGGGCGCACGCAGCGCCGCTCGCCTATATCGGCGGCAGCCTCGGAACCCTGATCGGCGCCGATCTGCTCAATCTCGACAAGGTGCAGGGCCTCGGCGCCCCGGTCGCCTCGATCGGCGGGGCCGGCACGTTCGACGGCATCTTCCTCATCGGCATTCTGGCGGTGTTGATCGCGAGCCTTTTCGGCGGGGCGGACCGTCCGGCTTCGGCAGGTCGCGCCGCGTGAGCGCATGTCCCGGAAAAGCATGCCCTCGCGAAAGCGGGGGTGGACGCGGGTTTTCCGACAAGGACATGCGCCACACAAAGAAGCGAGCGGGCATCGCGCGATGCGCGCCGACGCGGTCAGACGAATTGCACCGCGACCCCGCCGAGCGCGCCGAAATCGGCGTGCAGCGTGTCGCCCTTCTTGGCGAACACCACGCGGGTGAACGAGCCCGCCAGCACCAGATGGCCGGGCTCCAGCGTCACCCCGTGCTGGCCGAGCTTGTTGGCGAGCCAGGCGACGCCGAGCGCCGGATGGCCGAGCACGCCGGCCGCGACGCCGGTCTCCTCGATCTCGGAATTGCAATACATGATGCCGCCGACCCAGCGCAGGTCGACATCCATGGGGCCGACCGGCCGGCCGCCGATGACGATCCCGGCGGCGGCACCGTTGTCGGCGACCGTGTCGAAAATCTTGCGCGGGTCCTGCACGCGGGCATCCACGATCTCGATCGCCGGGACCACGTATTCGGTCGCGCGCAGCACGTCCGGCAGCCCGACGCCGGGACCCTTGAGTGGCTTGCCGAGCACGAAGGCGAGCTCGATCTCGACCCGCGGCCGGCAATAATTCTCGTGCGGGATGCGGGCGCCGTCGGCGATCATCATGTCGTCGAGCAGGTGGCCGTAGTCGGGCTCGTCGATCTGCGAAGAGCGCTGCATCGCCTTGGAGGTCAGACCGACCTTGTGACCGATCAGCCGGGCGCCGGCGGCGATCCGGCGCTTGGCCACCTCGGTCGAGATCGCATAGGCATCCTCGATCGTGATATCGGGCCAGGTCTTGGAGAGCTGCACCGCCTGCTGGCGCTCGCGCGCCGCGGCCATGAGGATTTCGGCGGCTTGCTGGCGGATCGTGTTCGAAAGCATGATGTGAGCCCCTTAAGTCTCAAGAATTCAGAAATCGGCCGAACGCCCGCAGCGTCGTCTCCGAAACGTGATGCTCGATGCCCTCCGCATCGGACTCCGCTGCCTCCGCCGGAACGCCCAGCGCCACCAGAACGTCGACCACGAGCCGGTGTCGCGCCCGCACCCGCGCCGCCAGGCCCTCGCCGGCCGCGGTCAGGAACACCCCGCGATAGGGGCGCGCGGTCGCCAACCCCTCCCGCTTCAGGCGGGAGATGGTCTTGATGGCGGTCGCGTGCGAGACCCCCAGCCGCCGCGCGATGTCGGTCGGCCGCGCCTCGCCGGTGCCCGCCAGGAGATCGGCGATGAGCTCGACATAGTCCTCGAGCAGCGCGGTCGATTGGGCGGAGCGCGCCTTGCCGAAGCGGCGCGCCTGCGTCAATTCGGCCGGCAGCTCCATGGCGGCGCCGGCCCGTTTCGCCTTTGGGCTCTGCGACATTTCGGGAATGTGCGCTCGCCGCGCCGCCATTGCAACGCAAAAATCAAAGTGTAGCTGAGGCTACATTATGTGCGTTGACATTCGAGTGTTTTTGCCTACCTTTGAATGTAGCCAAGGCTACAAGTTGAGGCATATGCTCCAGGAGTCAGGTGACGGATGCTGCCGACCACCATCTCACCCGCGCAGGAGGCCAAGCCGGGATTGCTGACCGAGCGGACCGTCCTGGCAACCCAGGCGGTGCTGGCCGGGGGGCGCCGGGGCCTCGCCGCGCGCGTCGCCTTCGCGGGCCCGGCGGTCGTCGCCTCGATCGCATATATCGACCCGGGAAATTTTGCGACCAACATTCAGGCCGGCGCCAAATACGGCTACGAGCTGCTCTGGGTCGTCCTGGCCGCCAATCTGATCGCTATGCTGTTCCAGGGGCTGTCCGCCAAGCTCGGCATCGTCACCGGACAAAACCTCGCCGAGCTTTGCCGCGCCCAATTCCCGCGCCCGGTCGTCCTCGCCATGTGGGTGGTCAGCGAGATCGCCGCCATGGCGACCGACCTGGCCGAGTTCCTCGGCGGCGCCATCGGGCTCGCGCTGCTGCTGCACATTCCGCTGCTCATCGGAATGGCAATCACCGCGATCGTGACCTACGGCCTATTGATGTTCGAAGGCCGCGGATTCCGCCCGCTCGAGCTGATCATCGGCGGCATGGTCGGCCTCATCGGGCTTTGCTACCTCGTCGAAATGTTCATCGCCCCGATCGACTGGATCGCGGCAGCGACCCATTCGGTCGTGCCGCAGATCGCCGATGCCGGGGCGCTGCTGCTCGCCGTGGGCATCATCGGCGCCACGGTGATGCCGCACGCGGTCTACCTGCATTCCGGCCTGACGCAAGCGCGCATCCCGGTTCGCGATGACGCGGATCGGCGCTTGGTGCTTCGCTTCTCCAATCAAGAGGTCATGATCGCGCTCGCCTTCGCCGGACTGATCAATATGGCGATGGTGATCATGGCGGCGAGCGCGTTTCACGCGGGCCATAGCGAGGTCGACCAGATCGAGACCGCGTATCACACGCTGACGCCGCTCCTGGGAGCCGGCGCGGCCGGCGTCTTCCTCTTGGCCCTCATCGCGTCCGGCGTTTCGAGCTCGACGGTCGGAACCATGGCGGGGCAGATGATCATGCAGGGCTTCGTCGGATTCAAAATCCCGCTCTGGTTTCGCCGGCTGGTCACGATCGTGCCGTCCTTCGTTGTCGTCGCGCTCGGCGTCAACGCGACCGATGCCCTGGTCTTGAGCCAGGTCGTGCTCAGCATCGCGCTGCCGCTGCCCATGATCGCGCTGCTGATCTTTACCGGACGAGGCGACATCATGGGCGTATTCGCCAATGACCGCCTCACCCGTCTCGCGGGTCTGGTCGGGACCGCATTGGTGTTGCTGCTCAACGCCTTCCTGGTCCTGCAAATATTGGGCGTACCACTCCCGGGTCTGCCCGGCAGCACCTGACAACGCTCCCTCCCCCGCCGCTTGCGGGAGAGGGAGGCGGAACTTGACGTCACCGTCCGACAATATCGCCTTTAAGCGGCGCCAGCAGCGCGACCAGCTCGTGCTGCTCCGGGGCTGGCACCTTGAACTTGTTCAAGGCCATGCCGAGGTCCTGCACCAGCGCGTTGAAATCCCGGCCGCGAATGTGCATTCCGGCGTGCGCGGTCTTCATGTCCTTGCCCCCATAGACGCACCACCCACCGGAGGCGGAGCAGATCTGGTCGGCAAGCATGCGCCGCAGGCGCGGGATGTCGGCGTGGGCAAAGTACTTGTTGATCCGGTGGTCGGCCGCCACATTCGTGATCATCTGGTCGACCACCGCCTGGATCGCGCCATAGCCGCCCAGCCGCTCGTAGAGCGTATTGGCGCTGGCGCCCGTGCTTGACAGGGCGCAAGCAAAAGCCGCCGCGGCGGCGGCCAACTCTAGAGTACGTGCGTGCATGTTCATCCTCCAGCATCGTGGGTGAAAGGCTCAGATGTGACGCGCCCGCAGCGATGCGGCGGCGCGCGGAGGTCCGGACGCCCTCCGAATCAAGCTACGGGGCGATGTGCGCCGCAGTTGCAAACTGGAATGGAAATTTTTCGGCTGGGAGCGATGCCCGCCGGGATCAAGGTCGATTGATCAACGGACTCTGCAGGCAGGCGTCCGATTGCGGGTCGAGCGCGCAAAAATAGCTCTTCTGGCGGGAGCAAAATCCCAAATTGTAGTTCTTGGTGAAATTCTTGAGGCAGGTGTTCATCCAATCGATGCTGATCCGCGCCTTCGCGAAGTCACCCTCATCGCAATATTCGTCGAGGTTGGCCGCAACGCGCGCGAATTCACGCGGAATGATCTGCTTGCCGCGCTTCGACAGGGCTTCCGCCTGCGCGTACAGCGCCTTCGACGTGGCGGCGCAATCTTTCTGGCCGGCGGGCGCTGCCGCAAGCTTTTGCTGCGCCATCACGGGAGAGCCCGGCGAAAAGCTCAGGCAGCCCAGCGCCGCCAGAAGCGCGGCCGCCGGACGAAGCTTCATGCGCATCATGGGCCTTAGGCTTAGGGCGAGGCGCGCGGGCTGATCCCGATCGATTGCGCGGCGGTCTGGTACCAACTGGTCGACTTGAAAACCGTCACGCGTCTTGCGGTCTTGCGACTGCGCCGTCCGGCCTTCGCCTTGATGGGCGACGCCCGGCGCACCTTGTGCGAGCCGTTCCGCTTGGCGGAACGGCTCACGCTTGCATTCTTAGGCATCCATAACCTCCCTGCCCCCGGCCAATGCGTTGGCGAACGGCGCTCTTTGTCGACGCCTGCGGGGAATTCGATCTCGTCTGCCCGGCGCGAACCACAGCGTCACGCCGCAGTCCCATAGGCGACTGATATTATTGCAGTTTTGGTGGGCGCACAAGGACTCGAACCTTGGACCCGCTGATTAAGAGTCAGCTGCTCTACCAACTGAGCTATGCGCCCTAACCGAGGTTTTTCAGGGGGTTAGGAACATCCACCATCCCGCCACGGCAACCCTTTCGGTAGCCGGGCCCTGCATTGTAGTCCTGCGGTTAGCGAATAGGAGGATCGCGCCGCGGGGGCCACACATAGGGCATCCGCGCCCGCTTTCCAAGCGCGAGAGCACGAAAGGCGCGGAAAATCCGCCCCAAAAGGCGGGAAAGCCGCCGGGCGTGAACCCGGCGGCTCCCATGCGTCGGCGATCGTGTCGGGGGGCTGGGGGGTACGACCGCCGCGCTATGCTCTCGATATAGGTACTAAAGTCGCTCCTCGCCGCCCTCGCCCACCTGCGGCGCATAGTCCGTGCGGCGTGGCCCGAACTCGAAGCGGCGCGGGCCGCCACCGTCGCGCCAGCGGAATTCGCGGCCGCCCAGGCCGTCACCGCGCGGGGCCACGAACTGTTGGAGCATGGCAAATCGGCGCTTTTGGCCGTCGTCCAGGCTCTTGTAGAGGGGGTCCAAGGCATCGGCGACCTTCTGCAGGGCGGCGCCGCTTTCCGTCTTGGCGGCAGCGCGCCGATGCATGCGCGCGGACGGATCGGCGGACTGCGGCGCTCTGTCGCGGCGCTCCTGGACGGCGGCGCTGACGCGATCGAGGCGCAGCTTCGCCATCTCGCGCGATGCCTGCTCGAAGGCCGGCCAATTCTTTTCCTGGTCGGCGGTCAGCCCGAGGCCGGCATGCAGCGCGGCCAGTCGCGCCTCCGCGAACGCGCGCATGTCCTCGAGGTTCGGTCGAAAGCTATCAAAGCCGCCCGGCCGCTCGCGCTGCTGCGCATAGACGAGCGAAGAGCCGACGATCGCCAGCACGGCTGTGCCGGCGAGAGCTGCTTTCCACATGGGTTCCCTCCGAAAGTGATGCACAGTGGCGCAAGTAGAAATGCGCGCGCAATTCGGAGCAAGTTAAAGTTTGGTTAGACTGAATACTGCGTGGCTGCCCAAGATTACGGCGCTGTAATCCTGATGCACTGCCCATCCTGTTGTGCGGCGAGCCCAGCTCAAAGACCCAGATACGCCTGCCGAATTTCCGGCATCGCCGCGATCCGCGCGCTCGGCCCTTCGGCGAAGGAACGGCCCTCCGCGATCACATAGGCGTAGCTCGCGAGCGCCAAAGCGAGGTGGACGTTCTGCTCCACCAGGAGGATCGTCAATCCGGTCTGCTTCAAGGCTTCGAGCTTGCTCGCCACCAGTTGCACCATGACCGGAGCAAGCCCGAGCGAGAGCTCGTCGATGATGAGCAGCTGCGGATCCGACATCAGGCCGCGGCCGATCGCCAGCATCTGCTGCTCGCCGCCGGAAAAGGTGCCGGCTTTCTGGCGGCGGCGCTCCTTGAGGCGGGGGAACAGGGCGTAGACCTGATCGAGGCGATCGGCGAAGCGCTTGCGCGCGCGGGCAGAGAACGCGCCCATTTCCAGGTTTTCCTCCACGCTCATCTCGGCGAACAATTGGCGCCCTTCCGGCACCAGCACCAGACCGCGTGCGGTCTTGGCGTGCGGCGACAGCGCCGTCACATCCTCGCCGGCGAACTGAATGCGCCCGCGCAAGGGCGCGATGGCGCCCATGATGCCGCGCAGCGTGGTGGTCTTGCCGGCGCCGTTGGCGCCGACCAACGTGGTCACCGTGCCGTGGGCGGCGTCGAGCGATATGCCCCAAAGCACCTGAACGTCGCCGTAGCCGGCCTCGAGCGCTTCGACCCGCAGGAGCGTCTCGGTCATGACGGCTCCGACGCGCTCGTGGTCGTAATCTTCAGATCGGACATGAGCTTTGGATCGCCTAGATAGGCCTCGATGACAGCAGGATGATTGGCGACCTGCTGCGGCGAACCTTCGGCCAGGTGGCGCCCGAGATTAAGCGCCACCACGCGATCCGACAGGCTCATGATCGCCCGCATGACGTGCTCGATGATCAGGATCGAGACGCCGCGGGCGCGAATGGCGCGGATGACCTCGATCATGCGCTCGATCTCGGTCGGATTGAGCCCGGCCAGCACCTCGTCGAGCAGCAGCAGGCGCGGGCGGCCGCACAGCGCACGCGCGAGTTCGAGCCGCTTCTTGCCGGCGGTGGTGAGCGCGCCCGCCGGCATGTCGATCCGCTCCTTGAGGCCGACCAACTCGACCACCTCGCGCACCACCTCCCGGCCCGCGGCCATCGACAGACCGTCGCGGCCGTAGCACGCGCCCACCAGGCAATTGTCGAGAACGCTCAAGCCGGCGAGCGGCTGGACGATCTGGTGGGCGCGCGCGAGCCCGTGATGGGCGACCTCATAGGTCGGCTTGCCGGTGATATCGGCGCCGGCAAAGATCACGCGTCCGGAATCGGGCGGGAAGACGCCGTTGATCAGATTGAACACGGTCGACTTGCCGGCCCCGTTGGGGCCGATGAGAGCGAGAATCTCGCCCTCGGCGACCGCGAAGCTCAAATCCGCGACCGCCTGCACGCCGCCGAAGCGTTTGCTCAGGGCGCGGACCTCGAGCAGCACGCTCATTGCAGGATCGCCCGCGTGCGCGGCCAGCGCTGATGGATGAAGCCCACCAGGCCGCCCGGCGCGAACAGCACCATGGCGAGCAGCAGGAGCCCGGCGATCACCAGTTGAAGCTGCGACACCGTCGGTGAGGTCAAGAGATAGCCGCGCAGCTCTTCATAGACGAACGCCCCCACCAGCGGCCCGGTGACGGTGCCGTACCCGCCCAGCATGATCATCACGATCGCCTCGATCGACAGCGTGAGGTCGAAGGCGCCGGTCGGCTCGATGATGCCGCTCTTGAAGAAATAGAGGCCGCCGGCGACTGCCGGAAAGAATGCCGAGGCGCTGTAGGCCAGCGCCTTGAGGCGCGGGGTGCGCACGCCGAGCACGCTGGCGGCGTCTTCGTTCTGACCGATCGCCAGCAGGCCGAGACCGAATTTCGACGTCTTGATGGCGTAGCTCATCAGCAGCGAGAGCACCATGACGGCGACCAGCAGGAGATAGACGAGCCAGAGCGCCGTCATCGGACCGCCGAGCGGCTCATAGGCGTCGAAGGTGAGATAGATGCCGGTGGCGCCGCCCCATGGCTCGAAATTGGCAACGAATTGCCGCACCGCCTCGTTGACGCCGATGGTCGCGAGCGCAAAGAAGGCGCCGCGCAAGCGCAGGATGCCGGCGCCGAACACGAGCGCGAGCAGGCTGACCGCGGCACCGCCGGCGAGCGCCGCCAGGACCAGCGGCCAATGCCAGCGCGTCACCAGGTCGACGCAGACATAGCCGCCAAGACCGAAGAAGACGATGTTGCCGAAATTGATATAGCCGGTATAGCCGATCATCAGGTTGAGATTGGTCGCGAGCGTGATGTAGACCGCCGCCAACAGGAAGCTCTCGCGCAGCCCGACATCGTCGGCCCAATAGGGCACGAGCCCGAACAGCAAGCCGAACACGACGATCAAGCCGGGAAAAACGCGCCGCGGCACAGTGAAGCCGGGTTTGTGGCCGCCCTCAGCTTCGATGTCCGCGGACACGTTCATTCTCGAGCCCACAACCTCGGCAGGGTCAAGCGCGCGACAGCGCGAAAATGCCGCGCGGAAACGCCATGAGGACGATGACGAAAAGCGCGAATTCGATGATCGGCGTCCAGCTCACCGGCATGAACGGCGTCGCCAGTCCTTCGACCAGACCGAGCGCGATGCCGCCCAGCAACGCACCCGCCGGATTGCCGAGGCCGCCCAGCACGGTCACGACGAAGCTCTTAAGCTGGTAGTTCGCGCCCGACAGGACGGTGAACGGAAACAGCGTGGCGATCAGCGCGCCGGCCGCGCAGGCGAGCGCGACCCCGACTCCGAACGTGATGGCCAGCACCTGCTTGGTCGGAATGCCGGACAGCTCGGCCGCCTCCCGGTTGCTGGCGACCGCGCGGATCGCCTTGCCGTAGCGCGTATGATTGAGGAACAAATAGAGCAGGCCGGCGATCAGCCCCGCGCAGGCGGCCGCCATCATGTGGGTTCCGGTGAACGTGTAGCCTTGCCAGCTCAATCCGGGCAGCGCGACAGGGATATTGTAGGGACTGGTGGTCCATAGCGCCGTCCCGGTGCCGATCAGGATCATGTTGCAGGCAAAGGTCGCGAGCAGGCTCATGAGGATCGGGCGGCCGATCACGCGATCGACCGCGATCCAATAGATCACGACCCCCGCCACGAAGGCTACGACCACAACGATCGGGATGCCCCCATAGGGCGACAGGCCCCCTGCTTTTGCCAGAAAGTAGACGATGAACATGCCGAGCACGATCATCGCGCCGTGGGTGAGATTGATGACGCGCATGACGCCCCAGATCAAGGTCAGCCCCATGGCGGCAAGGCCGTAGACCGAGCCGACCAGCACGCCGTCGATGACCGAGGCGATGACGCCGATCATGGGTTGATCCGCGCGGTTGTGCCTGTGAAGTGACTTCCTCCGGTGTCCGCAGGACTGCTTTGCCGGATGGTAACCGCCGGAACCCCCTCACCCCACCCTCTCCCCGCGCGAAGTCGGATATATCCGACTTCGCCACTAAATAGTGCGCAAGTCGAGCAAGCTCGACTTGCGATGGCGAGGGAGTGAAACGCCGTGCCTAAGCCAGCAACAATCTGCATCCGTTGATGCGTTGGAGAACGACAGCCTCGCCTCCGGCGCAAGCGAGCTCCCTCGCCCGGAAGGGGTGAGGGTTGGGGTGAGGGGCTTCCGGCCTCAGTTGTGTTGTTCGCTATGCAAGATGCGCTTCCGTCAAAGCTTAACTTAGCGCCTATGCGGTTTCGCGGGCACGAGCGGCACGTTGATCTTTTCACCGGCGCTTCCCCCCAGCGCTCACGCTCAGCTGCGTCGGCTCAGTAGATGATGTCGGCGGTCTTGGCGTCCTTGGGCCAGATCACTTCCTTGACCAGCTGGCCGCCCTTCTTCTGCCATTGGCCGAGCACCATCGCGTGGGCGAGTTGCAGACCGTGCTCCTTCGGCTCGGTCGCGAACTTGGTGCGGCCGAACATGGTGGTGGCGTCGAGCTTGTTGAGGACGGCGGCGACCTTCGCCTGATCGATCGAGCCGGCCTGCTCGATCGCATGCGCCAGCAGCAGCCCCGCCGCATAGCCGCCGGCCGCGTGATAACCGGCCCCGATCTTGTACTTGTCGGCAAAGCGCTGGCCGAACTCTTGCGCAGTGGGGCCGAAATCGGGCTTGAACGTCACTTGCGGCGCCCATTGCGAGGGAACCGTGATGCCGGCCGCGGCTTCGCCCAGCTCGGCGAATTTCGGGGTATCGGGAGCGACCAGCAAGGTCACCCATTTGAGGCCGGCCTTCTGGTCGTGGAGCTGGCGCGCGAGCGTTGAGCCGTCCGGATAGTGCCCGCCGCCCAACAAAGCGTCGGCCTTGGCCGAGATCATCTTGTTGATGACCGGGCCGAAATCGGTCGTGCTCGGGCTGTAGGATTCGTCGAGCACGATGCTCACGCCCTCCCGCTTGGCGAGATCGCGCGTGGCCTGGGCCACCGCCTTGGAGAACGGATCGTCCTCATAGATGAAGGCGACCTGCGCCTTCGGGTTCTTCTCCTTCAGCGCCTCCAGCGCGCCGACCAGGTATTGGCCCGCGGGCGAGTAGAGCTGGAACAGGTTCTTGTTGCCGAGCTGATAGGTCTTCTCCTCGGCCCCGCCGGTCGTCAGCATCACCTTGCCGTACTGCTCGGAAATAATCGCCGCGGTCGCGACCAGGCCGGACGAATAGGGGCTGAACAGGAACTGTGCCTTATCCTGGGCGATCAGGCGAGTGTAGAGCTGCTGAACGCGCACGTTCTGCGATTCGTCGTCGTAGCTCACGAAGCTGATCTTGTAGTGCTTGTCGCCGGCCTTGATGCCGCCCGCCGCGTTGACCTCGTCCCGCCACAGCTCGAAGCCGCGCATTTGCGCCACCGAGTCATTGTTGAGCGCACCGGTCTGCGAGACGGTAAAGCCGATGGTGATCGTGTCCTCGGCGAGCGCCGGCACCGTGACCAGAATGGCGGCGGCCGCGAGCACAGACAGCCTGCTGGCGATCATGGTTCTGGCGATCATGGTTCCCTCCCAGAAGCTCCGGCCTCGTATGATCGCCGACAAAGCCTCGTCGCGGCGGCCACCGGGCCCGTTGTGCACGCACGATGGAGCCGCGAAGGCGCTTCTGTCAATGCGCCAATCGACGCATCGCGTTGGAAACAATACGATTTGTGTTGAAGCGCTCCGGCCGGCGCCGGAGCGCTTGGATCAGACCGCGTCGGTCAAATGCACGCGGCGCTCGGCGACCGCCATCGCCTCCGGCTTGCCCCGCTGGCGCTTGACCATCAGCTTGTTGAGCGCGCCCAGATAGGCCTTGGCGGAGGCGACCAGCGTGTCGGGATCGGCGCCCTTGGCGGTCACCGACTTGCCGCTCTCGGCGAGCCGCACCGAGACCTCCGCCTGCGCGTCGGTGCCATGGGTCACCGCGTGCACCTGGTAGAGCTCGAGCAGGGCCTCGTTCGGCACCAGCGCCTTGATGCAGTTGAAGGTGGCGTCGACCGGCCCGTTGCCGGTCGCCTGCACGGTGTGGTGCCGGCCTTCGATATCGAGCGTCAAGGTCGCGGATTGCGGGCCCATGGTGCCGGCGATCACCGTGAGCGTAACCAGCTTGATGCGGTCCTGCGCGGTCGCGATCTCCTCGTCGACCAGCGCCTCGATATCCTCGTCGTAGACGTGCTTCTTGCGGTCGGCGAGCGCCTTGAAGCGCACGAAGGCATCCTCCAGCTGGTTGCCGGCGAGATGGTAGCCGAGCTCCTCAAGCTTGTGGGCGAAGGCGTGCCGGCCCGAATGCTTGCCCATGACCAGCGAGGTTTGCTTCACGCCGACGCTCTCGGGGGTCATGATCTCGTAGGTCTGCGTATGCTTGAGCATGCCGTCCTGGTGGATGCCTGATTCATGCGCAAACGCATTACGGCCGACGATCGCCTTGTTGTACTGCACCGGGAACGAGGTCACGGCGGCGACGAGCTTCGAGGCGCGCGTGAGCATCGTGGTGTCGATCTTGGTCCAGTAGGGAAACACGTCGCCACGGACCTTCATCGCCATCACCACCTCTTCCAGCGCAGCGTTGCCGGCGCGCTCGCCGATGCCGTTGATGGTGCATTCGATCTGTCGGATGCCGGCGGTGACGCCGGCGAGCGAGTTCGCCACCGCCATGCCGAGATCGTTGTGGCAATGAGCCGAGAAGCGCGCCTGCGCCGCATTGGGCACGCGCTCGCGCACCATCTTGATCAGCGCGAAATATTCCTCCGGCACCGTGTAGCCGACGGTGTCGGGAATGTTGATCGTGGTCGCGCCCGCCTTGATGGCGGCTTCGATGCAGCGGCAGAGAAAGTCGTGCTCGGTGCGGGTGCCATCCTCGCAGCTCCACTCGACGTCGTCGGTGAAATTGCGGGCGCGGCTGACCGACGCGATCACCATCTCGTAGACGGTCTGCGGCTCCATCTGCAGCTTCCACTTCATGTGGACCGGCGAGGTCGAGATGAAGGTGTGGATGCGCCCGCGCTTAGCCTGCTTGATCGCCTCGCCGGCGCGGTCGACGTCCTTCTGGCCGGCGCGCGCAAGCCCGCACACGACCGCGTTCTTGGTGCGCTTGGCGATCTCCTGGACGGCGAGAAAGTCGCCCTCCGACGCGATCGGGAAGCCGGCCTCGATGATGTCGACCCCCATGGCGTCGAGCAGCTCGGCGACCTCGAGCTTTTCCTCATGCGTCATGGTGGCGCCGGGCGACTGCTCGCCGTCGCGCAAGGTGGTGTCGAAAATGACGACGCGATCCGCTTCGGATTGTGCTGACGTGGTCATGGAAAGGTCCTTCTCTTGGGTCGCGCCCTTGCCTCACGATTTCCGGTGGGCGGGCGCTCGTGGGTTCCGTGGTTCCGGTCAACCCCCTGAGTGCCCAGGCACAAATGCCCAGCCGGCCCTCAGGGGCTGATAAGGAGCAGGAGCCCGCCGCAAAGGAGGGCCGCGCCGGACCGGGCCTGGTCGGCCCCCCGGTGGGTCGCGCGGAAAATGCATCGCGTCGACATCGCTATTGCCCGTGTCGTGTCAGCTTGTCGTATCAGCTGTCGTGTCCGTCAGGTTGGCGGATCGCGGTAAATGCCCCGTTAACCCGCCGGTCGGACCGGGCTCCTTCTAGCGGAAGAGCGCAGGCGGGCGCAAGTAGCCGTTGCACGACGGCGCGGCCGGCACCGCGGTCACGGGCCCTGCAGCTTGATATTGGCGGCGCGGATCACCTTGGCCCATTTCTCGGTTTCCGCGGCGATGAGCTTCTTGAAATCGGCGGAGGACATCGGGGTCGGGACGCTGCCGAGGTCGGCAAGACGCGCCCTGAGCTTGGGGTCGGCCAGCGCGGCATTGATTTCCTTGTTGAGCCGCCCGACGATTTCGGGCTGTGTATTTTTCGGCGCGCCGATGCCTTGCCAGGTGCTGGCCTCGAAGCCGGGAACCGAATCGGCCACGGTCGGCACATCCGGCAGCGCCTCCGCGCGCGTCGTACTCGCGACGGCGAGCGCGCGCACCTGGCCGGCCCGGATGGCGCCGAGCGATTCCGGCAGCGGGCTGAACATCACCTGCACCTGACCGCCGATGAGGTCGGCGAGCGCCGGCGCGCCGCCCCGATAGGGCACATGGATCATGTCGACGCCGGCCATCATCTTGAACAGTTCGCCCCCGACATGCGACGAGCTGCCGCTGCCGCCCGACGCCATGCTGACCTTGCCCGGGTTGGCCTTGGCGTAAGCGATGAATTCCCCCACCGTCTTGGCAGGAACGGATGGCGTGATCTCCATGACCATCGGCAAGCTGCTGATCATCGCGACCGGCTCGATGTCGCGAATGAAGTTGAAGCTGAGATCCTCGTACAGCGTCGCGTTGGTCGTGACCGAAGCCGGGATCAGCAGGAGCGTATAGCCGTCGGGAGCCGCGCGCACGGCCGCCTCGATGCCGATATTGGTGCCCGCGCCCGGCCGGTTCTCGATGACGAATGACTGGCCGAGCCGCTCCGACAGCCATTGGCCCATCAGGCGCGCCAGAATGTCGAGCGCGCCGCCGGGGGCGACCGGCACGATGATGCGCACCGGCCGCGTCGGATAGGCTTGCGCCCAGGCGGCGCGCGATGCCAAGCGCGATACGACCGGGAACATTGCGGCGCCAGCCGCCAGTCGCAGAATTTGCCTACGGGGAGATTTCATCGTGTTCCCTCCGATCGTGCAACATTCAGGCTAACACTCGCCGGCAACCACCGCTAGACGCGGGGATTTCGTTCTCAATCGCGTCGGTGCCGCAGCTTGCCGCCGGAGGGCTTCTCCGCCTCCAGCGCTTTGCGCACCTTGCGCAATTCCTTGAGGTCGGCGGCGCCGACCTTGGGAAAGGCCAGTTGGAGACTCTCCAACGCCTCGATCACCGCCGAGGCGACCACCAGCCGCGTGAACCATTTGTGGTCGGCGGGCACCACATGCCAGGGCGCGGCCGGCGTGCTGGTCGAGCGGATCATCTCCTCGTAGGCCGCCATATTTTGATCCCAACGCTTTCGCTCGGTGACGTCGTCCATGGAGAACTTCCAGCGCTTGGCGGGGTCGTCGAGACGATCGAGAAAGCGGCGGCGCTGCTCCTCCTTGGAGAGGTGAAGAAAAAACTTGAGCACGCGGGTGCCGCTGCGGGCGAGGTGACGCTCGAAGGCGCGGATGTCCTGGAAGCGCTCTTCCCAAATCGACTTGCCGATCAGGCTTTCCGGCAGCTTCTGTTGCTGCAGCAGACCCGGACGGACGCGCACCACCAGCACGTCCTCGTAATAGGAGCGATTGAAAATCCCGATCCGACCGCGTGCCGGCAGCCGCGGCGCGGCGCGCCACAGGAAGTCGTGATCGAGCTCCTCGGCGCTCGGATGCTTGAAGGAGTGAACTTCGCATCCCTGCGGGTTGACGCCCGACATCACATGGGCGACGACGCTGTCCTTCCCGGCCGCGTCCATGCCTTGCAGCACGATCAGCAGCGACCACCGATCCTCCGCATACAGACGCGCCTGCAGATCGGCGAGCTGCTTCACGTCGCCGGCGAGCATCGATTGGGCATCGTCCTTGTCGAGATCGCCGGTATCGGCGCAATCTATCGAACGCAGGCGAAACGACGCCGGCGCGTCGACCCGGTAGCGTTTGATGAATTTCGCCGACTCGGATTTCGCGGAAGTCATGCGCAAACGCGGTTACAGCCCTTTGATCAGGCCGGCATCGATCAACAGCCGATTGAAGCGGCGCGCCTCCGCGCCATTGGCGCAAGCATAGAATTCACCCTTGCAGCGCTGGAAGATGCGTTTTTGCTCGGCGAACGAGGCGTCGAGCGGCAGTCCCGCCAGCTCCTGCGTGATCATCGGCAGATAGGGTCCCTCGATGGTCTCGCGCGCCTCCCCCACATTGACCGGCGCATAGTTGACGGCATCGATCGCGTAATAGGTGGTGAAATAGCGCGGATCGTAGCTGGTCAGGCGCTGCGCGATGCCGGCTTCGTCCAATGACGGCTCCAGGATGAAGGAGGCGAAATCGGGTTGGTGGTCGCCGTAGCGGACCAGCAGGAATGGTTCGCCCGGAAAATCGTGTTTGAGGCGGTCGAGCAGGTCGACATAATCGCGATCGCTCAGGGCCTGCCGGCGCAGATATTCGTCGACCAGAGGATCGTTACCCAGGTCCTTCCATTCCGGCAGCAGATCCGGCCGCCACCGGTAGCTCCAGGGATAGTGATTTTGCGCCAGGTAGACGAAGATGAACATCGGCCCCTTGTCGCGCTCATGCTCGATCATGCGGCGGGCGGCATCGTAGTAGAACCGATCGGGCTCGATCCGGGTGGTGCCGAGAGCCTGCTGGTCGTAGAAGTTCTGCACGCCGGTCGAGGCCTGGAAGCTCTTCGCGCTCATGAAGGCGCCGAGCGCCGGGTAGATCGAGAAGGTGTGGTAGCCGCAGCGACGCAAGGCTGTCGGCAACCCGCGCTCGACCCGCCCGGCGGCGATTCGGGTCACGTAGTAGGAGAATTTCCCGAAGGAGCGCGCCGACAGCCCGGCGAGCACATTGTACTCGGTGTACCAGCTCGGGCCGCCGGCCCCCTCGACCACGAAATGGCGCGCCTTGCCGTCGAAGGACAGGAAATGGGAGCCGTAGCCGGGCGGCACCTTGATGCCGGGAACGGCCCGAATGTCGAAGCTCGATTCGTCATGCACCATGATGATGTGCGGCGGCTTCTGGCTCGGCACGCAGGTCGCTTCCGGCAGCATTTTCAGCCGATCGGTTACGACCGCATCCGATTCCATGTAACCGTGCAACATCAGCCCGGAGACTGCCTCGACGCCGGAGCGCACGAACTTGGAGACGTAGCCGCCGCCCAGGAACGTCTCCCAATCTTCCTGCGGCTCCGCGAACGCGAGCGCCGTGATCCCGACCAGACCGGCACCAAGCCCGAGCACGCCGGTTCGAAAGCGAACCCGGAACGGGTCGAAGCGCCAGAGCAGCGCCAGGAGCGGCAGCACCACTACGACCGAGATGACGATGTTCCGGTAAAGCCCCGGCATGATCGACAGCAGGAAGCTGACCGTGTCCTTGTCGACGATCATCACGTCGAGGAAATTCGCGGTCATCCAGATGATGTCGAACTTGAGCCGCGACACCAGGACCACGATGACGATCATCATCAGCGACAGCGCGGCCGAGACGGCCGGCCGGCGCGTGATGCTGAGCCAGAAGAAGTTCAGCATGGCCCAGGTCAGCAGGAACGCGAGCTGCGCGACGAGATCGGTCTCGGTGAGCGCCATGATGACGAGCGCGGCCGCGTGCAAGGCGGCGATGAGCGCGATCTGCAATACATTGCGCCGGCCTGCCGCATGGGCGGCACCGAGTCGGCTGGCGAGGAAGGAAACGGCGGGAGGCATGGCCACAGCTGCCGTGCCCGGCAATGGTTGAGGCGTTTAAGAAACCCGGCACACGTCGCTTTCGTCATAAAACGGTAAAATTTGCGTCATGGCAAGTTCACATTGGAGCGCGTCTTGCGACATCGTGAACGGCGTTTCTTTGATTGTGCGCCGCAGCACAGGAGAGCCCAAAAAAAGGGACTGGCGCGCCAAGCACCAGCCCCTTAGCTCAGAACTTCAATGCGCCGAGCGGAATTCGCGCGGAAAACGAGCCGTTAGTTCGCCGGCTTCACGAACAGTCCGACGATTCCCGCCGAACCCTTGACATGCGAGGGTTGCCCTTGCACCGGGGCGAGCTTGGGCAGCACCTCTTCCCGGGTCAGGCCGGGCGCCATCTCTTTCACGTCGTAGTCGGTCGCGATCAGCACGAAAGTATAGTGGTGCGGCTGGACGTTCGGCGGAGTGCAGGGGCCGTTGTAGATACCGGTGCCCTGCGTGGCCTTGCCGCCGACGAACTTTTCGGAGGGCTTGCTGAGCTCGCCTTCGGCAAACCCGGTCACCTTGGCGTCGATTCCATAGGTGACCATGTGATGCACGCCGGCGCCGCCGCGGCCTTCCGGGTCTTCCATGAGCAGCACGAAGCTCTTGGTGCCGTCCGGCGTGCCCGTCCACGACAATTGCGGCGAAACGTTCTCGCCGACGCAGTTCGGATTCGGATTTGCGGGGTTGGAGGCATTGGCGGCCTTCTTGGGCAGCATGGTGCCATCCTTGAAGGTCGACGAGGTGAGCGAGAACACATCCGCCGCGGATGCCTGCGCGGCGCACAACGACGCCAGCGCGACCCCGCTGGCCAGCACTAATGCACGCTTCAACATGACGTCTCTCCCTTTGGGTTGTTGCAGAGATGGTAGGTAACTGGGCGGCCGGAGTGTAGCCCGTGCGCCGCTCAGATCAAGGTGGCAATCGCCCGAATCATCAGCAGCTGGAACCCGGATACCGGTCAGTTCCGGCAGCGCTCCGCAGGGCCCGCTGTTTTAGTTCCGACTACGATCGACCAGCGCCCGCTGCTTGATCCACGGCATCATGGCGCGCAGCTTGGCGCCGACCTCCTCGATCGGGTGCGCCGCCATCTTGTTGCGCATGGCCTTGAACGAGGTCTGGTTGACTCGGTTCTCCAGCATCCAGTCCTTGACGAATTTGCCGGACTGGATGTCGTCGAGGATGCGCCTCATCTCGGCACGCGTCGCGTCGTTGACCACGCGCGGGCCCGAGACATATTCGCCGTATTCGGCGGTGTTGGAGACCGAATAGTTCATCGTGGCGATGCCGCCTTCGTAGATCAGGTCGACGATCAGCTTCACCTCGTGCACGCATTCGAAATAGGCCATTTCCGGCGCGTAGCCGGCCTCCACCAGGGTCTCGTAGCCGGCCTTCATCAATTCCACCAGGCCGCCGCACAGTACCGATTGCTCGCCGAACAGATCGGTCTCGCATTCCTCGCGGAACGTCGTCTCGATGATGCCGGCGCGCCCGCCCCCGATCGCCGAGCCGTAGGACAGCGTGAGATCATGAGCGTTGCCGGACACGTCGCGATGCACCGCCATCAGCACCGGCACGCCGGCGCCGCGCTGGTATTCGGCTCGCACCGTATGGCCGGGCCCTTTCGGCGCGATCATCATCACGTCGAGGTCGGCGCGCGGCTCGATCAGGTTGAAATGGATGTTGAGGCCATGCGCGAACATGAGGGCTGTGCCCTGCTTCATATTGCCGGCGAGGTGCTCGCGGTAGATGTCGCTCTGCAGTTCGTCGGGCGTGAGCATCATCATGATGTCGGCCCATTTGGCGGCCTCGCCGACCTCCATGACCTTGAGCTTCTCGGCTTCGGCCTTCTTGACCCCGGCCGAGCCGCCGCGCAGCGCCACCGCGACGTCCTTGACGCCGGAATCGCGCAGGTTGAGCGCATGGGCATGGCCCTGGCTGCCATAGCCGATGATGACCACCTTCTTGCCCTTGATCAGGTTCAGGTCGGCGTCGCGGTCATAGTAAACGCGCATGTATCCTCCTTGACTCAGTTGAGCTTGAAACAGCGTGGCACCTGCGATGAGCCTGGCGACCGAATTCTCACGCCGCCTTTGCCACGGTCATTCCTCCGGAGCAAGCATTCTCCGAATTTCGTCATTACTCATAACCGCCGCGATCTTCCCCTTCATGTATCGCAACGAGACTTGGTGATGTTGCCGGTCATAGGAGTCGACGCAGTCTGCGGCCAAGACGACGTCCCAGTCGCGCTGATAGGCATCGATGGCCGTCATGCGGATGCAGGCATGCGTGTTGATGCCTGCGAGGATTATGCCATCGGGCCTCAGGTCCGCGAGGACTTGATCGAGGATCGTGCCGAAGAACGCGCTGTATCTCTTCTTGACGATGACCGTGTCGGCCGGATTGACGTCCAAGTCAGAGGCAATCCGGCACCCTTGGGTGCCCTGTATCGTGACGTGGATCCCTTTCGCCCGCATCTCAGGAAAGGCGTCCGCCAAGTCCGGCCGGAATTCCTGCCTTACCCAAATCACCGGCCGATCGTGCTCCCGCACGATACGCACCAGCGCGTTTGTCGACCGGACCAGCTCTTGCTTGGCGGCCGGCGCCCACGATTGAAGAAAGTCGTTGACCATATCGACGACGATGAGCGCTGGCTCCCTCATAGCGCGAGGTCACATCGGCTCCGGCCCGCGGCCGATGGCGACGACCCCGGTGCGCGAGACCTCGATCAGGCCGAGCGGCAGCATCAGCGCGATGAAACTTTCGATCTTTTCGGTCGCGCCGGTGATCTCGAACACGAAGCTCTCGGTCGAGGCATCGATCACGCGCGCCCGGAAGGCGTCGGCGAGGCGCAGGGCCTCCACCCGGTTGTCGCCCTTGCCGCGCACCTTCACCATGGCGAGCTCGCGCTGGATCGCGGGGCCGGCGATCGTCATGTCGATGACGCGGTGCACCGGCACGAGCCGCTCGAGCTGGTGCTTGATCTGCTCAACCACCATCGGGGTGCCGCGCGTCACGATGGTGATGCGCGAGAGATGCTTCTCGTGCTCGGTCTCCGACACGGTCAGCGAGTCGATATTGTAGCCACGGCCGGAGAACAGGCCGATGACGCGCGCGAGCACGCCGGGCTCGTTGTCGACGATCACCGACAAGGTGCGGGTCTCGATATTCTGCGCCGCCGGCGCCGCCGGATAATGGCTGGTACTGCTCACACCATCACCTTGCCTTCCTCGGTGATCGCATCCTCGATCCTGACCGCCGCGTCGCCCAGCAGCATCTCGTTATGGGCGCGGCCGGAGGGAATCATCGGGAAGCAGTTCTCGGCCGGATCGACCACGCAGTCGAAGATCACCGGCTTGTTGACGTCGATCATCTCGCGGATCGCGCCGTCGAGATCGGCGGGCTTCTCGCAGCGGATGCCGACCGCGTGATAGGCCTCGGCGAGCTTCACAAAGTCCGGCAGCGCGTCCATGTAGCTCTCGGAATAGCGCCCGCCATGCAGCAGCTCCTGCCACTGCCGCACCATGCCCATATATCTGTTGTTGATGATGAAGACCTTGACGGGCAGGCGGTGCTGCACGGCGGTCGACATTTCCTGCATGTTCATCAGCACCGAGGCCTCGCCCGCGATATCGATGACGAGCGACTTCGGATGCGCGCGCTGCACCCCGATCGCGGCCGGCAGGCCGTAACCCATGGTGCCGAGCCCGCCCGAGGTCATCCAGCGGTTGGGCTCCTCGAACCGGTAGAACTGCGCCGCCCACATCTGGTGCTGGCCGACCTCCGTGGTGACGTAGACGTCGCGATTCTTGGTCAGCTCGTACAGGCGCTCGATGGCGTATTGCGGCTTGATGATCGAGCTCGAATTCGTATAGGCGAGCGATTTGCGCGCGCGCCAGGTCTCGATCTGCTTCCACCAGGCCGCGAGCGCCTTCTTGTCGGGGGCGCTCGTATGCGCGCGCCACAGGCCCACCATCTCGGTCAGCACATTGGCGCAGTCGCCGACGATCGCCAGGTCAACCTTGACGTTCTTGTTGATGGAGGAGGGATCGATGTCGACCTGGATCTTGGTCGAGCCGGGCGAGAAGGCATCGAGCCGGCCGGTGATGCGGTCGTCGAAGCGCGCCCCGATGCAGATCATCAGGTCGCAATCGTGCATCGCGAGGTTGGCCTCGTAGGTGCCGTGCATGCCGAGCATGCCGAGCCATTGCGGGTCGGAGGCCGCGTAGGCGCCGAGCCCCATCAGGGTCGAGGTGATGGGAAAGCCCGTGAGCTTGACCAGCTCGCGCAGGAGCCGGCTCGCCGCCGGGCCCGAATTGATCACGCCGCCGCCGGTATAGAACAGCGGCCGCTTGGCGCGGCGCATCATTTCGACCGCGCTCTTGATCTTGACCGGATCGCCCTGGACGCGGGGCTTGTAGGTCTTGTGCTCGATATTGCGCGGGCCCTGATAGAAGCCCTTGGCGAACTGGATGTCCTTGGGGATGTCGACCACGACCGGGCCAGGCCGGCCATGGGCGGCGACATAAAACGCCTCGTGCAGCACGCGCGCCAGATCGGAGACGTTCTTCACCAGATAATTGTGCTTGGTGCACGGTCGCGTGATGCCGACCGTATCGCATTCCTGGAACGCATCGTTGCCGATGAGGTGGGTCGGGACCTGCCCGGTGATGACGACGAGCGGCACCGAATCCATGAGTGCGTCGGTCAAGCCGGTGACCGCATTGGTGGCGCCCGGCCCCGAGGTCACCAGGACGCAGCCGACCTTGCCGGTTGAACGGGCATAGCCCTCCGCCGCGTGCACCGCGCCCTGCTCGTGGCGCACCAGCACGTGCCGCAGCTTGTTCTGATGGAACAGCGCGTCATAGATCGGCAGCACCGCGCCGCCCGGGTAGCCGAATATGTCGCGGACCCCCTGGTCCACGAGCGCCTCGATCACGATTTCGGCGCCGGTCATCTCCTTTGTCATCGCTCGCTCCTTGCACTCGAACCTTGGCTTTTGGCCTTCGCGGTAGGATCGCCGGGAATCAAAAAGGGGCCCGAAAGCCCCTGATGCGCATCGCCGGCTCCAGGTGGCTCTAACCACCCGGGGCGATGCGCCTTCGCACGACCACCGAAATCTCGGTAATAAAATTGCGCATATCAACTCGCTTCCGTCATTTCCTTGCTTATAAGGCCTGCCTGCCGCGAGGTCAAGCCGAATTCCGTGAGATTTCGCGCAAAATCGAGGTTTCGGCGGTTTCCGGCGCCACCCAGGACCATCCCGGCATGCGGTTGCGAAACCATGTGGCCTGCCGCTTGGTGTAGCGCCAGGTATCGCGCACCCCGCCGGCCGCCGCGTCCGCCAGGCTGATCTCGCCGGCCAGGTGACGGATCAGCCAGGGCACGCCGTGAGCTTTCATGGCTGGCAGCGCCGGATCGAGCCCGCGCCCTGCCAGCACGCGGACTTCCTCGAGCGCGCCGGCGCCCAGCATGGCGGCAAAGCGGGCCTCGATCCGCTCGCGCAGCTCGGCCCGATCCGGGTCGAGAAAAATCTTGATGGCCTGCGCGCTATCCAATGCCGGCGGCATCCCCTCCCGGTGCCAGTCGGCGAGCGAGCGGCCGGTCGCGAGCACGACCTCGAGCGCCCGCGCAATCCGGGACCGATCCCCCGGCATGAGCCGCCGTGCCATCGCGGGGTCGCGGTCCATGAGCTCGGCATGCAGCGCCGCGGCGCCCTCCGCTTCGAGGCGCACCTTGACGGTTGAGCGAATGTCCTCGGGCGTCGGCGGGATCGCGGCGAGCCCCTTGGTGAGCGTCTCGAAATAGAGCCCGGTGCCACCGGCCAGAATGACGGAGCGCGCCGTGCGCTTCGCCTCGGCGAGCGCCGCGCCGGCGTCGAGACGCCAGGCGCCGACCGAATAGCGCCGCCCCGCATCCACGTGGCCGTACAGCAGATGCGGGGCACGCGCTTCCTCCGCCGGCGTCGGCCGCGCCGTGATCACGCGCAAGTCGCGGTAGACCTGCATGGAATCCGCGTTGACGATGACGCCGCCGAGCTTCTCGGCCAGCGCCAGCGCCAACGCGGACTTGCCGCTTGCGGTCGGCCCCGCGATGAGGATGGCGGTCAACGATTTGAGTCCCTTCGATGCCGCTCGACTCGCCGGCGCGCGGGCCGCTATAGCGGGGCCCATCGCGCCCTGTTCAGCCCCCGGAGATCCTGGTCTTGCCGCTCATTCAGCCCTTTCGCGCGCTTCGTCCCGCGCCCGGACGCGCCGCCGATGTCCTGGCACCGCCCTACGACGTGCTTTCGAGCGCGGAGGCGCGGCTGCGCACCCAAGGCAAGCCGTGGAGCTTTCTCCACATTTCAAAGCCCGAAATCGACCTCGATCCCGCGATCGATCCCCACGACCAATCAGTATATGCCAAGGCGGCCGAGAACTTGAGCCGCATGACCGCGGCCGGCGTCATAATCCGCGACCCCGCGCCTTGCTATTACGTCTACCGACTGACCTGGCGCGGCCATGCCCAGACCGGGCTCGCGGTCGTCGCCTCGCTTTCCGCCTATGCGGACAACCGCATCCGCAAGCATGAGCTGACGACCCCGGTCAAGGAAGACGACCGCGTCCACCAGATCGAGGCCGTGAACGCGCAGACCGGCCCGGTGATGATCGCCTATCCGGCGGCTCCCGGCATCGATTCCATGCTGGCGCGTGCCGCGGCGGGCGCCGCCGCGGTCGACGTCACCGCCGACGACGGCGTGCGCCATCAGCTCTGGCCGATCGGCGAGGCCGCCACCATCGCGGCGCTGACGCAGGCGGCCGATGCCCTGCCGGCGCTCTATATCGCGGACGGGCATCACCGCTCGGCGGCGGCGCTACGGGTCGCGCAAGCGCGCGGCAATGCCGAAGCCGCGCACGGCTATTTCCTCGCGGTGCTGTTCCCGCATCACGAGATGACCATCCTGGACTACAATCGCGTGCTGCGCGATCTTAACGGCCGCAGTCCTGACCGGCTCGTCGCCGCATTGGGCGAACGCTTTTCAGTCACCCCCTCCGATCAGCCGGTGCGACCCGCGGCCGCGGGCGAGTTCGGCATGTTCCTCGACGGCCGTTGGTACCGCCTGATGATCCGACCCGACCTCGTGGCGCATGATCCAATCGGCCGGCTGCCGATCACGCTGCTGGGCCGCAATGTGATCGAGCCGCTCTTCGGCGTCACCGATCCGCGCACCGACAAGCGCATCGACTTCGTCGGCGGCGCGCGCGGCCTGACCGAGCTCGAACGGCGGGTGCGGTCCGGCGAGATGGCGGTCGCCTTCGCGCTCTACCCGACCCAGATGCCCGATCTCATGGCGGTGGCGGATGCGGGCGGGATCATGCCGCCGAAATCCACCTGGTTCGAGCCCAAGCTCGCCGACGGGATGGTCAACCACGTGCTCGATTGAGCGGAGGTTCGGAAATCAGATGTTGGACAGGGGGAGGCGATAAAGAAAAGAGGGGCATTGCCCCTCTTTTCCGACATCTGTCATCTTACTTCAGGCTAAGCGCGATGAAGCGCAAGTCGCCGGCCGGATTGGCCACCAGCAGCAGCGCCGATGGCCGGCCGTCCCGCTTGAGCTTGTCGATCTTGGTCTGGAAGTCGTCGGCGCTCGATACCGCCTCCTGCGCCACCTCGACGATGACATCGCCGGGCGACAGGCGCTGGCCCTGGGCCGCCGAATCCGCATCGACGCCGACGATGACCACGCCCTTCACGCTGTCCTTGACCTTGTACTTGGTGCGCAACGCATCGTCGAGATTGGCGAGATCGAGGCCAAGCGCCTTCTTGACCACCGGCTTCTGCTCCGGCTGGGCGTCGGTCTTGGCGTCGGCCATCTGCTTCTCGCCGTCTTCCAGCCGCCCAAGCGTGACGGTGCGGGTTTCCTGCTGACCCTTGCGGATGATGACGACTTCGACCGCCTTGCCGACCGTCGTGTCGGCGACCACCCGCGGCAGGTCGCGCATCTCCTTGATGTCCTTGCCGTCGAACTTCACGATCACGTCGCCGGCCTCGATGCCGGCCGGCTTGGCCGGACCCTTCTCGTCGATGCCGGCCACCAGCGCGCCATGCGGCGGCTTGATGTTCAGGCTTTCGGCGATCTCGTCGGTGACCAGCTGGATGCGCACCCCGAGCCAGCCGCGCCGCGTCTCGCCGAACTGCTTGAG
This sequence comes from Xanthobacteraceae bacterium, assembly GCA_036522235.1. Classification (GTDB taxonomy): domain Bacteria; phylum Pseudomonadota; class Alphaproteobacteria; order Rhizobiales; family Xanthobacteraceae; genus VAZQ01. The sequence continues at coordinate 37,537 of DATDGG010000205.1, forward strand.
CTGGTCGATCACCGCCACCGCGGTCTTCGAGGGCACCGAGAAGCCGATGCCGATCGAGCCGCCCGAGGGCGAGATGATCGCGGTGTTGATGCCCACGACCTCGCCTTCGAGATTGAACAGCGGCCCGCCCGAATTGCCGCGATTGATCGGCGCGTCGGTCTGAATGTAGTTGTCGTAGGGGCCCGAATTGATGTCGCGGTTGCGCGCCGAGACGATGCCCGCCGTCACCGTGCCGCCGAGGCTGAACGGATTGCCGATTGCGATCACCCACTCGCCCAGCCGCAGCTTGTCGGAATCGCCGAACTTCACCGCCTTCAGCGGCTTGTCGGTCGTGACCTTGAGCACCGCGAGGTCGACCTTGGTGTCCTTGCCCAACAGCTTGGCCTTGAGCCGCGTGCCGTCGTTGAGAATGACGGTGATCTCGTCGGCGTCCGCGATCACGTGATTGTTGGTGACCACGATGCCGGACGCATCGATGATGAAGCCGGAGCCGAGCGAGTTGACCCGGCGCGGCGCCGGCGAGCGGTTCTGATCGCTCTGGCCGCCCTGGCCGCGTCGGTTGAAGAAGTCACGGAACAGCTCATCGAGCTGCGGATCGTTGGGCAATTGCGGCAGCGGGCCGTTGTGCGCCTCGACGTTCTGCGAGGTCGAGATGTTGACGACCGAGTCGATCACCTGCTCGGCCACGTCGGCGATGCCGTCGGGGCCCCGCGCATGCGCGGGAGCGATGAAAACGGGTAACGCCAGCGCCGCGGTGGCAACCACAGCCAAGACCGGCCGGCGGGCCTGCCGGGCAATTTGGGCAAGAGTGCCGAACATGGGCATCTGAGCTCCTGGTGGAATTGAGAACGAGACTATGCTGACCGAGACAGTGCTCCTGTCCGGCTGCAGACGCAAGGGGCGGTCTCGCGGAGGTCGAATTAGGCCCCGGATTGGGGCGGAATTCGGGACCCATGGCACCGCAACCGCCCGCGCCGTGGCGGCCCGAAATATCGGCGCCGCACGGCTCCTCGATTCGTGTGCAAACGCGATTATCCATCTGCGCTGTAGGCCATGAAAAGTCGGGCCGGTCAGCCCCGCATCAGCCAGATCAGCACGAGCCCGATCACCGCGGAGGCGATACCGGCGACGCGCAGCGAGCCTTCCGGACTTTCGATCGCGCTCGCCGCCAGGCGCTTAACCGCCGCGGGAAATCCGGCAAAGAGCAGCCCCTCGATGACCAGCACGAGGCCGATGGCCACGATGAATTCGGACATGCCGTGCTCGCCGACCTCGGGCCGCTCTGCCAGCGCGCGCCCGCTATTTCGGCGCGCCCTCCCGCGTCTTACCCATCGGATCGCCGAAATAGCGGAAGAAATCCGAATCAGGCCGCAGCAGCATGCGCGTGTCGTTGGAGCGCAGGCCCGCCTCGTAGGCCTGCATCGAGCGGTAGAAGCTGAAGAAATCGGGATCGCGCCCGAAGGCCTCGGCGTAGATGCGGTTGCGCTCGGCATCGCCCTCGCCGCGCGTCTGCTCGCCCTTCGACTGCGCTTCCGCGATCAGCACGGTGACGTCGCGATCCGCCTTGGCGCGGATTTCCTGCGATTTCTGGCTCCCCTGGGCGCGGAACTCGGCGGCCTGGCGTTGCCGCTCGGTCTGCATGCGCTGATAGACCGCCTGGCTGTTCGCCTCCGGCAGGTCGGCGCGCCGGATACGGGTGTCCACGATGGTGATCCCGAAAGTCTGCGCCTCGGTCTGGAGCTGGGTGCGCACCGCCGCCATGAGCTGCGCACGCCTGTCGCGCACGATCTCGATCGAGGTGGCCTCTCCCAGCACCCGCCGCAGCGCCGAGTTGAGCAACGTCGACAGCCGTGCATTGGCGCCTTCGATCGCGCCGATGGTCTGGTAGAATTTCAGCGGATCGCTGACGCGATAGCGCGCGAACGCATCGACCACCAGCCGCTTGGAGTCGAACGCGATGACCTCCTGGGCCGAATTCTCCAGATCAAGAATGCGCTTGTCGATCGAGATCACGCTCTGGATCAGCGGTGCCTTGAAGTGCAGACCAGGCTCGGTCACGACGCGGATCGGCTCGCCGAGCTGCACGACGATCGCCTGTTCGGTCTGATAGACCGTGAACAGCGAGCCGTAGGCGGTGATCAGCGCCGCCGCCGCGATCACGGCAATGAGGCCGCCTGCGAGATTGAATCTCATCGATTGCCTCCTGCCGGCGCTGCCGATTGCGGCGGATTCTGCGGCGGCGTCGCTGGCCGCGCAGCCTGCGGCCGCGTCAGCTCGTTGAGCGGCAGATACGGCACGACGCCGTTCTGACCTCCGGAATCGAGGATGATCTTGTCGGTGCCGTTGAACAGGCGCTCCATGGTCTCGAGATACATGCGCTCGCGGGTGACGTTGGGCGCCTTCTTGTATTCGTCGTAGACCTTGAGGAAGCGCGACGTTTGACCGGTGGCCTCGGCGACGGTCTGCTGCTTGTAGGCTTCCGCGGCCTGGGTGATCTGCGCGGCGCGTCCGCGCGCCTCGGGCACCACCCGGTTGGCATAGGTCTGCGCCTCGTTCTGGGCGCGCTCGGCGTCCGACAGGGCGGCTTGCACGTCGCGGAACGAGTCGATGACCTGCGCGGGCGGATCGACCTTTTGCAACTGGACCTGGGTGATCTGGATGCCGGCGCCGTAGTTATCGAGCGTCTTCTGCATCAGCTCCTGCACCGAGGTTTCAATGGAGCCGCGCGCGCCGGTGAGAATCGACCCGGCGGCGCCGCCGGCAGCCTGCGGACCGCTGACCGCCGCGCCGGTGATCTCCGAGTGGCCGATCACCTCGCGCATGGCGCTCTCGGCGACCGCCTTCACGGTGCCTTCCGGCTGCTGCAGGTTGAACAGATAGTCGCCGGCGCCATCGGGCTTGATCAGCCAGAACACGGAGAAATCCACGTCGACGATATTCTCGTCGCCGGTGAGCATCAGGCTTTCTTCCGGCACGTCGCGGCTGGTGCTGCCGCGGCGCAAGTCATCGACCGTGCGCATGCCGATATCGATACGGTTGACGCGCGTGACCTTGGGGGTCAGCGCCGTCTCGATCGGATAGGGCAAGTGGTAATTGAGGCCGGGCTTGGCGTCCCACACATAATGGCCAAAGCGAAGTACGATACCGAGCTCGTCGGGATTGACCGTGAAAACCCCGGTCAGACCCCAACCGCAGAGCACCAAGAAAGCGATGATGATCATCCCCCGGCCGCCGAGATTGCCGCCCGGCAGCACGGTCCGCAGCCGGTCCTGACTGCGGCGCAGGAACTCTTCGAGATCCGGCGGCGTCGGGCCGGATTGCTGCGGCCCCGAGCCCCACGGGCCCTTGCCCCCCGATCCCCAGGGTCCGCCGCCCTGATTGCTCCATGGCATCGGCTGTCTCCTCGTCGGCCGCGCATCCTCCGGGACGGCGGCGTGTCTATCACATCTGTGGCGGTTTATAGGGGAGGCATCCGCTGGTTACAACGCGCGTCCGCGCGCAATGCGCCCGCTCTCGTTAACAAAATCCATCAGCTGCCGCCGTTATCGCGCTGCAAATGGGTGGTGCGGCGCTCATAAACAAGGACCGTGAAGGCGGCTGCGTCATCGGGCCCCGGATGGTGCGCGCTGCGCCCCACCTCCTGCCAGAGCGCGGGATCGATCGCAGGGAATACCGTGTCGCCTGCGGGCCGCAGGTGAACACGGGTGATCACGAGCCGATCGGCGGTGGCGATCGTATGCGCGTAAAGCGCGGCCCCGCCGACGACCGCGACCGCATCGGCGGCGCGCCGCAACGCGTCGCCGCGCGCGGTTGCGAGAGCCTCTGCGATACCGGGCGCCACCACGACGCCCGGCGCGACAAAATCCCGATTGCGGCTGACCACGATATTGGTGCGGCCCGACAGCGGCTTGCCGATCGACAGAAAGGTCTTGCGCCCCATCACTATCGGCTTGCCCATGGTGATGGCGCGGAAATTCACAAGATCCGACTTGAGCCGCCAGGGCAGCCCGCCGCCCTGCCCGATCACCCCATTCTCGGCGACGGCGGCGATGAGGACGAGAGCCGGCGCCTTCGCATGCGCGCGCGGCGGATCGCTCACACCGCCACCTTGGCCTTGATATGTGGGTGCGGGTCGTAGCCCTCGAGCGTGAAGTCTTCGTAGCGAAACGCCAGGATGTCGGTGACTGCGGGATCAAGCAGCATGCGCGGCAGGCGGCGCGGCTCCCGCGTCAGCTGCAGGCGCGCCTGCTCCACGTGGTCGGAATACAAATGGCAGTCGCCTCCGGTCCAAACGAACTCGCCGGGCGCGAGATTGCTCACCTGCGCCATCATCATGGTGAGCAGCGCGTAGGAGGCGATATTGAACGGCACGCCCAGGAACACGTCGGCCGAGCGCTGGTACAGCTGGCAGGACAGCGCTCCGCGGGCGACATAGAACTGGAACAGGCAGTGGCACGGGGGCAACGCCATTTGATCGGCTTCGGCCGGGTTCCAGGCGGTCACGATCAGGCGGCGCGAATCCGGATTGCGGCGGATCGCCGTCACCACATTGGCGATCTGATCGATGGCGCCGCCGTCGGGCTTAGGCCACGAGCGCCACTGCCGGCCATAGACCGGGCCGAGATCGCCGTTTTCGTCCGCCCATTCGTTCCAGATCGTCACCCCGTGCCGGTTGAGGTATTTGACATTGGTGTCGCCGGCGAGAAACCAAAGCAGCTCGTGAATGATCGATTTGACGTGCAACTTCTTGGTGGTGACGAGCGGAAAGCCTTCGCGGAGATCGAAGCGCATCTGGTGGCCGAACAGCGAGAGCGTGCCGGTGCCGGTGCGATCCTGCTTCGCCACGCCGTCGGCGAGAATACGCTCCATCAGATCATGGTACTGGCGCATGGGAGTTCATATCGGCAAGTGAGGCCTATATTGGCAACTTGGACCAGGCCCGCAAGGCGACTCGGGGGCCGCGAGCGTACATTAGCAGACGGTAGCGCCCCGCTAACTCTCACATCAATCCGGCCAGCCCGAGCAAGGCGGCGCCGGCAAATATCCACAGCGGGTTGACCCTGAGCCTGTAGGTCAAGACCGCGGTCGCGGCGGTCACCGCCACCGCCACCGCGCTTTGCGCCGCCGCGCGCGCGATCACCGCTGCACTGGCGCCGATGAGGCCGATGGAGATCGGGACCAGCGCGGCCTCTATCGCCACCCGCCAAGGTGCGTCCTTGAAGCGATCCCAGACCCGACCGATGAAGAACGCAAACAGGCAGGTCGGTCCGCACATCGCCAAGGTCGCCACCAGTGCCCCCGCCAAGCCGGCCACGTGATAGCCGATGAGCGTCACCACGACCACATTGGGTCCCGGCGTCACCTGGGCGATGGCGAACATGTCGGCGAACTGCCGCTCGCTCATCCAATGCATGACCTCGACGGCGAGCCGATGCATTTCGGGCAGCGCCGCATTGGCGCCGCCGATCGCGAACAGCGACAGCAGGGCGAAATAGCCCGCCAGCGTGAGCAAGGTGCCGATCCCGCCGTTCATCGGCGCTGCCACCAGGCCGACGCGATACCGCAGGGGATCAGCACGCCCAGCACCCAATAGATCGGCCAGCGTAGGATGCCGACCGCGAGGAATGCCACAATCGCCAGGCCCTGGGCAAAGCCCGGACGCTGGCGGAACAGCGGCGCCGCCATCTTAAGACCAGTGCTGATGGTGAGACCGGCGGCGGCAGCCGCGAGCCCGGCCAGGATGCGTTGCAGGGCGGCGATGTCGCTGGTGTGCGCATAAATCAGGCCGAGCAGGGTCACGAGCAGGAAGGGCGGACCGAGCAGCCCCAGGAGCGCGACCAGCGCCCCGACCGTGCCGCCCACCTGCCGGCCGAAGACCACCGAGAAATTCACGATGTTCGGACCGGGAAGGAAATTGCAGAGCGCATAGGCCTCGTTGAACGACTCGGCTGTCATCCATTTGCGCTCGTCGACCATCATGCGCCGCGACCAGTACAGCACCCCGCCGAAGCCGTAGAGCGAGATGAGCGAGAACGCGACGAACAGTTCGATCGGCCTGGGAGCGGGTGGCATTGGCATCGGCGTCGAATCGGACATGAAGGCCTCGCGGACGAGACTTAGACCGTCCTCGCCAGGCGGACCAGGATTTGTGGCGGGCCAGACTGGGTCTTTATTCGTCAACCTTCTGCGCTTATATTGATGGGCGCCGGCGCAAGCCGGCTATGGCGATAAATGGCCGTCGTAATAAACCTTTCGGACCCGGGGGCAGTACCCGGCGACTCCACCAACGGGGTCGAAATAGGATCGACGAGGGCGTAAAGGGCGTGCTTTTGCTCGGCATGGTTCCGCCGTTATCGGGCCAAACTCATAGTTGCCAACGACAACTATGCTCCGGTTGCTCAGGCCGCGTAATGCGGTTTGAAAGACCGATCTAAAGTCCTGGCGTCTTAGCAGCGTCAGGCGGGGTTCGGGGGCACCTGGCAACAGAAGCCCCCACTTCCACGCAAAATACCATCACCCTCGCTCCCGACGTCATTGGGGCGTTTACGGCATAGGCCGGCGAAGACGGGCGTAAACGCCCTGATGTACTTCGCCGGACTATGCCGTAAACGCCCTGATGCTCTTGGACCGAGCCGTGCCGGTGCAGGCCCGGCCGTGCGGAGAATCCGACGCGATCCGATTTCATTTGAACGGATGATGATCTAGCATGGCGGGCCTACGAATCTGGCGGAAAGCATCGGACCGCCGCAAGGATCGATACATGGCTGCCGACCATATCCGCTACGACCTCCTGGCCCAGGAAGCCCTGCGGGGCGTCTTGCGCACCGTGCTCTCCGACGCCGCCAAGCACGGCCTGCCCGGCGACCACCATTTCTTCGTGACCTTCGACACCTGCGCGGACGGCGTGCGGCTGTCGCAGCGCATGCGCGCGCAGTATCCCAAGGAAATGACCATCGTCCTGCAGCATCAGTTCTGGGATCTGACGGTCAGCGAGGAGGCCTTCGAGGTCGGGCTGTCCTTTGGCGGAATTCCGGAGCGGCTGTCGGTTCCGTTTGCGGCGGTGAAGCAATTCCTCGATCCCTCGGTCGAGTTCGGCCTGCAATTCGAGCAGATCGGCGCGACCGGCCCGGAGGCCGACGCCAAGCCCGGCCCGCAACCTTCCGTTCCCGGCAAACGGGGCCGCGAGGCGGACGCCGGCGAGCCCGGCAACGCGCCCCCCCAAGGCAAGTCCCGACGCACCACGCCGGCAGTGCCCACGCCCGCCAATCCGCAGACCTCCGCCTCCGACGACCAGGCCGGCAAGCCTGGCGACAAGCCGGCCGAGAAATCCACCGGCGGCGGCGAGGTCGTGCGGCTTGATCGCTTCCGCAAGAAGTAGTCGCTCCGGCCACAAAGGCGGCGAGGTTAATTCGCGCGTCTTCGGCTTAAACCAGAGTGCTTCCATCTCGAAGCGGGCATCTGGAGATATCGATTTTTCTTTTTCATGGATGTTATTGTTTTTCCGCAGAATAATATTCTATTCACGGTGCGTTTCAATTGCGGCAAGGCTCATGAAAGACTTATCGCTCGCGCAACATTTGCCCGCTCGGGCTTCGACGGATGCGCACGCCGGTGTCGCAGATCGGCTGGCCGATGCCTTTGCGGCGCTCGACCTCGACGCGCGGATGGCGGCGGCGCGCGCCGCGATCGGCGGCCGAATCGTCTTCACCACGAGCTTCGGTCTGGAGGATCAGGCAATCAGCCATGCCATCCTGGCCCAGGACTTGGCGATCGACATCGTGACTTTCGACACCGGCCGCTTGTTCCCGGAAACCCACCAGGTCTGGGCCGAGACCGAGCAGCGCTACGGGCGCCGCATCCGCGCCCTGCTCCCCGATCGCAGCGGCGTCGAGGCATGGATCGCCCAGAACGGCATCGACGGATTCCGATCCTCGGTCGCGGCCCGGCAGGCCTGCTGCGCGCTGCGCAAGGTCGAGCCGCTCGGGCGGGCGCTTGCCGGCGCCGCCGCCTGGGTGACCGGCCTGCGCGCGGAGCAATCGGCGGAGCGCGCAATGATGAGCTTTGCCGCCATCGATCCGCAGCATCGGCTCATCAAGCTCAACCCACTCCTCGATTGGACGCGCGACCGCGTGGCCAATTTCGTGCGCGATCACCACGTCCCCTACAACAGCCTGCATGATCGCGGCTTTCTCTCCATCGGCTGCGCGCCCTGCACCCGCGCCTTGGCGCCGGGCGAGCCGGAGCGCGCCGGCCGGTGGTGGTGGGAGCAGCAGGAGAAGAAGGAATGCGGCTTGCATCCCTCGGCTTGAGCTCTCCCGCGCTGGCGGACGTGGGAGTGGGATCTCGACCGCGTGCGGCAGAAGTAGCTTGAGCCAGCTCGTCCCCGCGTGAATACGCGCCGACGCATGTGCTATCGTTCGCCAACAACCAAGCAACATTGGCGAGGCCGGCCATGACCGAAACGCGCCGCAGGACGCGCGTCGAGACCGACAGCTTCGGCCCGATCGACGTGCCCGCCGACCGATATTGGGGGGCGCAGACCGAGCGCTCGCTACGCAATTTCCACATCGGCAGCGAACGCATGCCGATTGCGCTGATCCGAGCGCTGGCCATCATCAAGCGCGCGGCCGCCGAGGTGAATCACGCGCTCGGCGCGCTCGACGCGCGCCGCAGCAAGGCGATCGGGCGCGCCGCCCAGGAGGTGATCGACGGCAAGCTCGACGATCACTTTCCGCTGCTGGTGTGGCAAACCGGCTCCGGCACCCAGACCAATATGAACGTCAACGAGGTGATTGCGGCCCGCGCCAATGAGATGCTCGGCGGCAAGCCCGGCGCCAACGCCCCGGTGCATCCCAACGACCACGTCAATATGAGCCAGTCGTCGAACGACTGCTTCCCGACCGCGATGCATATCGCAGCCGTGGTCGAGATCACCAACCGCCTGTTGCCGGCGCTCCAGCATCTGCACGCAGCGCTCGAGCGCAAGCGCAAGGAATTCGCCGACATCGTCAAGATCGGCCGCACCCATCTGCAGGATGCCACTCCTCTCACCTTGGGACAGGAATTCTCCGGCTACGCCGCGCAGGTGCAGGACGGCCGCGCTCGAGTCGCGGAGGTGCTCAAGCACCTCTACCCATTGGCGCAAGGCGGCACCGCGGTCGGCACCGGCCTCAATGCGAAGCCGCGATTTGCCAGGCTCGTCGCCAAGCGGATCGCCGGCCTGACCGGGCTGCCGTTCGTAAGCGCCCCGAACAAGTTCGCGGCGCTGGCCTCCCATGACCCCATTGCGTTCGCGCACGGCGCGCTCGCAGCGCTGGCGAGCGGGCTGTTCAAGATCGCGAACGACATCCGCCTGCTCGGCTCGGGCCCGCGCTGCGGCATCGGCGAGCTGATCCTGCCCGCGAACGAGCCGGGCTCCTCGATCATGCCCGGCAAGGTCAACCCGACCCAATGCGAAGCCGTGACCATGGTTTGCTGCCAGGTCTTCGGCAACAACGCGACCGTCACGGTGGCGGCGAGCCAAGGCCATCTCGAGCTCAACGTCTACAAGCCTGTGATCGCGCTGGCGATGTTGCAATCGATTAGCCTGCTGGCGGATGTGACCTTATCCTTCACCGACCGCTGCGTCAGCGGCATCCGCGCCGACAAGGCGCGTATCCGCGAGCTGATGGAACGCTCGCTGATGGTGGTCACCGCGCTGGCGCCCCATATCGGCTACCAGCGGGCGGCGGAAATCGCCAAGGCCGCGCATGCCGGAGGAACGAGTTTGCGCGAAGCGGCGATCCGTCTCGGTTATGTATCGGCGGCCGAATTCGATCGTCTGGTACGGCCGGAAGAGATGATCGGGCCGCGGTGATCCGTTCGCTCCAATGCGCGCGTGCATGGCAGCCCTGCGCGGCCATGCATTAGCAACGCAGGGGTTACTCCTTCCAACAAGTTTCCAGATTGCTGAAATTTATCTGCGATAAATAGAATCTTCTATCTCCCGACAATCAAACGCACGTCGATTCGCCTTTGCCCGAAATTCGCCATCAAAATTGAGCTTCCCCGCGCCGACTGCCTAGTCTCCTAGCAATGACGGGCATGAATTCGTTTTTCATTGCCACGCTACGGGCGTATTTTGGGTCCAATGACGGGCCGCTGACTATAACGCTTTCACATGCCCGATGATCGTCGAGTTCTGGATGGGTGACGTCATCAAGCTTCGTGAGGCGCGCAAGCAGGCCAAACGGTTGCGCGACGGGAAACGTGCAGCCGAGAACCGGTTGCTGCACGGCCGTAGCAAGGCCGAGCGCAATCTTCAGGCTGCGCGTGACACGAAGGCCCGCACAGATCTCGATCAACACCGGGTCGACACGGGAGACGAAGGATGAAATCGCCTGTCGTCAAGCGCTCCATCGTCATCGCCGGCCACAAGACCAGCGTGAGTCTCGAGGACGCATTCTGGAAGGGGCTTAAGGAGATCGCGAGCGGACGCGAAGCTACGCTGTCCGAATTGGTCGCTTCCATCGATGCCGATCGCCAACACGGCAATCTGTCATCGGCGCTGCGTCTGTTCGTTCTGGATTTCTATCGCAACCAGCTTAGCGAAGAGATCGGTCTGCAGGCCACGCCGCGCGACGAGCTGATGATGGGGCGCGCGGCCGCTTCGGCCTGATCGTCGTTTCTGCTCCCGCCAAGGCGGGACGGGGGGAACGGTTTTCGCCAACGATCAGCTGCAAACAAAGCTGGAGCCCTTGGCTGCTTCGAGCAAAGCCGAAGGGCTTCAGCGATCTGATTTGACGTCCTGCGATCAGGCACGCGGGCGGCTTGCGCCATTCGAATGATCTGCAAGCCGCTACGGCCCGAACAGCCCGGGGAAGATTGAGCGCAGCGGCTGCGGCGTCCGCGGCCCGCTGTCGACGCGCGCACCGTTGTCGGGGCGCGCTGCGTTGTCAGGACGCGCTGCGTTGTCAGGACGCGCTGCGTTGTCGGGGCGCGACGCACCTTCCGCGCGCGGCGCGCGCGGCGTCGGACGGATATCGACGGGCGGCGGCAGTGGCGGGACCTGCTCTGTGCTGCCGGGGCGCCGCGGGCGCGGCTCATCGATTGTCTTGCTGCCGTCAGTCGCGCCGCCGGTCGCCGCCGGCCCTTCCTGGATCAGGCGCTGCCGTGACACGCCTGCCGGCGCGACCGAACTCGTCAACGGGTTCGCGGCTGGAGCGCCAGCGGGGTTTGGGCGCACGAAGCGTGGCAGCGGCGGAGCTGTTGGCACGGCGGCGGTCGGCTCGCGCTCGGCCGGATCGGGCGCGCCGTCGACACCATCGGGACGCTCGCGCGCGGCCTGCTCCAAAGCATCGACCCGCTTGGCCTTCTGGTCGGCCGCCCGCCGCGCCAGCCAATTGGTGAGCGCGGCAACTTCGAGCGCGCGCCTTGGCGCGTCGAGCGGACCTTTCAGGGTGACCGAAATGTCCGGACGGGCATCCGCCGCAACGTCCGCGACCTTGGGCCCCGACAGGGTCAGACGCGCATCGATGGCGCCTTGGGTGAGATCGATGCTTCCCGCCGGTGCGAATTCGGCGCCCTTGGCCTGCACCATCAGATCGACCAGGCGCAATTGTCCGAGGTTGGCGCTGATCGATCCCTCCGCCAGCGCAATCGGCAGCCCGCCGACCGCAAGCGCGGCTTCCATTCGCTCGCCGATCCGCGTCGCGTCAATCGCCAGCCCTTGATCGACCGCGCGCGTCACGACATCGAACGCCGCGGGATCGAAGCGCGCGACGCTGCCATCCCGCAAGGTGAGCTTTCCCTCGCCCTTGAGCGAGCCGACCAGCGCGATCGGGCTGCGGCCTTCGCCGGCAAGGTCGAGCTCGGCGGTCAACTTTCCCGACACCGGGGGCCTGGCGCCGCCGAGCAATTCGGCCGCGTCGACATCAGCGAGCTTGAAATGGCTGCGCGCCGTGATCCCTTCATCGCCGCGCACGAAGCCGAAGTCGCCGGCGATGCGGCCGCCGGCAAGCGCGCCGTCGATGTCGGCGACCGCCAGCTCCGACTGGTTGAAGTCGAGGACCGCGCGCGCGTCGCGGGCACTGAGCTTGGAAGTGAGCGCGACCTGTCCGGCCTTGATGGCGATGTGACCGCCGACCGCGCCCAGGACGCCCGCTTCGAACGGATCGGTAGACCAGGCGCCGTCACTGTTTCCGTTCGGGCGCGGGAACCCGATCGTGGCGGCGACCGCGGCCGGCAAGTCCAGGGACGCAAGCGTGATGTCGCCGTTCATCCGCATCGGCCCGGTCATGCCGATGCCGAGATCGCCCTTGATCCCGACACCGGCCAGCGTGCCGTTGAGGTCGGCGAGCGTGATGGTGCCGTCGGCCAAGGTCAGGCGCGCCGTCAGCTCGGTCCAGGGCGGCTGTGCGTTGCGGCGGACCATGGCGGGGCGCAGCGCCACCAGATCGGCGGCGGCGGCGCGCAGCATCATTTGGGCCCTCGGTCCGCCGCTCCCGGACGCACGGAAGGTTCCGTTCGCGCTCACATTCAGTCCGCCGGCGACGAGCTCGCCCTTGGCTGCCATGTCGCCATCGAACGGCCCGCTCAGATCGAGCGTGAGCCGTCCCGACCGCTGGCTGACCGTTACCAGCCGGTCGAGCCCGACGAGATCGATCAGCGCGCTACCGTCACCGGCGTCGATGCGCCCGTTCATGCGGATCTGGGTGCCGCCGAGCCGCGCCGGATCGAGCGCGGCCAGGCTGCCGCCGTCGGCAGTGCCCTGCAGATCGACACGCAAGGTGCCGGCGCTGCCTTGCAGCCTGAGCTTGGCAACAGTCGAAGCGTTCGCGGCGGCGCTGCGATCGAGCGAGAAAGATGTGTGCAGCTTGACCGGGACGGCGCGGCCGGCAGTGCGGCGAATGCGATCCGCGACCGCCGGCGAGAGCTTCTCGATCAGCGCCGTCAAGCCGTCGAGGCTGCGGGCGTCGAGATCGAGTGCCAAGGCGCCGCGCGGAGCCGGATCGTGGGTGTCGATGCGGCCAGCGACTGTGAGCTTGGTGCCGCCGATATCGCCGACGGCCAGGCGTTCGATGTCGAGCAAGCCGGCGTCGCGCCGCATCTTCACCGCGATGTCGCTCGCCTCCACCCCTCCCAATGTGGCGCGCGCGACATTGATCGCCAGCGTGCCCTCGCGCGGCCATTCGAACGGCATGTCGCCGACGCTCGCCAGCAGCAGCGATTGCACGCGATCGAGGTCGAGCTCGCCCGCCTGCAGCGCGGTGTTGAGCTTGGCGGGTTGGTCGCCGCTCGGCCAAGTGTAGTCGAGGTGGCCCTCGATCTTCATGCGGTCGAGCTCCGCCTGCAACCGGTCGAAGACGACCTTCCCGCCGCCGAGCGCGATATTGCTGGTGAAGCGCAGCGCCCCGCTCGACGCCGCCGGTCCGTTGCCGCGGTCGGCGAGCCAGCCGGTGAGTGCCCGCGGATCGGCGGACTCGATCCTGGTCGCACCCTGGAAGGCGACGCCGCTCGACGTCAGGTCGAGCCGGCCGCTGAAAGCCACCTGGCTCAGGCCGGGCGCCCGGAAGGCCAATCGCTCGATATCCCAGCTGTCACCGTCGGATTTGAGGTCGCCCCCCACCCGCTGCAGCATCGCGCCCGCAAGCGTCACCGTCTCGATGCTGATCCCGAGCTTCACCGGGACCGGCAGGTGCTGCGCCCGGGCAAGTGATTCCGCCAAGCTCTTGATGGCGGCGAGCGGACGGCGCGCGGCCGCTTCCGGCAAGGCCAGTATCCGGTCGAGGTCGAGCTGCGGCGCCGACAAGGCGGCGACGAGCTCCGGGGCCGTGCCGAATGTCAGCTTGGCGTCGCCTTTGAGCCTGATCGCCCGCTCGTCGGGACCGTATTGGAGCTCGAGCTGCTCCAGCACCGCCGCCGCGCCGCTGGCCCGCACATGGCTCGTGACGCGCCACGGTTCGATGATGCCGTCCTGGCTGCGGCCGGCCGGACGCGCCACCTGCACCGTGCCTTCGAAGCGCGGAACACCGCGCTCGACCCAAATCAAGCCGTCGACATCGATGGCGCGTGGATGGTCGACGGGCTCCAGGTTCAGCCGCACCTTGACGCCGCCGTCATCGGCGGGGCGGGCGACCGACAGGCGGAACGGATAGCGCTGCCCGGCGATGGCAAACGCGCCCTCGCCCTTGACCGGGCCGACGAGCGAGCGCACCTGCCCGGTGAACGCCAAATCCTCGAGCACCACCCGCGCGCCGCTGGCGGCATCCGCAAAGATGGCGCGGCCATTGGCGATCTCGATGTGATCGATCGACACCGCATCGGGATCGAGGCCGATGGTGGGAGCCGACCAGGCGAGGCGGCCCGCCGGATCGAGGCCGAGCGTGAGCTCAGGCGCTTGCAGCTTCAGGTCGGGCGCGCGCCACGCGCCGCGCAGGAGATCGCCCAGGGCGAATTCGATCCGCAGCGCCTGCGCGCGGGTCTTGGCCGGATCGCCCGGCCGGCCGAGCTCGATCTGGCGCAAGGTCAATGTCGGGGTCGGCAGGAGGCGGACGTCGATCGGGCCCGTCACCCGCACCTCGAGCCCGGTGAGGTGCGCGACCCGGGTCTCGAGCTCGGCCCGGTAGCTTCCCCAATCGACAAAAAGCGGCCCCACCAGCGCCGTCACCAGCGCCAGAATGATTGTAATGCCAGCACTCAGCAGCGCCGTCTGCACGCCTTCTCCACCCCAAATGACCTCGAAAGTGCTCGCGAAACGACTTCCCGGACTGGTCCCGGAACTGCTTCCTCGTCCGCACACCCCGCCGGATGAGAGGGCCTTTCGAAAACCCAAGCACCGACCACAGTACTGATCACAGCGCCAATCATACGAGCACGATTTTCATCGCCGGACCATCGCGGCCATCATCTACCACGGTTGTTGCCCACGGCGATCACGACTACGTGGCCATGCCTAATGGCCGGTGCAACCCGCTCATGCCGCCCTTTGACGGCAAATCTATGTCGGTACGGCAGTACTGCCAATATCAATATGGTGTACGGCCATCGTCGTCCGCAGGCCGCTGGCCGAGCGCGTTTCACACCCCGAGCCGGGCGGCGACGAGGTAACTTTTGCTTGCGTCCTCCGGCAGCCTCGGGCGGAATGAGGTGCTGCCGCCCGGGATGCCCGCATGCTCGATCGCCTCGACTTCGAACCGGTGTTCTTCGCCCCGTTCGTCTCCTCGATGATGCGGGTCGAGCCGGCTTGGATCGACTACAACGGCCATCTCAACATGGCCTACTACAACGTGCTGTTCCTGCCAGGCGGCCTTGCCGGT
>DATDGG010000206.1:0-2446 GCA_036522235.1 Xanthobacteraceae bacterium
AGTTGACCGGACGCCCATTCGGCAGGCTTCGCCCAGATGCCGGCGACTTTATCAACGCCATCGGTCAAAAGCGGTAAAACTCAGAAAGAGCAAATGTCTTCCGGCCTTGCTCCAACAACAGACATTCAGTAGCGCGGTTGGCACTTCGGTTCAGGGCCATAGCACAAAGTCGCTGCGCTCCAGCCCGCTGCGCGGGGGCAAGAGCCGAGAGGCGGTAGCCAGTTGAGAGGAAAGCGATAGCGGGGTGGAGAGCCCCGTCCTGAGAATCCGAGGTGTTGTCAACCTCACTCAGGATGGAACTCTCCATGAGCGATACTATCACTGTCAGTCCGCTGCGTCAGCGCATGATCGAAGACATGGCTGCGCGCAAGCTCAGCCCGCACACGCAGCGCAGCCACATCTCCAGCTGTAAGCGGTTCGCCGCCTGGCTGAAGCGTTCGCCCGACACGGCGACGCCCGACGAGGTGCGGCGTTTCCAACTGCATCTCATCGAGAGCGGTGCGAGCATCTGCAACCGCAATCGGATCATGACCGGGGTGCGGTTCCTGTTCCGTGTCACGCTGCGTCGCCACGATCTGGCAGCCGAGGTGTGGCACCTCAAGGAGCCGCAGAAGCTGCCGCCGGTGCTGAGCCCTGAGGAGGTCAAGCGTGCCCTCACCATGGCGACGAGCCTGAAGGCACGAGCGATGCTGACACTCGCCTATGGTTGCGGGCTGCGGGCCGGTGAAGTGGTGCGGCTGCGGGCCGGCGACATCGACAGTGCGCAGATGATCATCCGCATCGTGCAGGCGAAGGGCCGCAAGGATCGGCACGTGATGCTGCCCGCGGAGGTCCTGGACCTGTTGCGGCAATGGTGGAAGGCGCGGCCGACCAAGCGTGACGCCGGCATTGCGCCAGACCAACGTTGGTTGTTTCCCGGTCGCACTGATCATCAACCGGTGACTACGCGCCAGTTCAGCCGGCTGTTCAAGGAGGCAGCGAAAGCCGCGGGGCTGCGTAAGACGCTGTCTCTGCATACGCTTCGCCACAGCTTTGCGACCCATCTGCTCGAGCGTGGCACCGACATTCGGTTGATCCAGGCGTTGCTTGGACACGACAAGCTCGAGACGACGGCGCGCTACACCCGCGTGGCGACAGGAATAATCGCCAAGATCGAGAGCCCGCTCGATGGCCTGAAGGCGCCGCGCCGCAGGCGTTCGAGACGTGACCCCGAGGGGCCACCGGCGCCGTAGCGCCGCTGGCCATGGTTCGACCGGCTCTGGAGATCGCGGATATCTTCCGCGACCACGGTCCGGCTTGGCGTGAAGCCAACCGCGGGCATGTGAGCCTGGACCAACTGAAGGTGATGAGCGCGATCGAGCGTTGCCGCACGGCGGCGCTCGGCGGGCATGTGGCGCGCTGCGAGAATGAGGCCTGCGGCCATACGGTGATCGCCTACAACTCCTGCCGTAACCGGCATTGCCCGAAGTGCCAGGGTGCGGCATCGCGCCGATGGCTGGCCGACCGCGAAGCGGATCTGCTGCCGGTCCCGTACTTCCACGTCGTGTACACGCTGCCGAGCGAGCTGCGCGACATCGCTTACCAGAACAAGCGCGTGGTCTACGACCTCTTGATGAAGGCGGCGGCCGAGACGACGCTCGCCATCGCGGCCGATCCCAAGCGCCTTGGCGCGCGGATCGGTGTTACGGCCGTGCTGCACACGTGGGGCTCGGCCCTGACCCATCATCCGCACGTGCATATGATCGTGCCGGGTGGAGGGCTCTCGCTCGACGGCGCGCGATGGATCGCCTCACGCTCCAACTTCCTCGTGCACATCGACGTGCTGGCGCGCCTGTTCCGGGGCAAGATGCTGGCGATGCTCATGGATGCGCACGACGCCGGCCAGTTGAAGTTCTTCAACACCCATTCGGGGCTGGCCGACAAGAGGATGTTCAAGCGCTTCATCGCCCCGCTGCGGCACGTCAAGTGGGTGGTCTACTGCAAGGCGCCGTTCGCCGGCCCCCAGCAGGTGCTGCGCTATCTCTCCCGTTACACGCATCGCGTCGCCATCTCGAACCGCCGCCTCGTTGCCGCCGACGATGCCGGCATCGCGTTCCGCTGGAAGGACTATCGCATCGACGGTCCAGCACGCTGGAAGACGATGCGCCTGCACCCGCACGAGTTCATCAGGCGCCTCCTGCTGCATGTGCTGCCCAAGGGCTTCCACCGCATCCGCCACTACGGGCTGTTTGCCAACGCCAACCGCGCCAAGAACATCGCGACAGCCAGCGCACTCCTCAATGTCGTCACGCCTGCCGCCGACCCGCAAGAGCAGCCGGATATCGCCTCCGACACGCCACGCATGCTGGCTTGCCCATGCCCGCGTTGCGGCGCCCGCATGATCGTGATCGAGGTGTTTGCGCGCGGCTGCGAGCCGAGGTGGCGCCCGATGCCAGGCAGGATTGAC
>DATDGG010000207.1:0-17247 GCA_036522235.1 Xanthobacteraceae bacterium
CTCGACTCTTGTCCCGCCGTCCTCTAGCCGCTGGTCGGGGCCGGGGTCCGCCTGATCTGGATTGTGGTGATCGTGTTCGTTGCTCTTCGGCTCATCCCCGGCGGGGCGATCGAGCGCTTCATTTTCCACCAGGAGAGAACGCCGGCGATCGCGCCGCCGCCGGCATCAGATAAGGTTTCCCGACATTGGCAAGCAAGCCCATGCCGTTCGTGCCGATCTGGCATGTCACGGCGAACTCACCCGCCAAGATCGCCTATCCCATCGACCTCATGGCGGCGGTGCTCGACGGCTCGGTCGTGGCGGCGACGCAGGTGCGCGACGACGGCGCGGCGAGGTGGATCGCGGCCGGCGATCACCCGCGGATCGCGCCGCTCCTCGCCCGCCGGGCGCAAATGGCCGGCGGATTTTGGCTGTTTGCCGCCCTCACGGTGATGCTGTTCGTGCCGTTGCTGGCGTCGCTGATCAGCGGCGGATTTCACGGCTGGATCACCCTCGTGGGCTTCGGCATGCTCGTCATGATGTTGCAGGGGGCGCACGGTGCGGCACGCGAATCGATCGCGCTCACGCGCGGCGCCCAGGTGCTGCTCTATCTCGGCAGCATCGCGGCGGCGCTGCTCGGGATCGGCCTGGTGGGCGCGCTCGTCGAGCTCGGCCGGCTGACTTTGTTGCCGTCCTTGCCGGAGGATTCCGATTGGCTGGCGATCCCGCTGTCGATCGGTGGCGTGCTGGTCTTTGTCGCCCTGTCCGAGCTGTTGTGGAATCGATGGAAGCCCCATGGCCGGGGCGGCCTCGCGACGAGCCGCCCCGACCACCCTCCCGCCGTGCGGGCCGCCCAGAGCATGGCCAAGGTGGCGCGGATCAAGGGCCTCATCGGCGTCGACGGCTGTCAGACCCAGGTCTGGCCCAATGGCGAGCGCTACGCCGGCAAGACGAAGCAGGGCAAGCGCGACGGCCACGGCGTGTACATCTGGGCGGGCGGCGCGCGCCATGAGGGCGAGTGGCACCAGGGCAAGCGGCACGGCCATGGCGTGGCGGTGACGCCAGACGGCACGGAAACGGCCGGCCTCTGGAAGGATGACGAGCCGGCGCCGGGCGCCTGATCGCTGCGGCACCTTTCAGTCTTCGCTCAGCACCTCGAGTCTTGGCGCGGCACCCTTGGCTCGGCACTCTTGGCTCGGCATTCTTGGCTCAGCACCCGAGCCGCGTATCCTCGCGCAGACCGGCGGCGACTTCGCGGTTCTGCACTGCGGAAACCACCCGCGCCATGTACCAGCGGTGGTCGCAGTCGACCACGGCTTGGTAGTCGCGGATCGTCACTCGCGCCTCGCCTTCGACGCTGAGCAGCTCCTTGGCGAGGATTTTCTGCGCGGTTTCCGGGGTCAGCAGCATCGTGGCCGCCTCCTCGCTGTTCGATAGCAGCAGATCCGTCACGGCGCCCGCGCCCACCGGATGGGGAAGCAGCGCCGCCCCATATTCATCGGGCTTGAAGACGACGCGCAGATGGGAGCGCTTCTGGTCGACGTTTTCCCACGCCACCAGGAAGCGGCCGGAGATCGCAACCGCGCCGGTGAAGCGCACGATCGTGGCCTCGCCCTTTCCCGCCTCGACGCGCCGCAGCGGGCTCGCCTTGTCGGTCACGAATTTTTCCGGCGCCGCCATGGATGGGGCGGCGACGCCAAGTGCCACGAGAATGACGATTGCGGTCTTCATCGAGGCCCACCTTGGTACTTTCGGGAACAAAAATCTTCTTCACGAGCTGCCGATAGGGCTGATGTTCGCTGAAGCCGGCCAACAACATGTAAACGACGAGCCCACCTTCTTGGTCCCGGCGACCCGTCGATTCACAATCCGGTATTGCCGCGGTTGGGCGAAGACCGTCACCGCCGAAAATGAAACAGATGCTCAACCGAAAAGTGTGTTAGGGTGATGGCTCGGTCAGCTCGGAAACTGGGGAAAGCCCATGGACCCTCGGAGCTGGGTGGATCAGCTATTTACCTATGGACCATACGCGGTGCTGGCCCTTTTCGTCCTGTGGGTGGCGCCTGCGCAGATGAAGGCCTTTCGCCAGGTCCCGAGCGAAAACCGAATACAGCAGGCAGTCAGCGGGTTCATCACGATCGGGTGCTGGCTCATCGTATTTGCGATGGTCTATTACATCTACCGGTTCTGGCCGCCGCGGACGGTCTACCTCGGATCGCTCGGCACTCACCCCAGCCAAGTGTTGCTTCTCACGGAGACGCCGGAGCTCTTCATTTCGTCGCGGCCCCTGCCCGGCAACAGGCTCAAATGGGACTATGTGATCGTCACTGACTCGCGTCAGACCGACGCCGGAGGCGCGGGGGACAACTTCGCCTTTGCGTATCAGTGGGGACCGGCCGCAGATGAGGCCATGGATTTTTCCCTCCCGCGTAGCCTGCTGCAAAAACACCGCATCGACGTCTACCCCGACCCGGACCATCCCCACGTCCTGGTCTATGACGACGATGGCGATCCGGCGAGGCCGCGGAAAAGCCTGCCCATCGCCGGCACGCAGATCGCTGCGTTACCCACGACGCAAGCTGCGCTCGTCGCCGCAGCCTACGCCCAGCCGCATCCAATCATCGACAATTCGGTTATCCTCGAGTGGCTGGCCTCACCAAACGCGAACCTGCGGGCGCAAGCACGGGCGCAGTTGCGCCAGATCTCGCCCGACCAATTGCGGCAACTGTTACAAGCCCCGGCGCTTTCCGCCACCGCGCACGACCAGATCAACGCCGAACTGGCGAACCGCAGGTAGCTCCTACCGGGCAAGCCGCCGGACGGCAGATGCCGCAGGCAACGGCCTCAGTCTCCGGTTGACACGACCGCCCAAATCAGTGCATTCGGGAAATTGAAACTCGCGAGCTGCGCCCGGCACAAACGTGCCGGGCTTTTTTTTGCGCGGCGTGAGCGCTGGCTTGATTGGAATGCGGCCCGCTGGTGCGCCCAGCCTTGCGCCAGCTGCATGGCTCCGGTGCTCTCCCTGACCGAATTCATTGTTTCGGGACTGTATTAACAATAAGCCGCCCCGCGGAGCCATGCAGAGCGGGCATGCCCCGCCAAGGAGCTCGACGGATCGCGCGGCCTGATCCGCTACGCCAGCGTGACCATGCCGGTCCAGAACTGTTGGTTCTGCGCGGTGGCCTCGACATCGTATTTGCGCGCGAAGTCGAGCCTGCCGTCGTCGCCGATGCGATAGACCATGAGGCCGGCGGTGAGCGTGCCGACGTGGTCGCCCTCGCGCACCGGGATCGGCACGACGCTGCCCGCCACCAGGATGCGGCCGCTCGGATCGATGCCGAAGGTGCGCAGCTGGACGCCGTGCCCGTCGATGTTCTGGATCAGCTTGGGCTCGCCGGTCTCCTGATCGATGGCGAAGACCGCGACGCTGTTCTCGCCGCCGGCGAACACCTTCTGGCCTTCGAAGTCGGTAACCGAGGAGGCGCGGTTGGTCTGATACACGAACCGCCCGTTGGGATGCACATGGATCGGGCCCGCCCCTTGCGTGAATTTGGTCTTCGGATCGGACAGCGTGTCCTTGATGAAGAGCGGGTCGCGCGTGAGGCCGGTCGAGGGATCGAGCCGGTAGACATAGAGCTGGTTCTGCCGCTCGATCGACACGAACACCCACGGCCTGGTCGGATGGAAGTCGAGATGGCGCGGCCCGAAGCCGAGGCCGTTGCCGGGCGCGATCGAGGCGAGACCTGTCAGGATGCCGTTCTTGAAGCTGAAGGTCTTGATGGCGCCGGGGTCCTCCGGCTTGCCGCGCGCCGCATTGTTGCCGCGCGTGACCAGAGTGACCGTCTGGTTGGACGGAGTGGCGCGGATCTGATGCGCATAGATGCCGGTGTCGAGGTTGTTGGGCTGGGCGACCGGCTCGCCGATGGTGCCGTCCTCTTTCAGGCGATGCACCGTAAAGGAGCTCGGATCGTTGTAGGCGATCAGCAAATATTGGCCGGCGAGGTCGACGCTCGTATGGATCGGCCGCGACGGCAGCGCTTTCGGGTCGCCATGCGGGGTCAGCGCGCCCGAAGCGGGATCGATGCGCAGCGCGTTGGCGAAGTGCCGGTCGCCGGCCGCATCCGGACCGCCATTGCTGGAGACGATGTAGAAATATTTTCGCGACGGATGCGGCCAGGCATATTGGATATTGGCCGGCATGGTGACGGTATTGCGCTTGAGGAGCGCGTCGCGGTCGAAATCGTACAAGGTCAAGGCGGGACCGATGCTGGCATAGAGGACCGTCTTGCCCTTGAGGTCCTGGCCCTGGCCCCACGCCAGCTTGGGCGCCGCAACGGCGCCCGCCAACAGCGATGCAAATGTCCGGCGGTCGATCATGATGCATTCCTCCCTTGGCGGCTTATCGTTGTCGTCGCAAGCCGCGTATTGGATGGAAGGATGCGCCGTTTCGGCGGCCTCGGCAAGCCGCGCTGTTACCGCGAGCGGCCGATCACATCGACCAGTGCGGAATCACCACCAGCGCCAGCAGTCCCAGCGCCATCGCCAGGCTCGCTCGCAGGATTTTCTCGGCGCGCGACATCGCCAGCGCGTTGATCAACATTACCGCGCAGGCGAGGCCCGCCAACACCGGCACGACCGCGCCCGCCGACACGAAGGCGGTGACCGCGGCGCCCGCCGCCGCACCGAGGCCATTGGCGAGCAGGAAGACGGCCACGCGCAGGCCTGCTTGCTGATCGGCCGCAACGCCGAGCTCGGCCAGGTAAGGCAGCAGCGCGCCCCAGAATCGCGCCACGAAGTAGACCATCAGGACGGCCGCCGCGATGACGCCGCGGTCGAGCCAGCCGAGATGCGCGAGCAGCGGCAGGAATATGAGGCCGAGGATATTGCCCTTCATCAGGGCCCCGAGCGCGCGCCGCATGGCGCCATCGGGCGTCAGCAGCGCGCATTGACCGCCGGCCTGCCGCGTCCCGGACGCAAAGGCGACCAGGAAGGCGGCGAGCGTCGCCAGCAGCGCGGTCGCGCCCGATCCGGTTATGGTGGCGAGCGTGCGGAAGAAGAAGATTTGGTAGGACAGCGCCACAAAGCCGCCGACGGCGGCGAGCGACAGCAAGGGAACGAGCCCCAGCATGGGTTTGCGCACGAGGCGCGGCGCGCCCGCCTCGCCGCCGGCGAAGCGCAGATCACGGCACGCGCGCCGATAAGCGAGCAGTGCGCCCAGCGCCACCGCGGCATTGACGGCAACCGCCGTGTAGATGGCGCCGCCCGTCCCGACGATGGAAAACAGCAGCACGCCCGCAATACAAGCGGCGCCGGCGCCGAGAATGTTGAAGCCATGGAGGAGACCGAGCGCATGGCCCGCATGGCCGCAGCCGCGCGCCAGCTGGCCGACCAGCATCGGCAGCGCGACACCCACCAGGAAGGTCGGGACCATCATCAATGCCAGCGCCGCGGCCACGCTCGGCGGCGCCGCCATGGCGAGCTCGCCGATGGAGCCGAAAATCTGCGGCGATGCGAGACCGAAGACGCCGTTCCACAGCTCGACGGCGGCGAGCAGCAGCAGGGGCGCAACGCCGCCCCGCGCCGAAAGCCAGCCGCCGGCGAGGCTGCCGAGACCCAGGCCGAGCCCGAAAGCCGCGACCATGAGGGTCACCGCCTCGCTATCGAGCGCGGCGGCGCCGAACAGCATCCGCTGCCAGGCGAGCGAATAGATCAGCGGCGGGAAGCCGGCAAAGAACATGAGCCGACAGAGGACGCGCGTCGCAGCCGCCCGCCCCCTCCCTTTCCCTCCCCGGCTTGCGGGGGAGGGAAAGGGAGGGGGCGCCGCCTGCCGGCCAGCCGTGGTCAAATCGAGGGTTGTCATTCCGCCCCGGATGCTGCAAATCCGCGGGGCACCCTAAACGGTCGGATGTTACCCGACCCTCAATTCCTGCCGCTCTTACGCGGTTAAGTAACTTTTTCCTTAGCATGTTTGACGGCCATGGATGCCCTGACCTCGCTCGAGACGGCGATCCGCCAGCGCCTCGACGGCGAGCCCGATCAGGCATTTGCCGTTCTCGACTTCGACAATACCTGCATCGTCAACGATGTTGGCGAAGCCGTGCTCGCCTTCATGTGCAGGAATCATCTGCTCAAATACGGCGAGCTGCTGCCGTCAGGCAGTGAGCCTTGCGGCGCTGCCTATCATGAACGCGTTTTTCGTCACTACTATGAGCTCATGAATCAGGGCGACATCCGCGCCGCGTCGCTGCTGTGCGCACGGATCTTGGCCGGCTTCCGACGCGAGGAAGCGGCGGCCCTTGTCGCGGCGACGCTCGATGCGGAAGGGACGGACCCGGGTGAAGTCGAGCTTTACGGCCGGCGCGTTGCGCACGGGCTCGCGGTGCGGCCGGTGCTGCGCCGACTGATCGAGTTGTCGGCGGCGAATAATATTCAAATCTGGATCGTAAGCGCCTCGCCCGCGATCGCGGTCGAAGCCGCGATGCAACGTTTCGGGCTCCACGGAAATCTGATCGCGCTGCAACATCGCACTCGCGATGGGATGCTGTCGCCCGCGCTCGACCAGCCGTATTCCATTGCCGAAGGCAAGGTCGAATGCATCAAGACGTTCATCGACGGCAGCCAGCGTCCGCTGTTTGCGGTCGGCGACAGCGTCTACGATCTGCCGATGGTGGAATACGCCGAGCTCCACGCGGTGGTGGAGCGCGACAACGCCCTGACGCAAGTGGCGCGGCAACGGGGCTGGTTCGTGTTGCCGTCCTGACTCACGCCCGTTGCGGGTTGAGCAGGTGCGCGCTCGCCAGAATGCCGACCGCGATCACGCCCGGCATCGCGGCGAGCGAGGTGCCGGTGGCGGCGAGCGCGGCGGTCGCCGCCCATGCGATGGAGACGAAGGCTTCGGCGAAGGTCGCCATCCGCGACGAGGTCTGCCGGCGTCGGAAGTGGCTGCGCTTGGCCTGCGAGCGAAAGCAGAGCTGAATCTCGGTCGCCGACGCAGCCGCGATCGCGACCCCGAGACCCGCAACGATGGCATAGACCGGCGACACCAGCGCGAGCGCGACAATGAACGGCGCAAACACCATGAGGATGCTGCCCATGACGGCTTCGATCTTGGCGCGCAGGATCATACCTGGGGAGAGCGGCGCGGTCGCGACCAGATCCGGCGCGTCCTCGCCCGAGATCGCAAGCCAGGCGAGCCCGCCGGCAAGCTGCCCGGCCGCCATGACCAGCACCGGCACCAGCAGGATCTGGCTGCCGCTGGCGCCGCCGAAGCCGCGCCACAGCAGGAACGCGGGCGGCAGCAGATACAACAACTGCATCAAGGTTTGCGAGACCAGCCAAGGGTCGCGGAGCAGCAAGGTCCATTCCTTGCGCCGCAGCATGGCGATTGGCGATGCGCCGCTGAAGCTCGCGGCACGGCGTTGGGGTCGCGTCGTTGCTTGGACGGCGCCGGCGGCGGCGATCGCGCAGTCGGCAAAGCGCGGCGCCACGATCACAAGGGCGACGCCCAGAAGCAGGAAACCGCTGCAGAGCACGAGAGCGGCGGCCACCATGTCGCCGAGCACGGCGCGGGCCGGCCACCAAACAAAGCTGCCGATGTCGGGCGCGATGTTGACGAGCGGCTCCGAGGCGAGCACGGCGAGCCGCGACAGCGTGCCATGGGACACGATGGCGGCAAGCTGCAGGCCGATCACGAAGCCCGCGCCGATCACTGCCGCCACGATCTGGGCGACCAGGCGCGTCCGCTTCGGGCCGATCATGCGGAACAGCGCGGTCGTCAGGAGCGCCGCGATCGCCACCGCGGCGGCAGCCAGTGCCACGACCGCGACATAAGCAGTGAGCCAGCGCGCCCCGCCCTTGACCGCCAGGACATTGATGAAGGGCGATGCCAAGAGCGCCGACATGGCCATCACCGAAAGCACGATGGCGCCGATGCGGACCGCGAACGCCCGCGCGGCGACAATCGGCGAGGACAGCAGCAGATCGAGATCGGAGCGCGTGTAGAAGGCCCGCGTCACCGATTCCATCGCCTGCGAGAGCATCAGCGAGCCGTACAGCAGGACGCTGCCGGTGACCACGACCAGCATGGTCTTGTCCGGATCAAGCGCCGGCGCCGCAAAGCGCGCCACCAGGGAGTACGCGATAAAATGCATGAACGCCGCCACGCCGAGCAGCACCAGCGCGAGCGTGCGGGCGCGGGTGCGCCCGCCCGCCGTCATCATGGCGAGCCAGTCCCGCCACGCCAGGCGAAGCTCATGGCGGGCGAACCAGGCGAGGCTGCCGGGCCGGCTCATGCGGCGGCGGCCTCGTCGGCGATCAGGGCCAGGAAGGTGTCCTCGAGGCTCGAGCTGCCGTCGCCGGCTTGCTTGCCGGCTTGCTGGCGCAGCTCGTCGAGCGTGCCCTGCGCGATGAGCCGGCCGCGGTCGATCACGCCGATGCGGTCCGCCATGCGCTCGGCCACTTCCAGGATATGCGTGGTCATGATGACGGTGCGGCCGGCCGCGACGTGCTCGCGCAGCACGGTCTTGACCTGGCGGGCGGAGGACGCATCCAGGCCGGTGAACGGCTCATCGAGCACGATGAGCTTGGGCTCGTGCACCAGCGCGCCGGCGAGCGCCACTTTCTGGCGCATGCCCTTGGAGAAGCCTTCGCAGCGTTCATGGGCGTGCGGCGTCAGGTTCAGCCAATCGACCAAGCCCTGCGCGCGCAGGCGCGCCTCTGCGGCGTCGATGCCCCACAGGCCGGCGACGAATTCGAGATATTCGAGCGGCGTGAACTTGTCGTAGATCATCGGCTCGTCGGAGACCCAGGCCATGACCTGCTTGGCGGCGATCGGAGACGCCAAGGCGTCCACGCCGAGCACGGAAATCGCACCGGCATCGGGCCGCAAGAGGCCGACCACCATGCGCAAGGTCGTGGTCTTGCCGGCCCCATTGGGTCCGAGCAGCGTATAGAACTCGCCGGAGCGCACCGTGAGGTCGAGACCATCGACCGCGGGCCGCTCAAAAGATTTTCGAAGACCGCGAATTTCGAGCGCGGGCGGAGAATCGGAGGTGGTGATCGGCATGCGGCGTCTCGCGAGCCGGATCGGCTCCCGCGCAGGCTATAACGCAGAAGTTTCAGCGACGTGAATCTTCGAATTTCAATCTTTGAGAAGCCGGCGCAGCTCGCCTCTTCACCTCTCCCCTTTTGGGGGAGAGGACGGCGCGAAGCGCCAGGTGAGCAGGAATGCGGCGAGCCCTGAGTTCGCGGCACTCCCCCTCACCCGCCGCGCTACGCGCGACGACCTCTCCCAGGTAAAGAGAACCCGCCCTCACATCGCAATCGTATTGGTGGTCCGGCTCTCGATCTCACCGCGCACATGGGCATAGAGGCGCGGGTTGCGGGCGGCGAGAATCTGCAGCGCAGCCAGCACCGCGTTGGAGGGCTCGAGCACCGTCATGACCGGAACCTTGCTCGGCACCCGCAACGACGACCACACGTCGTCCGGAAACTCCTTGGCGCTCGCCGGCACCGTGATGACCGGGACGGTGGTTATGGCCGAGAGCGTGGGACCGGCGCCGTTCGAGCGTCCGATATAGGCGATCACGACCGAGTCCGGGATTTCCTGGGTCATGCGCTGAAGGATGCCGGCGGCCGCCACCGGCTGCTTGTGCACCGAGCAGGTGACCACGCTCATCAGGTCGGCAAGCTCGCCGAGCGCATCCGAGAAGACTTCGGTCTTGTCGGATTCCGAGCCCCGCCACAGGATGATGCGCTGGCGCGGCAGGGCAAAGCGGCTGGTGATCTCGGCGACGCGCCGGTATTTGGCGGCGACGTCGTCGAGCGCGCCGCCGTCACGATAGACCTGCTTGTCGATATAGGCGCCGCTCTCGACCACCCGCCACGAATCGTTGTCGATGACGTCGGCCAGCAGCAGGTTGCCTTTGGGGTCGAAGCCGAACTCGACCTTGAGATCGACCAAGGTTCCGCCTTCGAGCTGCCAGGCCTTTTCCAGCACCAGGAAGGCGTGGGCGGCGATGCGCCGCATCTCGGGGAAAAGGTCCCATTCGTCGGACTGGCTGAACACTTCCGATTCCGCCAGCACCAGAAACGGCTCCTGGCCATGGATCGGCTTCGCCGGATTGAACAGGCGGATTTTGGATTCGCCTTTGGCAAACAGGATCAACGGATCGTCGCAGGCGAGCGGCTTTCCCTTCCAGCTCTTGTCCTTGGTCTTGAGATAGAACTCGACGAGGAGCTGCGGAAACAGCTGCCCCTTCGCAATGTGCGGGTTGCGCTTGAGATAGGAGCCGTGCGCCTCGCGGCGCACCACGACCTCGTAGGGCAGCATCTGGCAATTCGGCGCCACGAAGGAAGAGGCGCTGTCCTGCTGCACGAAGGCGACCGGCAGGCCGCAGGCCTTGAGCAGGCGAAAGACGTTGCAGGTCGTCGCGTTGGCGAGCCGCCCCTTGTCGGGGATGACATCATGCTTGGCGCCGTCGCCGGCCGTGATGTCGTCCTTGGATATCAGGGTGACCAGGCCGGCGCCGCCGCGGGCCTCATGAATCCTCTTGGTCTTGCCTTCAGCGACAAGCGCGCCGAGCGGATGCCTGGCGTTGCGGTTTTCTCCGGCTTGGACGTCCACGGAATGTTCCTATTCAGGTTCGGGTGACAGCGAAAATGTTTTGCTCACGCCAGCGGACCGGGGTTCTGGCGGTAGCGATTGACGATCGCGTCCGCGCTCAAATAGGCGAGCGCCTGGATGGTCAGCGTCGGATTGAACCCACTCATCGAGGGATGGGTCGAGCTGCCGACGATGAACAGGTTCGGGACGTCCCAGCTCTGGCTGTAGCGGTTGACCACCGAGGTCCTGGGATCGCTGCCCATGCGGGTGCCGCCCTGGGTATGCGGGCCAGGGGCGCCCTGGTTCAACGGCGCGCGCCACACATGCGTCGCCCCCATGGCGCGGCCGAGCTCTTCGAGCTTGTCCTGGATGAAGGCGACGCCCTTGAGCTCGTTCTGCCGCCGCCAGTCATAGGTGATGCGCGGCGCCGGCAGCCCCCAGGCGTCGCGGACATCTGGATCAAGATCGATGGTCTGGTCCGCATAGGGCAGATTCTCGGTCTCCGACATGATCACCACGTGGCGCGCGAAATATTTGGCGAAGAAGTCCCGATAGGCGGCGCCCCAGCGGGGCGTGCCGGGGGGCGGCTCCAGGCCCATGGCGCTGCCGATCGGCCCGCCCTCGAGGTTGGCGGTGGCGACCGCGACCTGCGAGCCGCGGATGAAGCCGAGCCCGCCATGATCGTAGTTATCGGCGTTGAAATCATCGAGGCCGTGCTTCTGCGCGTTCGGGCCCATATAGTTGTTGACGTAGCGGGTATCGAAGGCGGCGTACACCTTGGCGCCGATATGAGCCATGATGTGCTTGCCGACCTGGCCGCTCGAATTGGCGAGCCCGTCGGGGAATTTCTCGGTCTTGGAGAGCAGCAAGAGGCGGGTATTGTCGTAGATGAAGGGCGCGAGGATGACGAGCTCGGCCTCGATCGCGTTGTCGGCGCCGTCGGGCCCGTAATAGGACACACCGGTCGCGCGGCCGCTGTTGTCGCTGTTGATGCGGTAGCACATGGCGCCGGTGATGAGCTTGAAATTCCCGGTCGCGTCGGCCTGCGGCAGCAGGGTGACGAGCGTGCTCGACTTGGCGCCGACATGGCAGCCGAAGCCCTGGCAGAAGCCGCAATAGGTGCATCCCGGCCGCCCCCGATAGGCCTGCGAGATGATGGCATGCGGGGCCGAGAACGGGTGGTAGCCGAGCTTGCGGGCAGCCTCGTCGAACAGCGCTCCGGATTGATCGGTCTGCAGCGGCGGCAGCGGATATTCGCGCCGGCGCGGCGCTTCGAACAGATTGCCGCCGAGGATCTTCTGGCCCAGAATATTGCCGGCTTTGCCGGACACGCCGATCTCGTACTCGGCCCGATCGTAGAACGGCTCGAGATCAGCGTAGCTCAACGGCCAATCGGCGAGCGAGGAATCCGCCGGTATGGCGGCCGCCCCATAGCGCTCGATTGTCTGCGAGCGGGCGCGGAAATCATCCTCGTGAAAGCGCCACGAGACCGCGCCGTAATGCACCGTGCCGCCGCCGACCTGATTCCCGTAGCTGAGGTTGCGCAACGGGGTGGCGCGCACTTTGGCGTTGGGCCGCCAGGTGACCGGCTGGCGTTTGGGATTGGGTCGCAGGTCCTGCCGCTGGAAAAAGCGCAGCTCGTCCTGCGGCGCAAAATCGGCGGTCGTGTGCCGCGGGCCGCGCTCGAGCGCCGTCACCTTCATGCCGGCCTTGCTGAGCTCGGCCGCGAGCACGGCGCCGGCCGCGCCCACGCCGACAATGACCACGTCAGTCTTTTCGGTCGCCATGGCTCATATCCTCTACTAGAATTTAAGCGATCCGAGGGAGGCCTTTCAATGAGCTTGCGCTTCGATCCACATCGCCGGCGGGGATTTGTGGGGCCGCTGGGGCTCGTGTTGGGGTTCTTGGGCCGCGGTTGCGGCGCACTCATGCTCTTGGCCCTCGGCCTCGCCGGACCGGTGCGCGCCCAGGTCGCGGTCGATCTCCATCTCCTGCTCGCGGTCGATGCCTCCGGCAGCGTCGACTATACGCGCTTCGAGCTGCAGCGGCGGGGCTATGTGGCGGCCTTCCGC
This sequence comes from Xanthobacteraceae bacterium, assembly GCA_036522235.1. Taxonomy (GTDB): domain Bacteria; phylum Pseudomonadota; class Alphaproteobacteria; order Rhizobiales; family Xanthobacteraceae; genus VAZQ01. The sequence goes on from DATDGG010000207.1 coordinate 12,655, forward strand.
AGCCCGCAGGTGCTGCAAGCCATTCGCGGCGGCGAGAACAAATCCATCGCGGTCGCCATGTTTCAATGGACTGGGCCGCGGCTGCAGGCCGAGATCGTGCCCTGGACGCAGATCAAGGACCAGGCTTCGGCCGAGACCGTGGCGGCGCTGATCGAGACCACGCCGCGGCGCCTGTTCGGCGGCGGCACCTCGATCTCGGGCGCCATCGATTATGCCATGCACTGGTTTACCCAAAGCCCGTTCAAGGGCGAGCGGCACGTCATCGATATTTCGGGCGACGGCTCCAACAATGGCGGCCGCTCCGTCATCCGCGCCCGCGACGAGGCGGTCGCCGCCGACGTCAATATCAACGGCCTGCCGATCCTGGCCTGGGAGCCCTATCTCGACCAGTATTACAAGGAGAACGTGATCGGCGGTCCGGGCGCGTTCATGATCGTCGCCAAGGACTTCGATACTTTCGCCGACGCGATCTTGAAGAAGATGATCATCGAGATCGCCATGAACGTGCGACCGGGCCTGACGCGCATCGGCAAGCGATGAAAAAGGTAACGCAGCTTCTCAAGGAGCCATTGCTGCAGTTCCTGGTCATCGGCGCCGTGCTGTTCGGAGCCTATGCGTGGCTCAACCGCGGCGGCGATGACGCAGGCCAGCCGCAGGTGCGCCTCGCCGAAAGCGACGTGCGCTGGCTCAAGGAGACGTTTGCGCTGGAACGCCAGCGCACCCCCGACGACGAGGAGCTCGCCGTCCTGGTGCGGGGCTTCGTGAAGGAGGAGATGCTCGCCCGGCAGGCGCAGGCGCTCGGCCTCGACAAGGACGACATCGTGGTGCGCCGCCGCCTCGCCCAGAAGATGACGTTCCTGCTGCAGGACAATTCCGCCCGCGCCGAGCCGAGCGAGGACGACCTGCACCGTCTCTACGACGCGCAGCGTAGCCGACCCCAGAGCCCGCAAGGCGAGACGCGGACATTGTTCACGCGGCCGAAAATCTCGTTTGCCCAGATTTTCTTCGGCCGCGCGACGCGCGTGGATGCCGCCGCGGATGCCCGCGCGGCGCTCGCGGAATTGTCGCGCGCCGACGCCGCCGCGCCGCTCGCCGGGATCGGCGATCAGGGTTCGATCAAATCGGAGTTTCACAATGTCGACGCGCGGGCGGTGGCGAACCAGCTGGGCACGAAGTTCGCCGCCGCGGTCTTCGATCTCACGCCCGGTGCCTGGCAAGGCCCGATCGAATCGAGCCAGGGTGTCCATCTGGTGCGCGTCACCGCGCTCGTCCCGGGCGAGCTTCGTCCGTTCGAGGAGGTCAAGGGCGAGCTCGTCGAAATGTGGCACGAGCAGACCCAGCGCGAGAGCGAGGAGCGCTATTTCGTCGGCCTGTTGAAGAAATACCGGATCGTTCCCGACGCGAGCGTGAAGGCCCTGGTCGATCCGCTGATCGCGGAAGCGGGCGGGGAGCCGATAGGGGCTAGGCCATGAGCCGGCAGCTCCGCGCGGCAGCGACCTTCGCCTTCCTTTGCGCCGGAGCATGTGCGCTCGTGGCTTTGGCGGTGCCGGCTGCGTCGGCGGACGAGATCCGGCCGGCCTATCTCGAATTGCGCGAGGTCGATCCGGGCGAATTCGACGTGCTGTGGCAGACCCCGATGGCGGGCGAAGCGCGGCTTGATCTGGAGCCGGAATTCTCCGGCGAGGCCACGCAAGTGTCGCCGGCCGCGACGCAAACCCGCGCCGGCAACGCGATCAGGACCTGGCGGCTGCGGGCGCCGGCGCTGCGCGGGCAGACGCTGCGCATCCACGGGCTGGAGAAGACCGTCACCGACGTGCTCTTGCGCATCCAGTTTCTCGACGGCACCGTGGCGATCAATGTGCTGCAGCCGGCAACGCCGTCGGTCGTGGTGCCGGAGCGCCAGAGCGGGCTCGCGCTCGCCCGCAATTACGTGGTCTACGGCATCCAGCACATCATATTCGGCGCCGATCACTTGCTTTTCGTGCTCGGTTTGTTGCTGATCGTGGGTGACCGCTGGATGCTGGTGAAAACCGTCACTTCGTTCACGGTGGCGCACAGCATTACACTGGCGCTAGCGACCTTGGGCTACGCCCATGCCCCAGTCGAGCCGCTCAATGCCGCGATCGCGCTCAGCATCCTGTTCCTGGGGCCCGAGATCGCGCGCATCTGGCGCGGCGAACGGAGCTTGACCATCGAGCGGCCCTGGCTGGTGGCCTTCATCTTCGGGCTGCTGCACGGGTTCGGCTTCGCGGGCGCGCTCGCCGGCACCGGATTGCCGCGCGGCGATCTTGCGATCGCGTTGCTCACGTTTAACATAGGGGTCGAGATCGGGCAGATCGTCTTCGTGCTGCTGGTGGTGGCGCTGGAGCGCTCGTTCCGCCAGCTCGAGATCGACTGGCCGGTGTGGCTCGCGCGGGCGCCCGGCTATCTGATCGGCTCGGCCGGAGCGTTCTGGACCATCCAACGAACCGACATCCTGTTCGGAGTGGTGCAATGAACGAACGATCGTCGAGGATCGCCTCGCTGCTGCCGTGGCTGCTGTTGCTCTACTCGACGCGCGCGCACGCGCATATCCTGGGCGATGAAGCCGGCGGGTTCATCAGCGGCTTCGAGCATCCCATTTCGGGGCTCGACCATATCCTGGCGATGGTCTCGGTCGGGCTGTGGGGTGCACAGCTCGGAGCGCCGGCCATCTGGGTGCTGCCAGTGACGTTTCCGATCGTGATGGCGTTCGGCGGCATGCTCGGCCTGATGGGGGTGCCGCTGCCCGGCACCGAGATCGGCATTGCGCTCTCCGCCATCGGGCTCGGCGCCATGGTGGCGAGCGAGGCGCGGCCGCCGCTCTGGATCGCGGCCCTGCTGGTCGGTTTCTTTGCGATCTTTCACGGCCACGCCCATGGCACCGAGCTTCCGCCCGATGAAAGCGGCGTGCTCTACAGCATCGGCTTTGTGGTCGCGACCGGCCTCCTGCACCTGACCGGCATCGCGATCGGGCTGATCCATCGCTGGAAGGCGGGCGAGGTCACCATGCGGCTCGGCGGCGTCGGCGTCGCGCTCGCCGGCTGCTTCTTCCTGTGGGACTCGCTGCCGTGAGGCGAAGCGGAATGGCCGTCCTGCGCGCCTCGCCGTTTGCGGCCGGTCTGCTCGCGGCCACAACACCGGCGCAGGCGCATCTGATGAACAGCGGCTTCGGACCGTTCTACGACGGCCTGGCGCACCCCCTGCTCTCGCCCGAGGACTTGCTGCCGGCCGTGGCCATGACGCTGCTGGCCGGCTTGGGCGGCGCCCGCCAGGGCCGCTTCGTGCTGGCCACGCTGCCGCTCGCTTGGCTCGCCGGCATGGCGGCCGGCTGGGCGCTCGGCCTGCCGACGGCGCCGGCATGGCTCACGGCCGTGGTGACCGCACTGCTCGGGGCTCTGGTGGCGGGCGACCTGCGGCTACCGCTGGAGGTCATGGTGGCCCTGGCGGCGGCGATCGGCGCGCTACACGGCTATGACAACGGCCACGATCTCGCCGCCACCACCGGCGCCCTTGTGGGGATCATCGGTATCGCCTGCTCGCTGTTTGCGATCGTGTCGCTGCTGGCCGGGCAAGTCGCGGTGCTTAAGGCGCAATGGGCGCGCCTGGCGGTGCGGATTTCGGGCAGCTGGATCGGTGCCGTCGGATTGCTGATGCTGGGCTGGTCGGTGAAATCGTAATCCAAGAATGGCCAGCACCAGAAAAAAGCCCCGGACTTGCGGCCAGGGCTCCAGTCGTCATGAAGAGTCCGTTCAGGCGTTTCGGCAATTCGCCATCAATGGAACCAGTTGAAGCGCCAGACGAGCGAGGTTGTAATCGTCTGCACTTGCTTCTTGGAGTGCAAGACGTTGCCCGTGCCCGCATTGCCGGCGGGCAGCCCGGTGGCGATATTGAATTCAATCAGATCGTCCTGCTTGTAGCTCGCGTAGCGATATTCACTGCGCAAGAACAGGCCCTGGATTGGCAGCCAGTTGAAAGCGTATTCGAAGCCACTGCCAAGGAACCAGCCTTGGTAGGTATGTTGCGGGAAAGCATTGCCGGTAGGGATGCCTGAACCAACCCCCACCGGATTGATTTGATCGAAGCGCGTCTCGGTCCAGCCGCCGTTGACATAGCTCAACACCATTGGGGCGATGACATAGCCGATCCGACCGCCAATTGCCCAGGCTGACGATTCTTTTTCGTCGCCTTGTGTCGGAGCCCGCCACTGTTAACCAATTGGGTTGTCAGCGAGCCCTTGAGATCCATCCAATCGTAATCGCCGAAAGCCCCGATAACAAAGCTCGAAAACGTCCCGCTCAATTGAAGATCGCAGCCCCCGCCGAACCTACCGAGCCAGCCACGGCCGCCATTCGTGACCTCCAAGGAGTTAAAGCTGTTGGGGATTGTAGGAGTCGCGACCAGCGCTGCCGTGATGCTGTGGTCCTGATTCCACATCCCGTAACCGACGCCACCGTCGATGTAGCAGCCGGTCCAGCTGAAGACCGGCATCGGGGCCTTCATGAGCGGTGCCTTCACGGACATGTCCGCCGCCATAGCCGGCCCACCTGCCAGCAGGCCTGCCGCTAGACCTGC
>DATDGG010000208.1:0-2435 GCA_036522235.1 Xanthobacteraceae bacterium
GAGGGAACCGCCTCCACACGACCACAACCAGGAGAAATGGCAAAACCAGTAGCGGATCGAAAAAGAAAATCGATTTCTCCGGTTCGAACAACGCCCCGAAAAAGCCCACGTGAAAGCTCGCCGCGCCAGTCCGACTTTGTGGCGCTCGGCCGGACGGTGGTGCAGGCGCTGGGCGCGCGGCCCGCCAAGCGGGCGGCGAGCCGGAGCTAGGCGGAGACGGGCACGGCGACTGGCCGAGACCGTGCGGGGGCGCCCGCCGGCTGCGCCTTGAATTGGAACAGGCTGACGCGCGCGTCCATGGCGCGCGCCTGCTGATCGAGCATGTTCGCGGTGGCCACGTTCTCGCCCACCAGCGCGGAGTTCTGCTGGGTCGCCTGGTCCATCTGGGAGAGCGCCCGGTTGACCTGCGCGAGGCCCCTGCTCTGCTCGGCGCCGGCGGCGGCGATCTGCGCCACGATATCGGCCACGGTGTTGATCGACGTGAGGATCTCGGTGAGTGCAGCGCCCGCCGTGTTGACGAGCACGACCCCTTCGCGAACCTGGCCGGCACTGCCGGTGAGCAGCCCCTTGATGTCCTTGGCGGCCTGCGCCGAGCGTTGCGCGAGGACGCGCACTTCGGACGCCACCACCGCGAAGCCGCGGCCCGCATCGCCGGCGCGCGCAGCCTCGACCGCCGCGTTGAGCGCCAAGAGATTAGTCTGCCGCGCGATCTCGTCGATCACGCCGATGATGTCGGATATCTTGCCCGAGGTCTCCTCGATCCGCGCCATCGCGGCGACCGCCTTGGCCACCACCTGGCCGTTGCGGCTGGTGATGTCGCGCGCCTTGCCGGCGGACATGCTGGCGTGCTGCGCGTTCTCGGCGGTCTTCTGCACCACCGCGGATATTTCCTCCAGCGAAGCCGAGGTCTCCTCGAGGGTCGCGGCCTGCTCCTCGGCGCGCTGGGACAAATCCGCGGTACTGGTCGAAATCTCGGTCGAGGCGCTGGCGACCTCGCGGGTCGATGCCGCGAGCACGCTGATGGTCTCGCGCAGGCGCGTGGTGGTGAGATTGAACTCCTCCTTGATCTCCTTGTAGGCGGGCGGAAATTCCTCGGTGAGGCAGAACGTCAGGTCGCCGCCGGACAGCTTGCCGAGCCCGAGCTTGAGCGCGCCCACCACGTGCGCCTGCTCCTGGGCGCTCCGGCGCTGCTCCTCCATGTTGCGGCGCTGCTCCTCGGCCGCCTGCGCCTGCGCCGCCTCATTGCTGCGCCGCTGCTCCGCCGATTCGCTCTCGAGGCGCTCGCGGGCGACCGCGCCGTCGCGGAATACCCGCACCGCCCGCGCCATCTCGCCGATCTCGTCGCGATCCTCGACCGCCGCCACCACGAGGGCGGTGTCGCCCGCCGACAGGCGGCGCATCGCCTCGCCGATCGCCCCCAGGCGGCGCAGCAGGTTGCGCTGGACGTAGAACACCGCAATGGCGCCGGAAGCGAGCAGGCTCAGCCCGGCAACGATGATCAGCAGCATGCGGTCATGCCCGAGCTTGTCGGTCAGCTCGCCGTTACGCCTGTTCATGCCGCGCTCAATCTCGCCGACCAGGCGCGACACCGCCTGATCGAGCTCGCGCTGGATCATGGCGTTCTCCTCGATGGTCTGGTCGGCGCGCAAGGTGGCGGCGAGCTCCTTGCCGCGCAGCGCCGAGACGCTGTCGTCGCCGCGGCCGAAGGCGAGCAGATCGGCGATCGCCGTCTTGACTTGCTGGTCGTGAACGGTCTCCGACAGCTTGGCGAGCGTATCAGACGAGGCCTTGAACCTGTCCTGGAACGGAACCAGCATGGCGGGGTCCCGGGCCACCGCGGCTTCGCTCAGCACGCTCGCCACCAGATGCGTCTGCGCCGCGATGTCGAGCGCGGTACGCAAGCCGGCGATCTGGTTGCTCACCAGATCCTTGATCACCTTGCTCGATTTCTTGACCGCATCGTCGCTTTGCGAGAGCAGATCGAAATTGAGATCGTCGATCAGCGCGACCAGGATGCCGGCCAGGCTTTCGTGCACCCGGAACACGTTCTGCAGGCGCGCCATGTCGCCGTCGCCGTCGGCGGCCTGGGCCTTGAAATCGGCGAGCTGCACCATTTCGGCGACGCGTTTGCGCAGTCCGTCGAACTTGGGATCGCCCGGAAGCTTGGCGAGCTGCTTCTGCACCCGCAGCGCGGCGGACGTGAAGCGGTCCTCCAGCAAGGCCAGGATCGGCGGCGAGGAGGTCAGCGTCGAGGCCGTGAGCAGGCCGGTGACGAGGTTGGTCTCGGCGCCGACATCGACGATCGCCTGCATCACCTGCAGCCCGTCGTTCACCAGCGACTTCACGATCTTGTCCGCGGTCTTGCCGACGTCCTCGGCGGTGGTGACCACGTCGAAATAGGAATCGTCCACGATCGGCGTGAGCTTGTCGCCGAT
>DATDGG010000209.1:0-9531 GCA_036522235.1 Xanthobacteraceae bacterium
GGGGTCTCCAAGATGATGGCGGATCTCTATCGCGGCTACGCGCGCGCGCTCACCGAGCAGACCATGTACGACTGGCACGCCTTGCTGCTGAGCGGAAGCAGCTCGCTGCGGGTGATCGGCGGCTACCGGACGCATGCCGGACCGATGCAGGTCGTTTCCGGCCGCGCGCTCGTCCACACCTTGCATTTCGAGGCGCCGCCGTCGGCCCGCGTGCGGGATGAAATGAAGCGGTTCGTCGCGTGGTTCAACGACACGGCGCCAGGCGCGAAAAACCCGCTGCCGGCATTGACGCGCGCCGGCATGGCGCATCTCTATTTCGTGAGCATTCACCCCTTCGAAGACGGCAATGGCCGCATCGGCCGGGCGCTGGCGGAGAAATCACTGGCGCAGAATCTCGGCCAGCCGAGCCTGATCGCACTCGCCTATACGATCGAGCGCAAGCGCAACGACTATTACGGGGCGCTCGAGCGCGCCAACAAGGACAACGAGATCACCAGCTGGCTCTACTACTTCGGCCGCACGGTTCTCGAAGCGCAGAGCAACACGCTCAAGCGCGTGGATTTCTACATCGGCAAGGCCAAGCTCAACGAGCGCATGCGCGGGCAGCTCAACGAGCGGCAGAGCGAGGTGATCGAGCGCATGTTCCGCGAGGGCATCGACGGTTTCAAGGAGGGTCTCTCCGCCGAGACCTACATCAGCATCAGCAAGACTTCGCGCGCGACCGCGACCAGGGATTTGGCCGACCTGGTCGAGAAAGGCGCGCTGACCAGGACCGGCGAGCTGCGCCACACGCGCTACCATTTGAATCTCACCGGTCGCTAGCGTTTCAGCGCGCCCGAAACCCGCGCGCCAGAAGGTAGAGCTCGGCCGAATCGGCGCGGCTGGCCGAAGGCTTCACGTGCTTGACGCTGGCGAAATCCTTCTTCAGTTGCGCCAGCAGGGCAGCCTCGGTGCCGCCTTGCAGCACCTTGCAGAGGAAGGCGCCGCCCGGCTTGAGCACGTCATGGGCCATCTCGGCCGCGGCCTCGGCAAGCGCCATGATCTTGAGGTGGTCGGTCGCGCGGTGGCCGGTGGCGTTGGCCGCCATGTCGGAGAGAACGAGGTCGGCGGCGCCGCCGAGCAGCCCCTTGATGGTGTCGGGCGCGGCGGCATCGAGAAAGTCGAGCCGGACGAACGTAACGCCCGCGACCGGCTTCATCTCCAGAAGATCGATCGCGACCACGCGCCCCCTGCCCTCGGCGGCGCCGACCCGCTTGGCCGCGACCTGGCTCCAGCCGCCGGGCGCCGCGCCGAGATCGACCACGCTCGCGCCGAGCCGCAACAGGCCCTGCTTGTCGTCGATCTCGATCAGCTTGTAGGCGGCGCGCGAGCGAAAGCCCTCACGGCGCGCGCGCGCCACATAGGGATCGTTGAGCTGGCGATCGAGCCACAGCTTTGAGGACAGGGTGCGGCCCTTGCCGGCCTTGACCTGCACCTTCAGCGGACGCCGGCCTTGATCGCGGGTCATCGAAGCTTGCTTGCGGCTGGGTTGGGGGCGCCGGCACGGACGAGGGTCAGGTCATACCGCAGATACGCGAACCCAGATATGCGAAGATTATGCGACAACGAAGACGGCCGAAGACGCCCGTGGTCGGCCCTAAGTCTAGCGCAGCGAGGTTTCGAACGAGGAAAACCAGGGAACGGTCTGTAAAAGCGTCAGAATCGTTCATTTTTTCAAGCGTTGGATCGGCGCCCGTCACGCCGCCAGCACCCCGGGCTAGGGCAAATTTGCCACACCTCGGCACAAAGCGCGTTACCACCTTCGGATTTCCGTTGCCGGCGCAGCCCGCAGAGCGCAACCTGATGGGGGCGGGACAATGCGAGTCCTCGGGGTTTAGCGGGGTGGAGCGCGCTATGAAGTGGGGTGCAATCGTCGGCGGCGTCGGGCTTGCCGCTGTTGCGTCATGGTCCGCGGCGCTGTCCGGCGCATCAACCGCGAACGCCGCCGACATGACGCCGGCCGTCAAGGCCCCGGTGGGCTCGAGCTACATTCCGGCCCAGTTTATGTGGACCGGCTACTATATCGGCGCCAGCGCCGGCTGGGGTTCGGGCCACTCCGACTTTACCGATCCGTTTACGCTGACCTCGACCGCGAGCCCCTCGCTCTCGGGCTTCCTGGTCGGCGGGGTGACGGGGATCAACTATCAGATCGGCTCGGTGGTTCTGGGCGCCGAGGGCGATTTTACCGGGTCTTGGGCCAAGGGCAGCGCCGTCGACGCCTCCGGCAATATGCTTAAGACCGAGGTCATGTGGACGAGCACCGTCGCGGCACGCATCGGCTGGGCGTTCGATCGGTTGATGATCTACGCCAAGGGCGGCGGGGCCTTCGACCAGGACCGCAACACGGCGTTCCTGCCCAGCGGCGCCAACGACATCGGCAGCACCTACCGCGCCGGTTGGAACGTCGGCGGCGGCGTGGAATTCGCCGTGACCGAACATTGGATCGCGCGCTTCGCCTACGACTATCTGAAATTCTCGGCCAAGAATCTCACCTTCCAGGGGAACGCGGTTCCGCCCGTCGTAAACGGCAGCGTCGGCGTTACGCTGAACGAGTTCAAGGCCATCATGGCCTACAAGTTCTGAAGCATGATCCCGAAAAGTTGCAGACTTTTCGGATAAGATCATGCGGCCGCTTTAGATGCGCCTTACTCGGGGCGTCTGACCCGAGGCACCTCACGCAAGGCCTCTCACGCGCGCCCCGCCTGCTCGCCCCAGATGCCGTCCTGGCGCATCATCTTGACCAGCATGCCCTCGCGCAGCCCGCGGTCGGCCACCCGCAGGCGCCGGCACGGGAAGGCGCGGCGGATCGCCTCCAGGATGGCGCAACCCGCGAGCACCAGATCGGCCCGATCGGTGCCGATGCAGGGATTGGCGGCGCGCTCATTGTAGCTCATGGCGAGCAGCCGCTCGATCACCTGCGTCACCTGATCATCGCTCATCCAGCAGCCGTCGACCCGGCGCCGCTCGTAGCGGCGCAGGTCGAGATGCACGCCCGCGATCGTGGTGACGGTGCCCGACGTGCCCAGCATGTGAACCTGGTCGACGCCGCGGCGGCCGCTCTCGGCCGCGAAGCGGTCCACGAACACGGCCACCTCGGCCACCATGGCTTCATAGATGTCGCGCGTGACCTGATGCCCGCCATGGCGCTCGGCCAACGTCACCACACCGACCGGCAAGGAGACCCAGGCCTCGATCTTCGGCAGCGGCGGTCCGCGCTCGACCGGCGCCGAACGGGCGAGGCGTACCAGTTCCGAGGAACCGCCCCCGATATCGAACAGGATGACGCCGTCGGCCTGCGGATCGATCAAGGGGGTACAGCCGGAGGCGGCGAGCTCGGCTTCGGTCTCGCGATCGATGACCTCGAGCTCGAGCCCGACCTCCTCGACGACGCGCGCACGGAATTCCGCGCCGTTGGCGGCGGCCCGGCAGGCTTCGGTCGCGATCAGCCGCGCGCGGGTGACGCCGCGGTTTCGCATCTTGTCGCGGCAGATGCCGAGCGCCTCGACCGCGCGCTCGATCGCCGCCTCGTTGAGGCGCCCCGACGCGGTTATTCCCTCGCCCAGGCGAATGATGCGCGAGAACGCGTCGATGACATGGAACCCGTCGCCCGACGGCCGCGCCACCAGGAGCCGGCAATTGTTGGTGCCGAGATCGAGCGCCGCATAGGTCGAGGCTCCGCCGGGCCCCTCTTCCGCGCGCTCGCGCCGTGGGAAGCCGTAAAGCGATCGCCGACCCCAGCGGGAGCGCCGCTGTGCCCGGTCACGGGCAGGGTCGAGGCCGCCGGTGCGCCGGGCCTCGTCGTTCATCGAATGCCTTCCTGCCGTGCCAGAGCGCTCCCGGCATCCGTTGGCTCGACGGCGCAGCGGTGTCACAATTCTCGATCGCCTTCGAGTGTAACAGGCGTGACGCAGTGCGCAACAGATGCACCAGGCGCGCATGGCTCGCCCCAGCCATAAGTCCTTGTCGAAACGAGCCGAGTCCACTATTTCAAGCCGATCCCGCGATCCCGTTCACCCGCCGATGGAAATAGCTCTGGCAGGCCACGGACGACCTGCGGAGAAGGACATTCGATGAACCTGCAGAGCGATCCCCACCGCTGGGCACCGAGCCCATCCGGCCAACCCGATGGGTGGGCGATCGCAAAATTCGGCATCGGCCAGCCGGTGCGCCGTACCGAGGATCCGAAGCTCCTGCGCGGCCAAGGCCGCTTCACCGACGACGTCGGCATGGCCGGCCAGGCCTATGCGATGATGGTCCGCAGCCGCCACGCCCATGGGGTCATTCGCGCCATCGACGTCGCGGCCGCGCGCGCGATGCCGGGCGTGCTCGCCGTCTATACGGGCGCCGATCTCGCCGCGGCGGGCTACGGGACGTTCAAATGCATCGTGCCGTTCGAGAACCGCGACGGCTCGCCCATGCGCAAGCCGGCGCGGCCGGCGCTCCCGACCGACAAGGTGCGCTTCGTCGGCGACCCGATCGCCTGCGTGGTGGCGGAGACCCTGCTGCAGGCGAAGGATGCCGCCGAGGCGATCGAGGCCGATATCGATCCGCTCCCCGCGATCACCGAACCGGAGGATGCCGTGCGCAGCGGCGCGCCCGTGCTCTATGCGGACGTGCCTGACAATATCGCGCTCGACTATCACTATGGCGACAGCGCGCAGGTCGCGCAGGCGTTTGCCAGTGCCGCGCATGTCACGCGCCTCAAGCTCGTCAACAGCCGCGTCGTGGTCAGCGCGATGGAGCCGCGCGCGGCGCTCGCCTGCTACGAGAACGGGCGCTTTACCCTCTACGTCCCCTCCCAGGGCGTGCTCGGCATGCGCGCCACGGTGGCCCAGGTGCTCGGCGTCGAGCCCGCGCAAGTCCGCGTCATCACCGGCAATATCGGCGGCTCGTTCGGCATGAAGGCCGCGGTCTATGCGGAATATGTCTGCGCCCTGCATGCGGCGCGGGCGCTCGCGCGGCCGGTCAAGTGGACCGACGAGCGCTCGGGAAGCTTCGTCTCCGACAGCCATGGCCGCGACCATCGGGTCACCGCCGAGCTCGCGCTCGACGCCGACGGCCATTTCCTGGCGGTGCGGCTCACCAGCTTCGGCAATATGGGCGCGTTTCTCGCCAATGTCGGGCCGATGCCCTCGACGCTCAATGCGGTCAAGAACGTGCAGAACGTCTACCGCACGCCGCTGATCGAAGTCTCGACCAAATGCGTTTTCACCAATACCAGCCACGTTTCCGCCTATCGGGGCGCCGGCCGGCCCGAGGGCAACTACTACATGGAGCGGTTGATCGACACGGCGGCCGCCGAGATGGAGATCGACCGCCTGGAGCTGCGCCGACGCAACCAGATCCGGCCGCGCGATATCCCCCATAAGACCGCCTCCGGCATGACCTATGACAGCGGCGACTTTCCGGCCCTGCTGCGCCAGGCGATCGAGGCGGCCGACACCAAGGGGTTTGCCCGCCGCAAGCGCGAGAGCCACAAGCGCGGCAGGCTGCGCGGGCTCGGCATCGGCAATTTCCTCGAAGTCACCGCGCCGCCCTCCAAGGAAATGGGCGGCGTCGTTTTCGAGGCCGATGGCGGCGTCACCTTGCTGACCGGCACCATGGATTTCGGCATGGGCCACGCGTCGCCGTTCGCGCAGGTGCTGACCGAGAAGCTCGGCATCCCGTTCGAAAAAATCCGCCTGGTGCAGGGCGACAGCGATCGCCTCCTGCAGGGCGGCGGCAGCGGCGGCTCGAAGTCGATCATGGCGAGCGGCACCGCGATCGTGGAAGCGGCCGCCAAGGTGATCGAGCAAGGCCGCCAGATCGCTTCCCACGTGCTGGAAGCCTCCGCCGCCGATATCGAGTTCAAGGACGGTGCCTTCGTGATCGCCGGCACCGACCGCGCCATCCCCATCATGGAATTGGCGGCGCGGATTCATGGCGGGCTCAATCTTCCGGAAGGCGTGCCGGCTTCGCTCGACGTCCGCCATGTCAGCGACGGCGCCGCCGCCACCTTTCCCAACGGCTGCCATATCGCCGAGGTCGAGATCGATCCCGCGACCGGCGCGGTCGCGGTGGTCAAATATTCCTGCGTCAACGACTTCGGCACCGTCGTCAATCCGATGATCGTCGAGGGCCAGCTCCATGGCGGCGCCGTGCAGGGCATCGGGCAGGCGCTGATGGAGATGACGGTCTACGATTCCGAAGGCCAGTTCCTCACCGGCTCCTACATGGACTATGCGCTGCCGCGCGCCAGCGATGCGCCGATGTTTGCGGTCGCCGATCACGGCGTGCCGGCCAGGACCAATCCGCTCGGCGTCAAGGGCTGCGGCGAGGCCGGCTGCGCCGGCGCGCTGACCTCGGTGATGAACGCGGTCGTCGACGCGCTGTCGGAATACGGCATCACCCATATCGACATGCCGGCGACCCCATTCCGGGTCTGGCAGGCGATCCAGTCGGCCCAAATCTCCATGAATGCGAACCGATGACGCAGGCGATCGATCTGCCGCTTCCGACGACGCGCGCGGCCGAGACGAAGTTCGTCGCCACCGTATGCTTCGTGCATTTCGCCAGCCATTATTACATTACCCTGCTGGCGCCGCTGTTCCTATTCGTGCGCGCCGACTACGCGGTGAGCTATACCGAGCTCGGCCTCGCCTTCACGGCGTTCAATGTGGTCTCGACCGCGCTGCAGACGCCGACAGGCTTCCTGGTCGACCGGGTGAGCGCGCGCCTCCTGCTCATCGCCGGCCTCATCATCGGCGCGCTCGCCTTCGCGATCGCGGCGCTGGTCAATTCGTTCTGGGTGCTGGTAGCGATGTTCGCGCTCGCGGGGCTGGGCAACACCGTCTATCACCCGGCCGATTATGCGCTGCTGTCGCGCCACGTGCCGCCCGCGCGCGCCGGCCGCGCCTTCTCGCTGCATACATTCGCCGGCATGTTGGGCAATGCGGCGGCACCGCCGAGCCTGTTGTTCCTGCAGAGTGAGGTCGGATGGCGGGGCGCCTTCCTGGGCGCCGCCGTGCTCGGGCTCGTTGCCGCCTTGGCGGCGGCGCTGCAGAGCGACCTGCCCGAGCTCGAGCCCGGTGCGGGCAAGAGCAAGACGCGCGGGGCTGAGTCAGGCGACGCCGCAGCGGGCGGCTGGCGCCTCCTGATCGCGCCGCCGATCCTGCTCAATCTCGTCTTCTTCATCCTGCTCGCGATGTCGAGCGGCGCGCTCTACAACTTCCTGGTTCCGGCGCTCGGCGCGCTGCACGGCACGCCCCCAACGATCGGCAATGCGGCGCTCACGGCCTTGCTCTCGGTGAGCCCGATCGGCGTGCTGGTGGGCGGCTGGCTCGCCGGACGCACGGCGCATCACGGCCTGGTCGCGACCTGCGGCCTGATCGTCACCGCAGCGGTCGCGTCGCTGGTCGCGCTCTTCGATTTCCCGACCGTCGCCCTCGTCATGGTGATGTCGATTGCGGGTTTTGCCTCCGGCATCACCATGCCGTCGCGCGACATGATCGTGCGCACCGTGACCCCGCCCGGGGCCTATGGGCGGGTGTTCGGCTTCGTCTCCACCGGCTTCAATATCGGCGGCATCGTGGCGCCATTGATCTTCGGCCAGCTCCTGGACCACGGCTATCCGCGCGCGATATTCTTGTGCGTGGCCGGTTGCGCCCTGGTCTCGATCGCCACGGTCGCGATCAACACCTCGCGCCATCCGGCCAAGACCGCGGCGTGACGGCTTCCTTCGCGCTGGAGACGGCGATGAAGTTACAAGATGGGGCATTGCATCAGACTTGGCGGCGCCTGGCCGCGGTCTCTGCGGCCCTTGCCTGTTGGCCGGCATCGCCCGCCGCGGCAGCTGATTTCTATGCCGGCAGGACCATCGATTTCGAGGTCGGGGCTGACGTCGGCGGCGGCTACGACATCTATGCACGCACGCTCGCGCGCCATTTCGGCCGGCACATCGCGGGCAATCCGACCATCGTGGTCAAGAACATGCCGGGCGCCGGCAGCGGCCGCACCGCCCTCTTCATCAGCAATGTGGCGCCCAGGGACGGCGCCACTTTGGGGGCGCTGATGCCCGGCGCCATCATCGGCCCGCTCCTGGACGACAAGGCGGAAACCCAGTTCGATCCCACCAAGGTGATCTATCTCGGCTCGGCCGATGCCGGCACCCGCGTCTGCGCGACATTCCAGGCCTCCAAGATCAAGACCTTCGAGGATGCGCGCAGCCAGAAGACCATCCTGGGCGCGACCGCGGCCGGCGGCGCGACCCGCGACTACGGCTATCTGCACAATCACACGGCCGGCACCAAGTTCGACGTCGTCGCCGGCTACAAGGGCACCGCCGATATCGGTCTCGCCATGGAGCGCGGCGAGGTCGACGGCATGTGCGGCTGGGACTGGTCGAGCCTCAAATCCCAGAAGGCGGACTGGCTGCGCGACCACAAGGTCAACGTTCTGCTTCAGGTCGGGCTCGATCCGAACCCGGAATTGACCAAGATGGGCGTGCCCGAAATGTGGAAATTCATCGGCAACGACGACGACCGCAAGGTCGCCGAGCTGGTGGTGAGCCAGCAGATTTTCCAGCGCTCTTACATCGCGCCGCCCGGCACGCCGGCCGAGCAGATCAACACCTTGCGCACGGCCTTCGATGCCACCATGGCGGATCCGCAGTTTCTCGCCGACGCCGACACCGCGCGCATCGCCGTCACGCCGCTCTCCGGCGCCAAGGTGCAGGAGATCGTGCAGAAGCTCTACGCAACGCCCAAGCCGATCATCGAGCGGGCCAAGCAGGTCATCAAGCCTTAAGAGAAACCCTCGAGGGAACGCCATCATGCGCAAGCTTGCTCTCGGTTCTATCGTGCTGTTGTTGCTCACCGCAGGCCCGGCGCTGTCACTCTCCGACAAGCCTTATCTCTCGGAAAGCGACGCCGATTTTGCGAGCCTGCTGCCGCCCCCGCCGGCGGACGGATCGGCGCGCGACAAGCGCGACCTGCAGGGCGTGCTCGACCTGCAGAAGGGACTGACCCCGGAGCGGCTGGCGGCCATCCATTCCGATACCGAGCAGACGGCCTATCGCATCGCCGGCGAAGTTCTCGGTCCCAGCTTCACCAAGGATCGCTTCCCGCTGGCCGGGGAGTTCTTCACCAAGATCAACAAGGATTCCGTCGTTGGCGTGCGCGCCATCAAGCAGAAATACAAGCGGCTGCGTCCGTTCCAGGCCAGCAAGGAGGTGCAATCGCCGCCCGATATCGCGGCCGCCTCGCAGGGGCCGACCTATCCGAGCGGGCACAGCACATTCGGGGCGGAGGTGGTGCTGCTTCTCGCCATGATGGTGCCTGAGAAGCGCTCCGAGCTGTTCGCGCGCGGCTGGCAATACGGCGAGCAACGCATCGCCAGCGGCGTCGCCTACCCGTCCGATTGGGAAGGCGGCCATATCGGCGCGACCGTGATGGTGACACTGATGCTGCAGAAGCCGGAATTCAAGGCGGATTTCGAAGCCGTCAAGGCGGAAGT
>DATDGG010000210.1:0-2425 GCA_036522235.1 Xanthobacteraceae bacterium
CCATAGGGCGACATCATGGCGAGCGCGTTGACCAGCGCCTCATTCGGCGCCTTCTCGATGCCCTCCCAGTCGGCCTTGAGATCGTTGGCCTTGAGGAATTGCGACAGCGCGTTGAGCAGGCTCTCGCGATCGACCTCGTCCTCGCCCTTGTGGCCGAAGAAATCGTTGGCGAAGGGCGCATAAGTGACGCGGCATTGCCGATAGGGCGTCGAGACCGGGAGCTCGGCCTCGATGCGGAAGCGGGCGATGCCGGTGAGCTGGATCGAGTAGCGCCCGTCGCCGATCTCGGCGAGCTGCGTGAGCCGGCCCACGCAGCCTACCCGGTAGAGATTGGGCTTGTCCTCCGGACCCGGATGCGCCGGGTCGGGCTGGATCATGCCGATCAGGCGGCGACCCGAGGTGAACGCGTCATCGACCATCATCAGATAGCGCGGCTCGAAAATATTGAGCGGCAATTGTCCGCGCGGCAGCAGCAGCGCGCCCGCCAGCGGAAAGACTGGAATGACGTCGGGGAGATCGCCGGGCCCGAGATAGGTTGAGTTCATCGGCATGGTGATTCCCCGACTCCGCCACGGGGGCTCCTGCGCATGCGGGCGAGCTACCCCAAGGACTTACAGCATGGCTCAGGCGAACAGGATCGACGACAGCCGTTTGCGCCCCTCGACCGTGGCCTCGTCGCTCCCGCCCCAGGCCTCGAAAAACTGCACGAGCTGCTTGCGGGCGCCGTCGTCGTTCCACTTGCGGTCCCGCCGCACGATCTCGATCAGGTGGTCGACCGCCTCGCGGCGGCGGTCCTTGCTGTTCATCGCCACTGCCAGATCGAAGCGCGCCTGGTGATCGAGCGGGTTGGCGTTGACCTTCTGCTCGAGCTCGTTGATCGGGCCGACCGCCTTGGCCTGCTCGGCGAGCTCGAGTGCCGCGCGCGCGGCCGCGACGGCCGCCTCGTTACGCTTGGCCTCCGGCACCATGGCGAGCGTCTGCTTGGCCTGCTCGATGGCGCCGGTCGCCAGATAGCTGCGCGCGAGCCCGGCCAGCGCCGCCACATTGGCGGCGTCCTCGGCCAGCACCTGCGCATAGAGGTCGGCCGCGCTCGCCGGATTGCCTTGCGCGAGCGCCGCGTCGGCCGCCTTCAACAGATCCTGCTCCTCGCCGCCGATGCGGTCCTTGGTGAGGCGCTCGACAAAGGCCGTCACCTGGGCTTCCGGCAGCGCCCCCATGAAACCGTCGACCGGCTGGCCGTTGGCGAAGGCGAACACCGCCGGGATGGACTGGATGCCGAGCTGCCCCGGGATCGCCGGGTGCTTGTCGATATCCATCTTGACCAGCTTGACCTTGCCCTTGGCGGCCCGCACCACCTTTTCCAGCACCGGGCCGAGCTGCTTGCAGGGCCCGCACCATTCGGCCCAGAAGTCCACCAGCACCGGCTGGCGCTTGGATTCCTCGATCACGTCCTTGACGAAGGTCTGGGTCGTCGTGTCCTTGACGGCCCCCTCCGCGACGGCGCTTGCCCCGACATTCTGCAGCATCTCGATCAAGTCCTTGTGGTCCTAAGGGCTGGTGGCCTTAAGGGCTATAGGGAGGGTCCCGGCCGCGCCCGGAACCGCGATCCCGCCAATTAGATGGTGTCCATGGGGATGATTGCAATCTCCGTCAAGGGCTTGTGGCGAGCGCATCGGCGACCGGCAGGATGCGGGGCGGATGGCCGGTGGCGGTCAGGAACCGGACCAGGTCGTCGCGCGCGATCGAGGTCGTCATGGTGTTGCGCAGCGGATGACAATTCAGGGTCGCGTGCGCCATCATGGCGGCGTCGAGCACGACGGCGACGCGGGCCTGCGTGTCGTTGAGCACCGCGAACGGGGTGACGGCCCCGGGCTCGACCCCGAGCGTCGCCCGCAACAGCTCGGCCGAGCCGAACGAGAAGCGGCCGCTGGCGCCCAGCCTTCGGTGCAGCGACTTAAGCTCGATCGCGGCATCTTCGAGCGCCACCACCAGGAACAGCGCATCCTTCTTGTCCTTGAGGAACAGGTTCTTGGTATGGGCGCCGGCAATCTGGCCGCGCAGCGCGCGCGCCTCCTCGACCGTGGAGGCCGCCGCGTGGGTCACGGTCGCATGCGCGATGCCGAGAGCATCGAGATAGGCGAACAGGTCGTCGGGGGTGGCGGGCATGGGGAAGGGATCAGGAATCGGGGATCGGGGATTGGGAACTTAGACCAAAATCGGCGATGGATGGACTGTTCTCGGCCTCACTCCTGGTTCCCGGCGCTCGGTTCCCGGCGCCTGGTTGCAAATCCGGCCGCCATTTGGCATAGCATCCCTTAAGGCGGCCTGCCGCCTTGCCCAAACGGATGCGGGTGTAGCTCAGGGGTAGAGCACGACCTTGCCAAGGTCGGGGTCGAGGGTTCGAATCCCTTCGCCCGCTCCAATT
>DATDGG010000211.1:0-8047 GCA_036522235.1 Xanthobacteraceae bacterium
ACACATTCCGGAAAAGTCGCTCGTTTGGGCGAAAGTGCAGCCTCCGCCTACGCGGTGTGCGCTGCGCGCCAAGAACCCCATGCCCAATCGTGGCAAGCGTGCGGCAAGGAGCGAACGCGCTCGCAAGGGGGCAGATTCTCATGCACATGCACCGGGCTCTCTTGGCCGTGTTGGCCAGTGCGGCGGCGCTGGTGGCCGTCGCGCCGGCCTTCGCCGACTGCCAGCCGCCGGCGTCCAACGGCGCGACCGTGACCTGCACCGGCAACGATACGACCGGCGTCGGCAACGGCACGCAGAACAACGTGACGGTCAATGTCCTATCGGGCGCCTCCATCACGCTCGGGATTGGGGCCATCGACATCAACCTCAGCAACAACAGCACCATCACCAATAATGGGACCCTTGTCGTCGGCAGCGGAATAGGCATCTCTGCCAAGAACGGCAGCACCATCACCAACAATGGCACAATGACTGCCGGCAACGCCTCAGACGGAATTTCTGCGGGCGGCGCCGCCAGCATTGTAAGCAACACCGGCATGATCAAGGTGGGCGATACCTCGAACGGCATCCTCACCCAAGGTGCCAACAGCACTATCCTCAACACCGGGACGATCACGGCGGGAGCCGGTTCAAGTGGCGTCCTTGCGTTCGTCGGCGCCAACACGACCGTGACCAATGCCGGCATTATCACCGTGGGCGACAACGGAACGGGCATTTTTTCGGTCGGCGCCAACGGGATCGTCACCAACACCGGCACGATCACCGGGGGCGCCAACGCGATTAGCGCCAGCGTGGGCGGAAACAACAGTATCCTCTTCAACAGTGGCGTGCTCGACGGAATGGTTGTGGTGAATGGCACCAATACCTCGCTGACCAACTCCGGCGTGATCACCATCACGAATCCGGGCACGGCGATCGGCGCCGTGCACACCATCGTCGGCACCTTCACCCAAACCTCGGCGGGCACGCTGGCGCTGCGGGCAAACACTGCGCTTGCGCACGACACCACGACGGTGGTTGGGACCGCCAATCTCGGCGGCACGCTTGGCGCCGTGCTGCAACCAGGGCTCTATGGCAACACGACGACGTTTGCTGGCGTAGTCACGGCGACGAATGCGATAACGACGAAGTTCGGCCAAGCGCAGGCGTTCGCAGCCGGCACCACCACGCCGCTGGCGTTTTTCACGGTGACGCCGACCTACAAGGCCAATTCGGTCGATATCACCGTCAACCGCCTGGGCTTCGGGACCGTAGCCGGGGAATCGCTGAATGAGCAGCGGGTCGGCAATGCGCTCGATGCGGCCTATACGACGACGCTGACCGGCGCCCAGGCCACGTTCTTCTCCAACCTGCTGCAAGCGACTTCGGTCGGTGCGCTCGACCAGCTTTCCGGCGAAGGCACCAGCGGCACGCAGAACACGGCGTTCTTTGCCGGCAACCTGTTCATGCAGACGATGGCGCAACAGGCGGATGCCTGGCGCAGCGGCGACCGCGCCGACGTGCCCGCCGGCATGCCGTTGCAATATGCGCCCGATCCCAATGCAAAGAACCCGCTCTATGCCGCGGACGGCAAGCCGCCGGTCTACAAGGCGCCGTCCAATGTACCGACCTGGCATGCCTGGGGGGCGGGCTTCGGCGGCACGCAGTCTCTCCGGGGCGATTCCGGCGTGGGCAGCGCAAGCCTGAGCGACCGGGCCGCGGGTGGGGCGCTCGGCTTCGATTACCAGGCCCATCCGGATCTGCTGCTCGGCCTCGGGGTCGCCGGCAGCACGTCGAGGTTCAGCGTCGCCGACCGCGCCACCTCGGGCCAGCTCGATGGCGGCCATGTCGGCCTGTACGGCATGAAGACCTTCGGCTCGGCCTATCTGTCGGCGCTGGTCAGCTACGGCCATTTCAACAATTCGACCACCCGCACCATCGCGGGCATCGGCCCGGCCGAGACGGCGACCGGCGCATTCGGCAGCGATCGGCTCGGCGCGCGGTTGGAGCTCGGCGACACCTGGATGTATCGCGCTGTCGGCGTGACGCCGTTCGCGGCCATCCAGGCATCGCAGCTGTGGCAGCGCGGCTATGCCGAAAGCAGCACCGTGGTCGGCGGCGGCCCCGGCACCCTCGGCCTGACCTATGCGCCGGTGACGGCGACGTCGCTGCCGACCTTCCTCGGCGCCCAGCTCGACACCCGAATATCGCTGCCGAACGGGACGTTCTTTTCGCCCTATCTGCGCGCCGCCTGGGTGCACGAGTTCCATCCAAGCCGCGGCATCACGGCGTCCTTCATCACGGCTCCGGGCGCGGCCTTCGCGGTCGATGGCGCCCGTCCCGCAACGGACAGCGCCAAGATCGACCTCGGCTCTCAATTCATGCTCGGCAAAAACGCGAGCTTCGTCGCCGCCTTCGACGGCGAGTTTTCTGGCGCGGGGCAGAGCTATGGAGCCACGGGCGGATTTCGGATGACGTGGTAGGCCCACCGACCTTTCGCCTGGCGGGCCGGCGTGCCCAGATAGACATCCATCTGGCTGTCCTGCACCCGGAGCTTCATCGCGGTTGCCGTAGCGGGCATCTTGCCGCTCAGTCTGCCGTCGTGTCGGCGATGCGCCGTGCGCGCTGGATCAACGAAGGCGGGAGGTCGCCGGCGCCGGTGATGATCTTCTGCAGCTCCTCGCCCGGCAATGGATTGTGGTCGAGCCGGGCGCGGTCGAGATCGGCGAGGAAGCTCGCGTCCTGCATCGTGGCCGTGAAGGCGCGGCGCAGCTCATCCACGCGCTCTGCTGGTAGCCCCGGCGGCGCCAGCACGGAGCGCCCGATCGAGGAGGGCGACGAGAACAATTCGAGCAGGCGGCGCTCGTCGTCGTTGCGCGCCAGATCGATCATGCGCGGGACGTCTGACAGCCCGGCAGCCTTCTCGGCCCCGGTTTGGAGCAGAAGATTGATCTCGTGATTGCGGATCAGATGCTCGCCATTGATGCGCAAGATCGACCACGGCATGCTCAAGGCGTCCACCTCGCCGCGCGTCAGCGCCAGCAGGCTGTCGTTGCTGCCCTGGTAGCCGGATATGAGGGTGAGCTTCAGGCCGAGCACTTTTTTCAGCACGGTCCAATTCAAGCGCGACGCCGTCCCGGTCGACGACACGATCAGCTCTTTGTTGAACGCATCTTCGATCTTCTGCACGGACGCTTCGCGGCGCGCAAACAGCACGGCGCTGTTGGCGAGGACCCGTCCTATCCAATTGAATTTAGTGGCGTCGAAGCGCAGCTCCTGCGTCCCGAGAATTTGATTGAGGTAGATGGCTTCGTCCACCATGCCGATGGTGGCGCCATCCTTGGGGGCGAGGCTGTACAGGTAATTCGCGGCCCTTATGCCGGCGGCGCCGGGCATGTTCTGCGCCACCACGACCGGCCGGCCGCCGAGGTGCGGCCCGATATGGGCGGCGACCAGGCGGCTATAGGTGTCGTAGCCCCCGCCGACGGCCGTGCCGACGATGAAGGTGACGGTCTTGCCTTTGTAGAAATCCTCGTCGGCGGCCGCGTCTGCGCCGGGCAGCCAGACCGCAAGCGCGGCCACCAGCCAACAGCGACCTGTCACCCGGGTTGCAAGAGACCGCATGGTCATCGGCCCTTATACCAAATGATTCCGAGCGGGCGGCTGCCACAATCGGCGCAGTGTTGTAACATCCGGCACGGCCTCGATCGTCCCGATCGCTCGCAAGATCGCCTTGGCGCGGTGCGCGCCCAGCACGTCCGCGATGAGGTCGAACGCCTTGGCCTCGACCTCGGCTTGGCTCATCGGATTGTCCGCCGTCCCCCGCACCGCAACGCTCCGGTGATCGAGGCAGCGTCCGTCGCGGGTCTTGACGGTGACGATCGCCTGCCGGCGTGGACGGGCGCGCATCAATTCATCGCTCGGCACCAGCGCGATCTTCCGCCGCAGCGCGAGAATTGCAGGCTCCTGCATGCGGCCGGCGTCGTGGATCGTCTTGAAGGAAAGCGTCCCGTCGATCAGCAGCAGGGCCATGAGATGCTGGACGTTGATGGCGGGCATCGCCGCATTGTCCACGGTGCGGGCCGAGCGTGACGGCAGATGCAGCTCGATGCTCTCGACATCCGCGGGCCCGATGCGCGCGGTCTCGATCAGCACCGTCAGGGCATCGAGCGCGGACTGCGCGGGCGAGCCGACCGACCATTTCTTGATGTTGGTGCCCAGAATCTCGAAACGCTGCCCAAGCTCCGCGGACAGGCGCTCGGGATCGGGCGCCGGCGCATAGGCTTCGAGAAAGTTGCGCTCGCCGCTGAAGACGTCGTCGACGCCCGTGACGCCGGCCGCCACCAGGGTGGCGGCGGTCACGCCATTGCGCGCCGGCATGCCGCCGAAATCGAAGGCCTTCTCTACATGCTCGGTATCGCGGACGTTGCAGGCGACGCCCGATGCCTGCTGGGCGCAGAGCGAAAGCAGGTGCCGCGCCTGCCGCTCGTCCAATCCGAGCAGCGCGCCGGCGGCGGCGCCCGCCCCAAAAGTTCCGCCGATGCTATGGGTGGAGTGGGCGGCCGCCGCGAGCTCGTCGGCCCCGAGCGCACAGTTCACCCGCGCCGCGACGTCGTAGCCGAGGACGACCGCCTTGAGCAGCGCTTCTCCGCTCGCGTGCACGCTTTCGGCCACCGCTAGCGCGGCCGGAATGACGGCGCAGCCGGGATGCGTGCGCGAGGGAGCGTGGGAATCGTCGGTCTCGTCGGCGTGCGCCAGCATGCCGTTCGCCAGCGCCGCATGGAGCGGGCAGGTGAGCAGGCGCGTTCCGACCACGGAAGCCTGCCGCGCGCCGCCGAGCTTGGCGACGTAGTCGATGGCCACGCACCCGGGACGAAGCGTCGAGCCCGAGATCATGGCGGCGACGGTATCGAGGATGTGCTGGCGTGCCTTCTCGATTACGGGCTTCGGAAGCGAGCGGCCGAGCGCGTCGGCCATGTGGGCGCTGAGCGCCCGCGTGACCGGGCTGATCTGTCGCAACGGCTCGATCAAAGGAGTCCCCAGCTTGTCGCTATTGTGATCTTGGCGCGGTAAGCGGGGGCCCGCAAGCTGTCGCGGCGGGACATTCTCGACGCAGCGCACCGAAGAAACTATAAGAGCAAGCAATGAGCGAGCACACACCCGTCCTGATCGTCGGCGCCGGCCCGGTCGGCCTTGCGCTCGCGGGCGACTTGGGCTGGCGTGGCGTGCCCTGCACGCTGGTCGAGCAGGGCGACGGCCGCATCGAGCAGCCCAAGATGGACCTCATCGGCGTGCGCACCATGGAGTTCTGCCGCCGCTGGGGCATCGCGGACTGGGTGCGCGATGCGCCCTATCCGGGCGACTATCCGCAGGACTGCGTCTTTCTCACCTCGCTCAATGGATACGAGCTCGGCCGGGAGGTGTTTCCGGGCCGCGCCTTCGAGGCCTGCCCGCCGCAGAGCCCGCAGAAGCGCGAACGCGTTCCGCAGGACATGTTCGACCCGATCCTGAAGCGGTTCGCCACGAGCCTTGACTGCGTCACTCTGCAATACGAGACCGCGCTGGTCGCCTTCGAGGATCGCGGCGACCGCGTCCACGCCACCTTGCGCGACGCGCGCACGGGCGAGACCCGCACCGTCACGGCCGACTATCTCATCGGCACCGACGGCGGCGCCAGCATGGTGCGCGAGGGTGCGGGCATCGCCATGAGCGGAACTCCGGCGCTGACCTACACGACCAATGTGCTGTTCCGCTGCGCTGACTTCCCCTCGCTGCACCGCATAGGCAAGGCCTATCGCTTCATCTTCATCGGGCCGGAAGGCACCTGGCTCACGATCGTGGCGGTCAACGGCGGCGACCGCTTCCGCATGTCGATCGTCGGCACGCCCGACAAGGTCAATCACAGCGAGGCCGACATCCGCGCGGCGCTCTCCCGCGTCATGGGCAAGGATTTCGACTACGAGATTCTTTCGGTCATGCGCTGGGTGCGCCGGGAGCTGGTCGCCGAACGCTATGGGGCCGGCCGTGTCTTCATCGCCGGCGATGCCGCGCATCTGATGTCGCCGACCGGCGCGCTCGGCATGAATACCGGCATCCAGGACGCGGTCGATCTCGGCTGGAAGCTCGACGCGGTCCGGCGCGGCTGGGGCGGGGCGCAGCTGCTGCGCAGCTACGAGAGCGAGCGGCGCCCGGTCGCCGTGCGCAATGTCGCGGCATCGACCGAGAATCTCGGGCGCATGCTCTCGACCCGCGATCGCAAGCCGCCGCCACAGGTCTTTGCCGAGGGGGCCGAGGCCGACGCGATCCGCGCCGACTATGGGGCCTGGTTCACGCAGACCATGCGGCACGAATGGTTCATGAACGGCTTCCATCTCGGCTACCGCTATGACGATTCGCCGATCGTGTGGCCCGACGGCACGCCGGTGCCGCCGCTCGAGACCAGCACCTATACCCAGACCGCCCGACCCGGGGCGCGCGCCCCCCATGTGGCCTTGCCGGACGGGCGCTCGACGCTTGATCTGTTCGGGCGCGGCTTTACGCTGCTTTGCCTTGGCGCTGATGCACCGAGCGGCGACGCCATGATGCAGGCCGCCGTTGCGGCGGGCGTGCCCATTCACCGTGTGTCGCTCGATCGCCCGGAAGTGCTGCAAGCTTATGGGCGGGCGCTTGTGCTGGTGCGGCCCGATGGCCATGTGGCCTTTAGGGCCGATGCGGAGCCCTCGCAGCCGAGCGCCGTCATCGACGCGGTGCGGGGCGAAAAGCCGATCGGCGGCGAGGGCCGCGCGCACCTTGAGGCAGCCTCGTGAAGCGAGCTACAACGCTCTCAGCCCGCGGCGGAGGGGGAAGGGAGAAGCACCCATGAAGCACGACACCCTCGCTCCGTATTATTCCGAGCTCGGCCGGTTGAAATTCTCGCCGGGCTGGGCGCGGCCCGAGCCGTCGATGTGGCCGGTGCCGAAGCCGAAATTCACGCCGGCGGTCTGGCGGTTCGCGGCGGCGCGGGCCGCGCTCGACCAGGCCGGCGAGTTCGTGCCGGTCGAGCAGGCGGAACGGCGCAACCTGATCATGGTCAATCCGATCGAGGGCAACCTCTACGCCACCACCCGCAACCTGGTCGCCGCCTATCAATGCGTGAAAGGCGGCGAGACCGCGCGCACGCACCGTCACACGCCGGCCGCGCTGCGGCTGGTGCTCGCGGCCAAGCCCGGCACCTACACGGTGGTGAACGGCGCCCGCGTCGACATGCTGCCCGGCGACGTGGTGCTCACGCCGTCGTGGAGCTGGCACGGCCACCTCAACGAGACCGATCAGACGAGCTTCTGGATCGACTTTCTGGACATTCCCTTCGTGCAGCTCACCGAGGCGATGTTCTTCGAGCAATATCCGGCCGGCGGTCTCGAGCCGATCACGTCGAGCGGCGCCACGCCGTTTCGCATCTCCTCCGCTGAGGCACTCGGCGGCGGCCGCGACGCCAAGCTGGTCGAGATCGCCAAGGACATCATGCCGACCATCGCGCTGCATTTGATGCGGCAACCCGCCGGCAGTCGTGTCGATATGCCCAAGACCACGATCAACAATATCTATGCGGTGATCGGCGGCAGCGCCCGCTTCACGGCCGAAGGCGGCCTCAGCGAGACGCTGGGCCCCGGAGATGTCGTCGCCATGCCGTGCTGGCACGCGCACGCGATCGAGGCGGCGGCGGACACGACGTTGCTGCGCGTGTCGGACGAGCCGCTGCTGGCGAAGCTGGGACTGGCAAGAACGGCGCATTGATGCGGTCACGGAGGCGCACCACCGACAGTGTCATCGTCCGCGAACGCGGACGACCCAGTGGCCGTTGGCTTTTCGATTGACAAATGGCGCTTGCGACTACTGTTGGGGTGGACGGCCCCCTACGGCATCGATGTGCCAGAATGAGGTCGTGCAGATCTCAAACGCGGGAGCCGTCCATGACGAAGATTATCCGAATTGGCGTGGATACGTCTAAGAGAGTTTTTGTCCTGCATGGTGTGGATGAGGCGGAGAAGCCTGTGGTGCGCAAGAAGCTGCGACGCCGGGATATGTTGGC
>DATDGG010000212.1:0-7036 GCA_036522235.1 Xanthobacteraceae bacterium
TCGGCGCCGCTCGCCTCGAACACGCTCCAATTCAAGCCCTTGAGGCGCTTGGCGAGAAGCCGCAGGAACGAGGTCTTGCCGACCAGCTGCTCGCCGCTGATGAGCAGCGAGCGCACCGGATTCTGCTGCAGCGTCGATTGCGCGGTCGCGAGCGCGACCTTCCAGTTGTCCGGCTCGACCAACGCTTGCGCCTTGCTCTGGTCCGTCCAGAACCGGCCGAACGAGGTGAGGAAGGCGTGGTCGATATTGCCGTGCTGGGGCGTGTCGAGCTTGCTCGCGAGCGCGGCCGCGAGCGGATGATCGACGCGGGAGAGAAACGTCTTGATGATCGGGGTGGGCGAGGCCGCCTGCGAATGGAGCGTCCCGCCGAAATCGGCGGCGTCGCCGAGCGCGGCGCGGCGCACGAAATAGTCGCGGAAGATGACCGGCATGAGCGGTACATTGCCCCACCAGTCCTGGGCGCCGACCAGCGGGGCGCCGACCGGCGGCCGCGACTTGATCTCGACGAAATAGGTGAGCGCAAAATACATGGCCCAGGGCACGAGCTTGGGGAAATGCGCCAGCACCTGGTCGACCGCGTCCTCCCCGTCGTGGCGCTGCGCCAGCGCCGCCAGCGCCGCGCAGGCGAGCCCCCATTTGGTGCTCCGCGCATAGCCCATGACCTCATCGACGGCGAGGTCGAGGTCCGTGAGCAGGCTGACCGCCTCCTTGAATTGCGCATTCTCGGCAAGCTCGCGCGGATGGGCGGCGCGCGATCCGACCGCCTCATAGGCCCTCTCGAGCTCCGCCAGGCGTTCTTCCAGGGAAGGCGGTTTCGGCGCGAGTGTTGCTTCTGTGGTGGATGATGTGGTGGACGATGCGGCCGCCGGCGCGCCGGCGGCGGATTTGGCGTCGGCGGCCGTGACCGGGGGAGGGGCAATTGCGCCTTGCGCCTGCTTGCGGCGGTGCCACGCCTTGGCCAGCTGATAGACCACCACGAATGCCAGATAGGCGAGAAGGACGTAGGACAAAGCCGATAACCCTGCCGTGGCGACCGTATGGACGCGCCCGGCGGGACTGTCGATAGCCGCGGCCTTGCTGTCAACGCCGGAGCGGGCCGGCGGCCGGCAAGCTGGTCGCCAGAGGGCTCAAGGGGGCCTGGATTGCAGACGGAGCGGGCGTCAGACTTCGGCTTCGGCCGGCACCGGTATGGAGAAAAGCACCGTCCCGCGCGGATCGCAAACCGAGATACGGTCGCCGGAGCGGCCTTCGCCGTCGGGGGCAAAGCGAATATCGATGGCGATGAGCTCGCCCTGGCGGCGGGCGCTGTCGGCGCAGGCGAACTCGCGGCCCTGATGATCGTGCGCGGTTCCGCTTTCGCTGACGACGTCGAAGAAATATCGCATCGTATCTCTCTTGGTCATGCCTTGCCGGGCGGCTCGCGCCCGGCGATCATCATCAGATGGGGCGAGGCGCTGCGCCGGCCCATCGCGTCGAACGTGATGAAGTCGAAATGCTGCGCCCCGCAGAACTTGCGGGCGTTGCGCTCGACCAGATCGGCGCACTGGATCAGCGCCTTGCCGAGCTCGCGGGCGCGCCGCGTCGACAGGGTGAGCTGGTCGAACTCGCCGGCGCGGTCATAGGCCAAGTTCTCGAGCTCGAGGCGCACGGTCAGTTGCTCGATCGACAGGTCATCGGCATGAACGGTGATCAGATCGCCATCGTCGGCTTTGATTACGGTTTGCATTTGCGGCGTTCCTGGACTCCCTCGTCGGGACACCCTAGCGCGGACCTGCGATCATTTCGTTCGAATTGGAGACGCAATCTTAGTGAGAGTTGCGGGGATGGGGTAAGGAATTGGAAACCATGCCGCATCGTGGCCCTTCACAGGCCAGCATGTCGCCCGCGCTAGAAGTTACTATCCTGGGAGGCAAAGGGGCCGCATTTTGCGGCGGTACCGAAGCGTCGATCGAAGTCGACGGTGCCGCCGCCCACCGGAACGCGCGTCGGCTTGAGCTTGCGGGTATATTGATCGACGATCACCGTCTGGCCGTCGGCGGTCAGGCTGACACGCACCGGCTCGAGCATCTTGCCTTTGTTCGCCGAGGTCAGGTCGAGCGCGTAGGAGCCGATCACCGCGTTCGCGCCGGCCTTCAGACCGCTACCAAACACAACCGATTGCGGCAGATAGACCTCCATTCTGGCGTCGGGACCTTCGCAGGCGAGCATGCGAATCATATAGGCCTCCTGGCCGGGCTCCTTGGCGGAGGCCGGACTCGCAAGCGCGCAGGCGAGCGCCAGGCTCAGTGATGCGACACGGTTCATCTTTGAGTTCCTCATCGATGTTGGGAGGCGATCTTACGGCGCCGGCGCGCCAAGCCGGATCAGCCGTCCATTTGGAGTGCGGTCTTGTTCGGAGTCGCTGCTGCCGCGCTATCTGAAGCACCCGTTTTGAGAACAAGGGTTGAGAGGTCCCGTTAAGCCGTACTTGCTCTCGATCGAAAGCCCTTCTCGTGAGCGCCGCTGGTGGTCTCAGGGGCGTCGCTGCGGAGTCCTCATGATCAGAACCTTCCGAGCGGGAAAATCGATGTCGACACGGCAACTTGCGAGCAATTCGGTTCCAATGAGTATTTCTTCCTTTCTGGCAATGCGGGCCCTCCGCTCTTCCGGAGTTTCAATCAAGACATACGCGGTCACCGGGATGTGTTCTCCAAACCAAGAAAATCTCCCCCGACCGAGGACGAAGTTTTCATCGCGCTGGGTGGCCAGTCGGGCCCTGGCAAATTGACTCGAAACCTGAAAGCCGAGCTGCACCGCCTGTGCCGCATCTACAATAACCGCTCCATTGAACCCGGTGTCGATGAATGCGACGAGCGGGTCGACGAAGCCGGGAGCTTCGATGCGGACAAGTGGCCTTTTCAGGTCATCGACAGAGTCTTCGAGAATCTCATGCTGTGGCAAAGACAGAAGCCCCGATTCGGGTGCACCATCCGGGTGCATTCTCGCCGAAACGTTCGATGAAATCGATGTGAGCCTGAGATGTGGTCGCGCCCAGGACGTACTCACCCGTACAGGTGTTGATCATCACGTACGAACCGTAGTGATGTCGCTCTAACGTCGCCCGGATCGATTTGTAGCGCCGTTCGCCGGCTTGCAGCGATATTTTCGACCCTAGCTCGGGGGCGGCCGCGCGTTGCTTCCCGGTTCCCTTAGCGCTTTCGGCGCGGTGATGCTTCATGGCGATACATCTCGCGTGCTCGATAGAAGTTGGAACCATATCAATATCAGATGGCGTCGGAGCAGCAAAGGCCTGCCAAGCGTTAGGTCCGGTGAAGAGCTCATCGCGCGTCAACCTAACTGGCTCATTCCGGGTCACTTACTCTCGATCGAAAGGCCCTTTTCGCCGAGATTGATATGCACGCCAGTCGGTTGCTTCCTGGCCTCGTAGAGCTCGAAGCCGAGCACCACGACCGCGACGGCGAGCGCGCCGATGACCAGATAGAGGACGTTGTCGCGCGTCATCGTTATGGTCTCGCGGCCTTGGCCGAAGAGGCGGCCAGAACGGCCGCCCCTCCAATCGCAAGACGGCCGTCAGCTGCACCCGGTCGTGCTGCCGCAGCTATCGCATTTCAGGCAGGTGCCGTTGCGGACCAGCGTGAAGTTGCCGCATTCGCCGCAGGCTTCGCCGACATAGCCCTTGGCCTTGGCTTCGGCGCGCCGCTCGGCGGCGACCGCCCGCGTGTTGGCAAGGACCTCGCTGCGCGAAAGCGGAAGGTGGGCCTGCTCGAGCTGCTCGGTGGGCGAGAGCTTGTGCTCAGCCTCGGCCTTGAGCGCGGTGGTGCCGGAGACCTCCGCGCGCGTGCCGGCGCTGGACATGGCGGTAACGTTGGACCCCGCGACGGGGGAGGGTGCAGAGGTCGCCGCACCTCCGGGCATGACCACGAGCTTGTCGGTGCGCGAGCGCGTCAATCCCTTGGAGACATAACGCGCGGCGGCCGGCGAGGGCTTGCCTTCCTCGACGCCGCGGCCGAGCGCGTCGAAGCCGCTTTCGGTCGGCTCCACATGGGCGAGGTCGAAGCGCTCCATGTAGCTCACTGCGAGCTCGCGGAACACATAATCGAGGATCGAGGTCGCGTATTTGATCGAATCGTTGCCCTGCACCGGGCCCGACGGCTCGAAGCGGGTGAAGGTGAAGGCATCGACATATTCGTCGAGCGGCACGCCGTATTGCAGGCCGAGCGAGACCGCGATCGCGAAATTGTTGAGGATCGAGCGCAGCGCCGCGCCTTCCTTGTGCATGTCGATGAAGATTTCGCCGAGCCGGCCGTCGTCGTATTCGCCGGTGCGCAGGTAGACCTTGTGGCCGCCGACCACGGCCTTCTGGGTGTAGCCCTTGCGGCGGTCGGGCATGCGCTCGCGGTCGCGCATGACCACGATGCGTTCGACCACCTTCTCGACCACCCGCTCGGCCAGCGCCGACGCGCGCGCGATCGCTGGCTTTTCCAGGAAAGCCTCGATCTCTTCCTCCTCGTCCTCGTCGGCGATGAGCTGCGACTGCAGCGGCTGCGAGAGCTTGGAGCCGTCGCGGTAGAGCGCATTGGCCTTGAGGCCGAGCTTCCAGGAAAGCAGATACGCCTCCTTGCAGTCCTCGACCGTGGCGTCGTTGGGCATGTTGATGGTCTTGGAGATGGCGCCGGTGATGAAGGGCTGCGCGGCGGCGAGCATGCGGATATGGCTCTCGACCGAGAGATAGCGCTTTCCGGTGCGCCCGCACGGATTGGCGCAGTCGAACACCGCGTAGTGCTCGGCCTTGAGATGCGGCGCGCCCTCGACCGTCATGGCGCCGCAGACATGGATATTGGCGGCCTCGATCTCGCGCCTGGAAAAGCCGATATGGGCGAGCAGATCGAAGCCCGGCGCATCGAGGAGCTCGGGCGCGATGCCGAGCTCGTCGCGGCAGAACGCCTCGCCCAAGGTCCATTTGTTGAAGGCAAACTTGATGTCGAAGGCGGTGGGCAGCGCCTTCTCCACCCGCTCGATGGCCTCGGTGTCGAAGCCCTTGGCGCGCAGCGTCGAGTGATTGACGGCGGGCGCCTGCGCGAGCGAGCCGTGGCCGACCGCATAGGCTTCGATCTCGGCGATCTGCGCCTCGCCGTAGCCGAGCACGCGCAATGCTTCCGGCACCGCGCGGTTGATGATCTTGAAATAGCCGCCTCCGGCGAGCTTCTTGAATTTCACCAGCGCGAAGTCAGGCTCGATGCCGGTGGTGTCGCAATCCATCACCAGCGCGATGGTGCCGGTCGGCGCGATCACGCTCACCTGCGCGTTGCGGAAGCCGTGCTCGCTGCCGAGCGACAGCGCGGCATCCCAGGCGCGCTTGGCGTGCTCGCCCAGGCGCTGGTCCGGGCAGGCTTTGTGGTCGAGCGGCACCGGCGGGGTCGCGACCTTCTCGTAGCCGGTGCGTTCGCCATGGGCAGCGCGGCGGTGGTTGCGGATCACGCGCAGCATGTGCTCGCGATTCTTCTTGTAGCCCGGGAAGGCGCCGAGCTGCGCCGCCATCTCGGCGGAGGTGGCGTAGCTGACGCCGGTCATGATCGCGGTCAGGGCGCCGCCGATCTGGCGGCCGGCATCGCTGTCATAGGGAATGCCGGACGACATCAGGAGCCCGCCCACATTGGCGTAGCCGAGGCCGAGTGTGCGGAACTCGAAGGAGAGCTGCGCGATCTCGCGCGAAGGGAACTGCGCCATCAGCACCGAGATTTCGAGCACGATGGTCCACAGCCGCACCGCGTGCTCATAGCCCTCGATATCGAACTGCCGCGTGGTCTCGTTACGGAACGCCAGCAGATTGAGCGAGGCGAGATTGCAGGCGGTGTCGTCGAGGAACATGTATTCCGAGCACGGATTGGAGGCGCGGATTTCGCCGGCCGCCGGGCAGGTGTGCCAATCGTTGATGGTGGTGTGGAACTGGAGGCCCGGATCGGCGCTGGCCCAGGCCGCATAGCCGATCTTGTCCCACAGGTCGCGCGCCTTCAGGGTCTTGGCGATCTTGCCGGTGGTGCGCCAGGTCAGATCCCACTCGCCGTCGGCCTCGACCGTCTTGAGGAATTCGTCGGTCACTCGCACGGTGTTGTTGGAGTTCTGGCCGGAGACCGTCAGATACGCCTCTGAGTCCCAGTCGGTGTCGTAAATCGGGAAGGCGAGGTCGGTGCAGCCCTGCTTGGCGAACTGGATCACCCGCTTGATGTAGCTGTCGGGCACGTGGTTGCGGCGGGCGGCCTTGATCTCGCGGCGCAGCACCGGGTTCTTCTCGGGATCGAAGCAGTCGTCGCCCGAGCCTTCGCAGTTCACGCAGGCCTTGATGACCGCGCGCAGGTGCCGCTGGTTGATCTTGGAGCCGGTGACGAGGTTCGCCACCTTCTGCTCTTCGTTGACCTTCCAGTCGATGAACGCCTCGATGTCGGGATGATCGGTATCGACGATCACCATCTTGGCGGCGCGCCGCGTGGTGCCGCCCGACTTGATCGCGCCGGCGGCCCGGTCGCCGATCTTGAGGAAGCTCATCAGGCCGGAGGAGCGGCCGCCGCCGGCGAGCTTCTCGCCGTCGCCGCGCAGCTTGGAGAAATTGGTGCCGGTGCCGGAGCCGTATTTGAACAGGCGCGCCTCGCGCACCCACAGGTCCATGATCCCGCCCTCGTTGACGAGATCGTCCTTGATCGACTGGATGAAGCAGGCATGCGGCTGCGGATGCTCATAGGCCGTTTTCGACTTGACGAGCTTGCCGGTGGCAAAGTCGACGTAAAAATGGCCCTGGCTCGGCCCGTCGATGCCGTAGGCCCAGTTGAGACCGGTATTGAACCATTGCGGCGAGTTGGGCGCCGCCATCTGCATGGCCAGCATGTAGACGAGCTCGTCGAAGAAGGCGCGCGCGTCCGCCTCGCCGTCGAAATAGCGGCCCTTCCAGCCCCAATAGGTCCAGGTGCCGGCGAGCCGCTCGAACACCTGCTTGGATGAATGCTCGCCGACCGAGCGCTCCTTCTCCGGCAACAGCGCGAGC
>DATDGG010000213.1:0-5358 GCA_036522235.1 Xanthobacteraceae bacterium
CCGCCCAGGAAGCCGACCGTCATGCGGCCGCCCTGCAGCCAGTAGCGGAACATTTCCGCGACCGGGACGGTAGTGAGCGCGGTCTCGCACAACTCGCCGTCGCCGATCGAGAGCGGCAGCACGTCGGGCTTGGTGGCGATCGGGCCCGCTTCGTAGACCAGCGTGATGTCGGGCGCGTGGGTGAGCCGCGCCAGGTTGGCGGCCGCCGACGGCAGCCCGATGCCGACGAAGCAGATGTCTTCGTTGCGCAGCGCCCGCGCGGCCGCGATCGTCATCATTTCGCTGCGCTGATAGGTTTCCGCCATCAGGGTCTCTCAACCGGCCGGCGCGCGGTGCCGGCGCGCATAAATCGCAAAGGCCTCCGGGCCGCGCTCGAGCACATTCTGTTTCATCCAGAGCAGGAAGCCGTCACGGTCGCGGGCGATCGGCTCCCAGGCGATGTAGAAGGCATTGTCGCGCGCATAATAGCCTTGCGCATAGGACGGATAGGCGCCGCCCGGCACCACCGCAATGGCGCCGACCGTCCAGCTCGGCAAGATCACCGCGTTGAGGTTGCGCGGCCCGAAATCCTCGACGATCTCCTCGACCGTCACGATCGAGCGCTTGGCGGCGAGCACCGCCTCCTTCTGCACCCCGAGGATGCCTTCGAGCAGCACGTTGCCGGCGCGATCGGCCTTGAGCGCATGGATGACCGCAACGTCGGGGCGATGGGCCGGCACCGCGGCGAGCGCCTCGCCGGTGAACGGGCAGGTGATGCGCTTGATCCGCAGATTGACCTTGGGCAGGTCGACCCCGATATAGCCGCGAAAAATCGCGCATGGCAGGCCGGCGGCGCCGGCCTCGTAGGCATTGGCCATCGCGGCGTGGGAATGCTCCTCGATCTCGATCGGGTTGGGCCAGTCGTTCTCGACCGCGTCGCGCAGGCGAAACAGCGAACCGACACCCGGATTGCCGCCCCAGGAGAACACAAGCCTGCTGGCGCAGCCCATGCCGATCAACTGGTCGTAGATCAGGTCGGGCGTCATGCGGATCAGGGTCAATCGCCGCTTGCGCTGGCGGATGATCTCGTGGCCGGCGGCAAACGGGATAAGGTGCGTGAACCCTTCCATGGCGACCGTGTCGCCATCCGAGATGGTCTCGGCCACCGCCTGAGCGAGCGACAGAAAACGCGACATGACGGGCGCCTCTCTTAAAGCTTTTCTGCTGCTTCGCGCGCCGGGGTTATTTACGGGTCGGCCTGAGTGCGGTCAAATGGTGCGGTCACATGGCGCGGGAAGTGGGGCGAGAACCAGAGATGGCGAGCAATGCACGCACGGTGCGCATTGAATGGGGCGATTGCGACCCCGCCGGCATCGTGTTCTATCCGCGCTATATCGCCATGTTCGATCACTCGACCAACTTGCTGATCGAGCAGGTGCTCGGCTTGCGCAAGCACCGGCTCTATCAAACCTACGCATTCGACGGCTATCCGGTGGTCGAAAACCGCGCGCGATTCCTTAAATCCACGCGCTTCGGCGACGACGTCGTCATCGAGACGAGCTTCGCGGCGGTGCGCCGATCGAGCTTCGACCTCGCCCACCGCCTCACCCTCGACGGTGAACTCGCGGTCGAGGGCTTCGAAAGCCGCGTCTGGGTGGTGCGCGACCCGACACGGCCGGGCCGCTTCCGGCCGCAACCCATACCGGAGGAGGTGGCGGCGCGTTTCACAGCGGGCCTCACGAGCCCACCGGGCGCAATGGACAGCCTCAAGCCGACGCGCTAACACCTCCCGATCCCGTGCCCGCCACGAGCCAACAAGCAAGAACCCGGAGCAATGCCCATGCGTATCGACGCATACACGCACTTCTTTCCCAAGAAATTCTTCGACCGGATGCTCGAGATCGCCGGCGACCAAAAGGACATGGGCAAGCGGGTGCGGGCGCTGCCGGCGCTCTACGATCTCGACCATCGCAAGAAGATCGTCGACCTCTATCCCGACTATGCGCAGATCCTCTCCTACCCGCAGCCTCCGCTCGAAATCCTGGTCAAGCCGAACGGGGTCGATGAGCTTGCACGCATGATCAATGACGGCTTCGCCGAGCTGTGCGCCAAGGAGCGCAATCATTTCCCGGGCTTCGTGGCGCAGGTTTCGCTCGCCGCGCCCGACGCCGGCGCGCGCGAGGCCGAACGCGCCATCAAGGAGCTCGGCGCGCTCGGCGTGCAGATCTACACCAACGTGGCCGGCAAGCCGATCGACCTGCCCGAATACGCGCCGTTCTGGGCCAAGATGAACGAGCTCGGCAAGCCGATCTGGATTCACCCGGCGCGCGGGGCCGAAACCTCCGACTATCCGCTGGTCGAGAAGAAATCGCTCTACGAAATCTGGTGGGCTTTGGGCTGGTCCTACGAGACCGGCTGCGCCATGGCGCGCCTGGTGATGTCGAAGATCATCGACAACCATCCGAACCTCAAGCTCATCGTCCACCATTTCGGCGGCATCGTCCCGATGCTGGAAGGCCGCCTCGGGCCGGGCTGGGACGTTCTCGGTTCACGCACTTCGGACGAGGACTACGTCTCGCTGCGCAAGAGCCTGAAAAAGCGCCCGCTCGATTACTTCAAGCAGGATTTCTACGCCGACACCGCGGCCTTCGGCGGCGTGCCGGCGACCAAATGCGGGCTCGAATTCTACCCGCAAGACAGGGTGATTTTCGCCTCCGACTGCCCGTTCGATCCGGAAGGCGGGACGATGTATCCGCGGCTGACCTTGCAGATCCTCGACCAGCTCAATCTGCCGAAGGAGCAGCGCGAGGCGATGGATTACAAGAACCTCGAAAGGATCACCGGCGTGAAGCTGGTGAAGTAGACGGTCGTCGAATCGTAGGGGCGCCCCTCGTGGGCGCCCGTGACCGCGCGAGCCCCGCAGCAGGGCGGCCACGAGGGCCGCCTCTACGCCATGAACTCGGCGCGTGGCCGCGCCGCGAACGACCAAGCAGAAATGCATGGCCCCGCGGGCGCGGGCCATTGAAAATACAATCCGGAAACAATGGATCGCTGCTGTGAGGGCGTGGGAGCCATGCGGCACGCGCAAGGCTGGAGGTGGCTCGCTTGCCGCGCGACACCCCGGTTGATGGTCGTCGATGCCGACTGAGGATAAAAAACCCGGCGCGATCTTGCGGCCGGGCACACTGCGCGAGTTTCAATTTCCCGAATGCACTGATTTGCACG
The DNA here is from genome assembly GCA_036522235.1 of Xanthobacteraceae bacterium. GTDB lineage: Bacteria > Pseudomonadota > Alphaproteobacteria > Rhizobiales > Xanthobacteraceae > VAZQ01. The sequence continues at coordinate 3,205 of DATDGG010000213.1, forward strand.
GTCGCGTCAAGTACCGCGCCGGGCAGCATCCGCCGACTCTATCTTGAACAGGCGCGTTATGGCATACGGCCCGGCTGCCCGAAGCTGCACAAGAGCAGCCCGGACGCGAATTGCTGGAGCGCATCGAGACCTTGGAGCAGTTGCGCGCCGAAATCGAGATCGGCATCCGCGCGCTTGACGCCGGTCTGGGATCAGAGCTCGACATCGAGATGTCATCCGGCAAGCCCGCGAAGAGCATGCCGACAATGCATAGACGCGTCGGGATGCCCATCCCGTCCTGGAGCGCCGGCGACAATCTCGGGACAAAGCTGAAGTAGGCGCTCGCATGACATGCGGCGCATTGCTAAGCTGCATTGGCAAATCATCCCCGGAGCTCATGGTGAAGCTTCCCCGCCGAACATTCTTGCATCTGGCAGCGGGCGCTGCCGCGCTGCCTGCCGTTTCCCGGATCGCGCGGGCGCAAGCCTATCCCGCACGGCCAGTGCGTATTGTCGTCGGCTTTGCCCCCGGCGGCTCGACCGACATCGCCGCGCGCCTGTTGGGTCAACGCCTGTCAGAGCGACTCGGCCAGCCGTTCATCATCGAGAACCGGCCGGGCACGGGCGGCAATATCGCCACCGAGGTGGTCGTGAAGGCGCCCCCGGACGGCTACACCCTCCTGCTGGTCGGTCCCGGAAGCGCGATCAACGCCTCGCTCTACGACAAGCTCAATTACGTGTTCCTCCGCGACATCGTGCCCGTCGCGAGCATAATTCGGCAGTCCCAAGTCATGCTGGCGAATCCCGCGGTGCCGGCCAAGACAATCCCCGAGTTCATCGCCTACGCCAAAGCCAATCCCGGCAAGATCACCATGGCGTCGGCCGGCATAGGCTCGTTCGGTCATTTGGCGGGCGAATTGTTCAGGATGACGACCGGCGTCGATTTGGTTCACGTGCCCTATCGTGGCGCCGCGCCCGCGCTGACCGATCTGCTCGGCGGACAGGTGCTGATTTCCTTCGTCGGGATCGCCGGATCGATCGAGTACGTTCGGAGCGGCAAGCTTCGTGCGTTCGCGGTCACAACCGCAACGCGCTTGGACGTATTGCCGGACATTCCGACCGTGGCGGAATTTGTGCCGGGCTACGAGGCGACCGATTTTTTTGGCATCGGTGCGCCCAAAAACGCGCCCGCCGAGATAATCGAGAAGCTGAACAGGGAGATCAACGCCGCTCTCGCCGAGCCCGACCTAAAGGCGCGGCTGGCAGATCAGGGCGGCACCGTCGTCGCGAGCTCTTCCGCCGATTTCGCCAAGCTGATCGCCGAAGAGACCGAAAAGTGGGGCAAGGTGGTGAGGTTCGCGGGCATAAAAGTCGAGTGAACCGGGAAATTTCAGACGCACATTCCATAACGTCCCGTTGCGCGAATCAGCGCGCTAAATAAATCGCGCCAAGCGAGCCGCGAGGTTTTCCGCCGCAGCGCACGGCGTTCGCTGCGGGCGAGCCGCCTTGGCCGCATGAATCCGCGCCCCGCTCTGCTACCTCGCCGCCATGGACATCGCCCGCTCCACACCTCTGACCGATGGCGCCGACCCGGCGGACACGCGCGTCACGCCGATGATGGAGCAATATATCGAGACTGCCCTGGCCGCTTTCAACGGCTGGCTTAGGCGTTAACATTGAGCATTGGCACAGAATTTTCGTGTGGTTGAGCCTCCGACGTAAAGGGTATCATCTCTGTCTGGATGAGCAACTATTTCCCAATCGCTCTGCTTTTCCAATTCGACGCGTCCATTTCGAAGGATCCTGAATACCGGCCGTCCAGGGCGGGCTGGAGCTAGCAGGCTCGCCATGCCGGCGTTGGCAGAGCTTTCGAACGTATGCCCGGCGATCTCGATCTGCATTGTTGCTGGCTTGGTTAGCATGGCCAACAACTCAATTTTATTTTGAATGGGGGTAGGACCGGCCAAATGCAAGGGAGTGTCGCTCGGGATGTAGGGGACACCGGGTGTCACTAACTGACGTCGGTGCAAGTAATAGATGGCGTCTCGAATTATTTTTGGAGAGCGACCTAACTTGAACCAAGCGATGAAATATGTCGCCAGGTCGAAGAAAACGAATTGAGTGCCACTGGAGGGCGCGACCTCGGTCGACTCCGAGTAATCGTTCCACGTAACCA
>DATDGG010000214.1:0-9439 GCA_036522235.1 Xanthobacteraceae bacterium
GGACCACTTTACATGTAGCAATAGAGAGATTCTAGAGCATGACCGTGTGAGGTCCACACTCCGTCCCGGCCGAAGGGCCGGGACCCATACCATGTGGCAGCAGATCGATAGGGCGCGGGGGATAGCTCCCGGCATTCGCAGGGACGACTCGATCGGTGCATCGACGATCGATACCGATCACACTTGCTGCAATCACGCGCTAGACATCTGGAGGACTGTCGGTCAGGCCAAGAGGTAGATCCCTGCGAGCACAAGAACGAGGCCGCCAATTTTCTGTACGGTGACTTCGTTTTCAAGAAATAGCACGGAATATGCAAAAGAGGTAATCACCCCAACCGCTATAAGCGTTGGGATTGCTGTGTTTGTTTCTTTCAAGCCGAAATACAAGGCGACAGCCCAAAGTGCGTTCCCGAAAATAAGGGCGGCAAACGCATAGGGCTGGAACAAACGTAGTGCGGTATCAAGAGCGGATGTGCCGTGGGCTCCGCTCAGCTGCCCCATCAGAGAGAGCCCCGCATAGGCCAACACACCGAGGACTAAGAACAACAGCCAATTCATGTCCAAATGATATCACGTCTGGCACCTAACTGGCGCAAATCCATTGCTCAAATAGCGTCCCTTTCCACGTAGACCACATGCACAAAATTGCGCTCGACCGCTCACAGGCGGTCGACTGGGAAAGCCCCCAGAGGACTCAGGCTCTGGCCTGAGCCTCTACGGGATGATGCTGGCGCCGCTGCTCCACCAGTTCCACCCGGAATGCGTAAAGTATTCAACGAACCGCATGGCGAAATCGGCGAGCAGGATGACGACGATCATCACTTCGAGCAAAATGCCCTTGCGGGCGGTGGCGGTCTCCGTCAATCGCCAGTTCACCAATTCGTAGTGATCGAGCGCGAACTGGATCGGGTCCTCCAGCATTTCCAGCCGGCTCCAGAGGCCGGCCGCCTCCGCCAGGTCCGCGTACATGCGCTTTGAGGTGCCCGAGAGCGTCGGGTCGAGCTGCTCGATCGCGGTCTGCAGGCGCAGATACTGCGTCTTCATGTCGGTCGCCCGCTCGGTCAGCACGTTCACCTGCGGCTGCAGGCGCTGCTGGTGGCGGGTCATCGCATGGGTCAGCGGCGTATGCGCCTTGATCTGTGGCCAAGTGGCCGTCATCTGGGCTTCGAGCGCAGCGGTCTGGCGCGCCGCCAGCGTGAAGCGGGCGACCGCATCCATCCCGTCCGCCAGGTGCTCGGGCGAGGCGTAGATGACGGCCCGCGTCTCGGAGCACGTGGCACGTATGGTCTTGATGCTGGCATGAACCGGCGCCCGATGGGGCGCGAGGTCGCGCGCCATGAAGGCCTGCAGCTCGCCGTCGAGATCGGCAGGGTGACCCGCTCCCGGCGGCACCCAGATGACGAGCAGTGAGCCTTCGTCCGGGTTCGCCGGCATGGCCAAGGCGTCGGCCAAGGCGATCGGATTTGCCACCGCCACGACCGGGCTCGGCTCGCGGATGACCGCCAGCGCGACCTGCTCCTCGGGCAACGCGGCCAGGTATGAGATGCACCAGGCCTGGACCTGCAGAGCCCGCTCCGCCGCCGGCAAGGTCCTTGCTGCGAATTGTATCGTCATGATGCGAGCGCCGTATTTGCTGCGTAGACCGGCGCGCGATCATCCTTGTGGCTGCCGACGTCCACCCGCGGCAGCGCGACCACGGCCGCCTCGTGTCGCTCGACGCCCGAATCGGCAACCTGGTACATGCAATAGGTCAGGGCGCTGGCGTCCTCGTACCAGCGGTTGGCGCCGGCCTCTTCGACCCGCTTCCACGCCCGCGCAAGCCGGGCCGGATCGGTCAAGGCGTGGTCGAAGCCATGGGCGAACATCAGGTCCGACCAATCCCAACGTGACGAGAGCGTCGCGACCCCGGCGACGAGGTCGTAGTGCTCGAGCACATCGATGGTCAAATCCGTGGTGACGGATCCGAGGATGACGCCGCGCCGGACTACGCGCCGCAACTCCTTGACGGCGGCGACCACGCGGTTGCGCGGCAGGAGGCAAAGCCCGCGCTCGATCACGACATCGAAATAGCCGTCGCGAAACGGAAGATCGATCATGTCGCCGACCAGATCGTGGCTCTGCGTTCGCGGCAAACCCTGCCCGTCCGCCTGGGGGGCGCAATCGATGCTGCAGGCATCGAACCCGAGCGCCCGCAGCGCGACCGCCATCTCCGCCGCGCCGGCACCGACGCTGAGAATCTTGGCACCGCGGCGCAGCCCATAGGCGGTCGACAGCAGGTCCGCCAGCAGCGATCCGTCGAAGACGGTGCGGACGAGCTCATTGTCGGGCGCCGCGTCGGCGCCGCTCGCGCCGGCATGCCCGTTGGTCAGGGCACGCCGCCGGAAGATGACGTCCGACAGGATCAGGTCGGTCACGGTGTCGGCGGAATCCAGCACGCCGTTGAGCGTGGCGTCGAACATGTAGTCGCCGGCCGTGAACAGCCCGGGCAGATGCGCCGGATCGGGCTGATGATTCGCCAGGCGGCTGCGCTGCGGCGAACCGCCGGGCATCGCGTTGACCGAGGCCATCCAGCGATGAATGCGGCGATCGATCAGCAATCCGCGGCTCTCCTGCAGGGCGGGAGGCAGCGCATCGAGGCAAAGCTCCGTGATACGATCGTCCGACATATTGGCGAGCGCCAACGCGGCATTGCCGGCGATGAGAAAACCGAGCGCGCCATTGCGGCCGAGTTCGTTGCGCGAGCCCTCGTCGTAGACGCAGCAGCCGTCGAAGCCGTCGATCATGAACCAGTTGCCCTCGACATGATCGCGCCAGAACGGACGCTCGAACAGCAAGGTCGCGCGCACATAGTGGCCGGGCCGATCGAAATAGCCGACATGCGCGTTCATGGCGCGCCGCAGCGCCGCCGAGCGCCAGTCGATCATCGACAGCGCGGTCAGCGGCAAGGCGAGCACGACGTAATCGGCGATCACCTGCTCGGTGACGCCGTTGCTCATCACCTCCAGACGGTAGGTTCCGTCGCGTTGCGGCTCGACCGAGCAGACCCTGGTTTCGAGCCGCATCTCGGCGTCGAGTTCCTCCTCCAGGCGGTCGACGATCTGACCGTTGCCGCCGATGACCGAATAGATCGAAAGGTAGCCATCGACATCCATCAGCACGTTCTTCAGGAACGTGAGGCCGTCGGTCAGGTGCGGCGGGACCGACACATCGCTGTGCGCCATGACGCGAATATAGCGCCGCGCGGCTTCGTCCTTGATCTCGGTTGCCAGAACCTCGTCGGCCGTCATCCTGGCCCAGGGGTGGCGGTTGTCGAAGCCGAGATCGGAGCGGTAGAAGGCCGTCGGGCTCAGCATCTGCGCGCAATGCGCGCGGAACGCATGCGCCACATCGCGGGTCTTCATGCCGTAGCGCCCGGCGAGCGCATCGACGTCCGGCACCGCATGGCCGTCGAGAAAGCACGCGCCGCCGTCGATGTGCTTGATCTTGAGCCCGAGCTCGTGCTCGATCAGGTCGCGCAGAGGATCGTAGCCGAGATCGGAATAGTCGTAGATTTCGGCGGCGCCGGCTTCGTACAAGCCAACGCCGGGAAACTGGCCGGTGATGATCTTGCCGCCCAGACGGTCCGCGGCTTCATAGACGGTGACCTTGGCGGCGGCGCCAAGCTTGTCGGCAAGATGCCATGCGGTGAAGAGGCCGCCCGGTCCGCCGCCCACGATTGCAACGCGATATTCCGGCGCCGATGATCCATTCGATTCGCGCACCGGAAAAATCTCTCTTCCGTTGATCATCTCACGTTTCCCCAACCCCGACTTTCCCAAGACGAAATTTAGTCACTTTGTCGGTCCGCAGCAATCTTCGCGCATGATGACGAGCAAAATTTTGCACACGGATTAACGTCCATTCATTGTCGGCGACACGATTGCGGCCATCCGATTAACAGCCGTTCATTGATGACCGCCGAACCAGCCTCCGATTAACAAGCGTTCATTGACGCAGCGCCGCGCCGTTCGACCAAGCAGGTCGGAGCAGAGAATCCTCTGCCACAAATCCTTTAACATTCGATCGCCATCGCTCATCTGGCGCGCCGCCACCAATCTCTCGCATCGCAAAATCACTTGCGCATTGCGGAGCGCGCGGAGTTGGACAATGATCGCTCAGGGGCGGTCTCGACGGTGGCGCTTTCTCCCGCCGGTTTGTTTGCTCGTGCGGGAGCGGCCCGGCCAACCAGGGGGATTCCGAAATGAGTGGCGGCGGCGGCAAAGACAGCTACTACTGGTACACCAAGGGCCTCGGGGCCGTCATGATCAACAATCCGAACTACGGCAAGATGGCTGCCGACAGCATCGCCAAGGAGGTCGCGGAGCGCAAGCTGGCCGTTCCGGCGGCGACACCGCCGGCGGGAATCGTCGAGGACACAGCGCCCATTCGGGAATCGTAGCTGGACGTGCCGGCGCACGCTTCGTTGTCATGGCAGGACCCCCGATCAAGCCGGGGGCATGCTTGTTCCGGCCATCTCGATAAGGAGAGCACGGTTCCTCTTCAACGAGATCGCCGGGACAACAAGCCCGGCGACGACATCGAAAACGGTCTCACACCCTGAAATGCTTGGAAAGCTTCAGGCCCTGGCCCTGATAGTTCGACGTATCGGTCTGACCGTAGAGAACGTCGGGGGTCTCCGCCATCGGCTCATAGACGAGGCGACCGATCGCCTGGCCATCCTCGAGGACGAACGGCACCTCGTGGCTGCGCACCTCCAGGACCGCCCGGCTTCCGGGGCGCCCGTTGTCGCTCGAACCGAAGCCGGGATCGAAGAAGCCCGCATAGTGCACGCGGAACTCGCCCATCATCGGATCGATCGGCACCATCTCGGCCGCCCAATCGGGCGGGATGTGGATGCGCTCGCGCGAGGCCAGGATATAGAACTGGTTGGGATCGAGGATCAGCTTGTTGAAGTTGCGGACGTGGACCTGCTCCCAGAAATCGCGCGGGTCGTATTCGGCGATGCTGTCGAGATCGATCACGCCGGTGAATTTCTGCGCCCGGTAGCCGACCAGGCCCGAGGGGTCATCGCCCTTGAGGTCGACGCTCAGGATCAACCCGTTGCGCAACGCGATCTCGCCGTCGACCAGCGGCGTCTGCCTGTGCTGCTCGAGCAGGTCGCGGTCGGAAAGCGTGAACTTGGCCGTTTCCGCCTGCGCCGGATTGCGCCGGCGGAACCTGATCTGATTGAGGCGCGAGCCCTTGCGCACCCGAATGCTGAAGCTGCAGGGCGAAATCTCGGTATAGATCTTTCCCTTATATCCGCCCGGCACGCTGTCGAACACGTCACTGTGGTCGGCGATGAGCCGCGTGAAGACGTCGAGCCGCCCGGTGGAGCTCTTTGGATTGGCGAGCGCCGATACGCTCTCCGGCAGGCTCAGATGCTCCAGGAGCTCGACCACGTAGACGGTTCCGCGCTCCAGGACGGCGCCCGCCTCGAGGTTGATCTCGTCGAACTCGAGCTCCGACAGTTGCTCCTCGACGGTCTTGCCCTTGCCGGGCAGAAAGCTCGCCGGCACCCGATAGGCCTTGGTGCCGAGCCGCAGGTCGAGACTGGCGGGCTGGACCTGTGCTTCATCGATTTCGATCGGGGCTTGAATCATCCTTCGGTGGATGAGGCCTTTAATCCGCTGCCGCGGCAGCAGACCAGGCTTGGTGCCGAGATCGGCGAGCGGGCCGGTCGGCTCGCGCAACATCTCGGCAGGCTTCACCTCGGCAGGCTTCTTGATGATGACTGGCATGGGACACCAGCGTGTGGGCACCAGCGTGTGAAAGCATTGCGCTTTGCAATTGTAACACTTCCGGCGGCTTCTCGTACCCAATCGCAGTGTTGACGCCAATGCCGTTTGGGCGTATGAGCCCACTTATCCCGTGGTCATTTGAGCCGGCCGGCTTGCAGCCACGTAAAACAAATCGCTAAAAGGCCGGGGACGCGTGTGGGCCCCGGCGGAGATTCTCCGGCCGGGTTTTTTGTTGGGCAAAAGGAGGCCCCCATGAACGCGCCTGCCGCCAAGCGTTACCGTCCCGAAACCCGCCTCGTCCATGCCGGCACGCTCCGCTCCGAGTTCGGCGAGACGTCAGAGGCGCTGTTCCTCACCCAGGGTTACGTCTACGAGACCGCCGCGAGCGCGGAGCGGCGCTTCAAGGGCGAAGAGGCCGGCTACCAATATTCGCGCTTCTCCAACCCGACGGTGGCGATGTTCGAGGCGCGCATGTGCGCGCTCGAAGGCGCGCAGGCCGCGCGCGCGACCGCGACCGGTATGGCCGCCGTCACCACCGCGCTGATGGGGCAATTGCGCGCCGGCGACCATATCGTGGCCGCCAAGGCGCTGTTCGGCTCCTGCCGCTATGTGGTCGAGGATCACCTGCCGCGCTACGGCATTACCTCGACTTTGGTGGACGGCATCGACCTCTTGCAATGGCGCAACGCGGTGCGGCCGAACACCAAGACGTTCTTTCTCGAAAGCCCGACCAACCCGACGCTCGAGGTGATCGACATCGCCGAGGTCGCCAAGATCGCCCATGCGGCGGGCGCCACGCTCGTGGTCGACAACGTGTTCTCGACCCCGCTCTGGCAGCACCCGCTCGAGCTCGGCGCCGATTGCGTGGTCTATTCGGCGACCAAGCATATCGACGGTCAGGGCCGCTGCCTCGGCGGCGTCATCCTCGCCTCCGAGAAGTTCATCCAGGACAATGTGCACAACCTGCTGCGCCAGACCGGGCCCTCGATCTCGCCGTTCAATGCCTGGGTGTTGCTCAAGGGACTGGAGACGCTGTCGGTGCGGGTGCAGCGGCAGACCGATACCGCCGCGACCGTGGCGGTCGCGCTCGCCGAGCATCCCAAGATCGCGCGCCTGATCTATCCGGGGCGCAGCGACCATCCGCAGGCCGCGATTGCGCTGCGCCAGATGCGCGCCGGCTCGACGCTTGTCGCCTTCGAGGTCAAGGGCGGCAAGGCGGCGGCGTTCCGCTTCCAGGACGCGCTCAAGCTCGTGCGCATCAGCAACAATCTGGGCGACGCCAAGAGCCTGATCACCCATCCCGCCACCACGACGCATCAGCGCCTGACCGCGGAGGCACGCACCGAGCTCGGCATTACTGATGGATTCCTGCGCCTCTCGGCCGGCCTCGAGCATCCCGACGACCTGGTCGAGGACATCATGGCGGGCCTGGCGGCGGTGTGAGAGAATTGTAGGATGGGAAAGAATTGTAGGGTGGGCAAAGCGAAGCGTGCCCACCGCTTTTTGCGGGGCTAACGTTCCGCGTGGGCACGGCGCGAAGAGCGCCTTTGCCCGCCCTACAGAGCCGGCGAACGGCGGAGACATACAATGTTCAGAAAATCAGCAGGATATCTCACCGGATTGGCCTGCACGCTGCTGGCGTGCACCACCTTGCACGCCGCCGAGGTGACCTTCGCGCGGCTCACGCATCCGGAGCCGCAGAATTGGCTCATGAACCACCATGATTTCAGCGCACAGCGGTTCTCCCCGCTCGCCACGATCAACAATTCGAACGTCAAGAATCTCAAGCTCGCCTTCGCGGTGGCGATCGGCGGCACGTCGGGCAACGAGAACCTGGTGGCGACGCCGCTGGTCGACGACGGCTTTATGTACATGGCCGATGCCTGGGGCGTGGTCTACAAGATCGACGTCCGCTCCGGCACGCACGGCGACATCGTCTGGAAGATGGACCCGGGCCAGGAGAAGATCGAGCGCAACCGCGGCGTCGCGCTGTGGGGCAATCTCGTGATCTCGGTCACCGGGCAGGACGGCCGCGTCATCGCGACCGACAAGGAAAGCGGCAAGATCGTCTGGGACAAGAACCTGCGCGACCAGCCCGACATGACGCTCAACGCCGCGCCGCTCGCGCTCAAGGACGAGATCATTGTCGGCGCCTCGGGCGGCGACCAGGGCGTGCGCAACTGGATCGTGGCGCTCGATCCAAAGACCGGCGAGGTCAAGTGGAAGACGTTCTCGGTCCCCGGCCCCGGCGAGCCGGGCAGCGAGACCTGGAAGGACAAGAACAATGCCTGGCAGACCGGCGGCGGCGCCTTCTACGTCACCGGCTCCTACGATCCCGACACCAACATCACCTATTGGGGCGCCGGCAATCCTTCGCCGAAATACGATTCATCCTATCGCCCGGGCGACAATCTCTACACCAACAGCGCCCTCGCCATCGACGCGGCGACCGGCAAGATCAGATGGTTTCACCAGTACACGCCGAACGACACGATGGACTATGACGAGACCGGCACGCATATCCTGATCGATTCCAAGGTCGCCGGCGAGGACCGCAAGCTGCTGGCGCATGCGGGCCGCAACGGCTTTCACTACACGTTCGATCGGCTCAACGGCCAGTTCCTCAAGGCCGTGCAATATGTCGACAAGCTGACTTGGACCAAGGGCATCGATCCCAAGACCGGCAAGCCCGCCGACTACGATCCGGGCAAGGACCTGCAGACCTATGCGGCGCCGATCGCGAAAATCCTGAGCGGGGCCAAGAGCAGCGTGTGCCCGACGGTCGCGGGCGGCAACAATTTCTGGTCGGCGGCCTATAGCCGCAAGACCTCGCTCCTCTACATTCCCGAGCTCGAAGGCTGCGCCACCGTCACCCGCGACCAAAGCCGGCATGTGCGCGGCAAGTTCGACGGCGGCGGTTTTGCCGACGACGGCCGCCTCACCAGCGGCCTCGTAGTGCTCGATCCGGCGACCAGCGAGATCAAGGCGCGCAAGAACATGCCCTACCCGGATTCGAGCGGCGTGCTGGCGACCGGCGGCGGCATCGTGGTGACGGCGTTGCTCGACGGCACCATCCTGGCGCTCGACGATCAGACGCTCGAGGAATTGTGGTCGATCAATGTGGGCACCGGCATCGATGCCGCGCCCATGACTTACGCGGTCGACGGCAAGCAATATATCGCGGTCGCGACCGGCCTCACCCGCAACCAGGTCGGCAAGCTCACCAACTCGCCCGAGACCAAGGGAATGGCGAAGAACGCGACCATGATCTTCGTGTTCGGCCTGTAGAGCACGATGCGCCGTAGCCCGTAGGGTGGGCTGAGCGTTCTGAAGAGCGCTCATGTAGCCCGGCGCCTGATAGCGAAGCCCACCGACTCACGTTTCAGCTGAGACTCAGCCGGTGGGCTACGGCGTACGCTAGTCAACACTCGGCGAAGCGTCTTGATCCCGCCTAGCCCACCCTACGGCCTCACTACGGCCTCACGGCCGCAGATAGGCCCAGCCTTCGCTCTGCAGCTCGGCGAGCTTCACCACCGCGCCCTTCTCGGCCACCGCGAAGCCGGGCAGCAGATCATCGAGGCTGAGCTTCTGCGCCTCCATGGTGTTGCGGCACGCGTGGAGCTCCACACCTTCGCCGTGGATCGCGCCGACGTCCGATT
>DATDGG010000215.1:0-7014 GCA_036522235.1 Xanthobacteraceae bacterium
CGCAGCGCCCGAAAGTCTGGGAGGTCGGCAAGACCAACACCTGGGGCACCCCGCCCACGCCGGATTTCCATCGCGACCGGTTGTGACGTGCCGATTGTTGTTGGTGAGTCGGGGCACGGAGTTTCACTCCCTCTCCCCGCAAGGGTGGGGTGAGGGGGCTCCGGTGATAATTATCTTTGCAAAGCAGCGCATCGAGTCCGACGCGCTGCTCGGCGCCGGGAGTAACACAATAGAGATCGTAACCCCCTCACCCCAACCTTCTCCCCTGCGGGGAGAGGGAGCTCTCCGTGCTGGCGGCGAGGCCCCTCCAACAAAAATCAGATCGACCTACGGTCGCACCGCCGGGGCTTCCATCTTGAGACCTTTTGCGCGCCACATCAGGTAGAGCTCGAGGTCGACATTCTCGGGCGCCCCATACGCGTAGGGCTCGGCGCGCATGCCGGACACGCAGTTGCGCAGGCGCCGCTGCAGCGAGCCGAGGCTCTGCCATTCCAGGCGATAGACCGGATAGCCGTTCGGGTGGCCCTGCGGCACCGGCGCGCCGGCGAGCTTCTGGCCCCAATTGTCGTCGTGGCATTGCGCGCAGGAGAGGTTGATCTGGCCTTGCCGTTGATTGAAGAGGTCGCGACCGGCCGCGATGAAGGGCGTGAGGCGCTCATCTTTGCCTACATCGATCGGCATCCCCCGTGATTGCAGCGCGAGATAAGCGGTGAGCCCGAGGAGTTCCTTGCTTTCGAATTTGAGCGGCGCCGCCCTTTGCTGCTCGGTGCGGCAGGTATTGATGCGCGCCTCGAGATCGATCGGACGCCCGAGCACGGGGCTAAAGGCCGGATAGCGCGCCGCCACGCCCTTCATGCCGGCGCGCGCGTCGCCATGGCAATCGGCGCATGATTTGTTGGCGGCGCCGTCGCGGCGGTTCCACAGCGCCTCGCCGTCGAGCACGCCGAGCATGCCCGGATTGGCGGTGTCGTCGTCCTGCATGGCGCGGGTCTGTGGCCCCATGAGCTCGTAGTCGGAGCGGCGCTGCTCCGGCGGGATTTCGGCCGCAGATGCGCGAAGCGCCGCAACGAGGAGTGCACCAATCAGGAAAAGAAGCGCGCCGCGCACGGGGGTCATTCGACCGTTATGGGGGCCTGCTCGGTTGCCGAGAAGCCGTTGTCGCCGCTCCACTGGAACGCGATGGTTCCGGTCGCGGTCGCGGTCGTAAAGAACGACAGGAACGGATTGGCCGCGATCGCGCGGGCGAAATCGGCGCGGAATATCTCCTCGCCATTATAGGTGCAGGTGAACGTCGTGATGATGTCGCGCGGGATGAGCTCGCCGCCGAGCCCGACCCGATAGCCGGTCTCCATCGGATGGGCGATCAGCGTCTTGATCTCGACGATCTCGCCGCGTCGCGCCTTGGGGGGCACATTGATGAGGGCGCGCGCGGTCATTGCAGGTCCTCCACGCAGGCCGCGATGGTGACAATGACGTCGGCGTCGTCGGACCAGAACGAGCCGTCGCTGAGCTGCGCCACAGCGATGATGGTCTGGGCGGCGGCGAGCTTGATGCGGGTCGAGAACTGGGCCTTGCCGGCGCGCGGTCCCAGATGCACGCCGATGACGTTGGGCTGCGGGTTCTTCTCGTTGAACAGATGAATGGACTTGACGTGATCGGCCGCGGTCATTGGGCTGTCGACCGAGATGGTGATCGGGACCGTATTGCCGTTCTCGACCAGCGGCGGCACGTCGATCTTGACCTTGCCTTTGCGGATCGCCGCTTCGCCGACGACCTCCCGGATGGCGGCCTGCATGGTGTCGGGCGTGGCGCGGGCGGGCCGGGCCACCGACGCAAGCGCCATCCCACCCGCCAGGGTGACCGTGGCGGTCAAGAAGTCGCGCCGGCTCGTGCCGCTGTCGTTTGCTCGCTGGTCGGTCATCGCTCGCTTTCCAACAATTCCAACAAACCTTATGTAGGCGCTATTCGCGCAATGTCATCAGAAAGGCTACCACATCCTCGACCTGCTCGGCAGTCAGCACCGGCTTGCCTTGGAACGCCGGCGCCACCCGGCTCAGGCCATCGACCCGATAGTAGGGCGGCATGATCGTGTCGGGCTTGAGCCGCGACGCGTCGACAATGCGCAGCCGCAGCTCTCCCTCGCTCGCGCGGCCGCCAGCGCCTTTGAGGTCGGGCGCCAGGGTGCCCTGGAACCTCTCCTCCGGGAAGGGCCCGCTGTGGCACAGCAAGCAAAGCCCGACCTGCCGATTAACGACAATCGCGCGGCCGCGCTCCGCCTTCCCGGGCATGCCGGTCAGCGAGGCCGGGATGGCATCGCCGACTACCGTGAACGGCTGCAATGCCTCGGCGTGCGCCGCACTTCCACCGCACAGCGCCGTGCACGCGGTCACGGCCGCGCAGGCGCGGAAAAATCTGCCCATGCGCTCAGCCGAACATTTCTCCGGTCATGGTCCTGAACCAGGCATCCGCGAACTTCGCTTCTTGCTCCCGCGTCGAGCGCGGGGCTTCGACGGGGCTCGTGCCGGCGGAGCCTTGCACCTCGACCAGCTGCCCGTTGGTGGGCCGATAGACCGCCGCGACCGTGATCCCGTATTCGGGAGCCACGATGGTGTAGCAGGTGTTGATCAGGCGCGGCTCGTCCGGCTTCTGGCCATTCATGAGCCGCACCAATGCGGCCGCGCAGACCTTGGCCTGGGCATTGGCGGAGAAGCCCGACTTCGGCATCGCGCCGGCGATGCACGCGTCGCCGATGACATGAATGTTGGGCTGCAGGGTCGATTCGAAGCTGACGGGCTCGACCGGGCACCAGCCGGTGCGATCCGCCACGCCGGCGAGCTCGGCGATGCGTCCGGCCTTCTGCGGCGGAATGATGTTGGCCACCGAAGCCTTGTGCTGGGCGAAATCGGTCTCGACCATCATCAATGCCGGATCGACCTTGGTGACTCTGCCGCCCGACGACAGCGAGACCCATTCGATGATGTCGGGATAGAGCTCCTTCCAGGCATCTTGGAAGAGGCGCTGCTTGGAGAACGCATCCTTGGCATCGAGAATGATGAGCCTCGATTTGGGCTTTCTGGTCTTGAGATAGTAGGCGATCAAGCTCGCCCGCTCATACGGCCCGGGCGGGCAGCGATAGGGATTGGCGGGCGCCGCAATGACGACCAGGCCGCCGTCCGGCATGGCTTCGAGCTGGCGGCGCAGCAGCAAGGTCTGCTCGCCCGCTTTCCAGGCATGCGGCATACGCTCGCTGGCAGCCTCGGTGTAGCCGGGGACGGCATCGAAACGCAGATCGACCCCCGGGGCCAGCACCAGACGGTCGTAGCGAAGCGTCGCGCCGCTCGCGAGCGTCACCATGCGGGTCTGCGGATTGACTGCGGTCGCCGCATCGAACGCCATGACGACCCCGTCGGCCGCGACCTTCTTGTAGTCGAATTGTTGTTCCTTGATCTCGCGCAGCCCGGCAATGACTTCGTTGCTGAACGGACAAGCCGTGAAAGTCTGGCTCGCCTCGACCAAAGTGACGGCCGTGCGCGGGTCGAGCCGCCGCAGCGCGCGCGCGCAAGTCGCGCCCGCAAAGCCGCCGCCCACCACCACGATGCGACCGCCGGAAGCTTGCGCCAGCGCCGGCATCGGCAGCGCCGCCGCGGAGGCGCCGGCGGCCGCAGTCTTGAGAAAGTCACGTCGGCTATGGGAGCGGATCATGATTCTCCTCTCACTTACTTTTGCGCGCCATACCAATCCGCGATGGCCTTGATCTCGTCGTCGGTGAAACCCTTGGCGATGCGGTCCATGACGGTCGCCGGACGCTGCCCGGAGCGGAACGCTTGTACCGCGGTGACGATGTCGGAGGAATTGCGGCCGATCAGCCGGCCCGCCGAGGTGTCGACCGATACAGATGCTGGGTGGCAGCCCGAGCAGGACGACGCGCCGGGCGGCGGGAAGCCCGCGCTGCCGATGGGCGTCCCGTATCGTTCCGCCGGGGCCAGCGGCGGCACCTGCGCGGCGGCCGGAACCGCAAGCGACAGCACGGAAATCACGACCATAGCCCGGCATCTACGCGTCATCGTAGGCCTCGCAGCAAGAGAGGGCGGCGACGCATCGCGCCGCCGCCCGATTGGCTCAGACCGACCGCAGGTCGGTGCTCTTGAGCGGCACCGAGCGCACCCGCTTGCCGGTTGCCGCCGCGATCGCATTGAGGACTGCGGGCGCCGCGACCGCAATCGTGGGCTCGCCGATACCACCCCAAAAGCCGCCGGAGGGCATCAGGATCACCTCGACCTTCGGCATTTCGGCGATGCGCATGAGGTTGTAGGTGTCGAAGTTCTTCTGCTCCACGGCGCCGTCCTTGACGGTGATCTCGCCATAGAGCAGCGCCGAAAGGCCATACACGAACGAGCCCGCCGCCTGTCGCTCGATCTGCGCCGGATTGACGGCCGTGCCCGGATCGAGCGCCACCACGATCCGCTCGATCTTCACGCGGCCCTGATTGGTGATCGAAACTTCGGCGACCGCGGCCGAGTAGGTTGCATAGCCGTGGTATTGGGCGAGACCGCGGAAGACGCCTTGCGGGGGCGGCGTGCCCCAGCCGGCCTTCTCGGCCGCCGCATTGACCACCGCGAGGTTTTTCGGCTTGAGGTATTTGCGGCGGAACGCGAGCGGATCCTGGCCGACCGCCTTGGCGATCTCGTCCATGAAGCATTCGGTGTAGATCGCGTTGTGATTGACGTTGACGCCGCGCCAGAAGCCCGCCGTCAGGTGGGTGTTGCGCATCGCATGGTCGATGAGCACGTTGGGAATATTGTAGCCGAACGCGCCGTCCGGCGCGTTGGCGGACAGGCCCTGGAACACCACCGGGTCCATGCCGTTCTGCAGGTTCTGCGGCGCGAGCGAGGCCAGGATCGACTGGCCGGCAATGCGCATATGCAGCCCGACCAGGTTGTTGTTGGCATCGAGCGCGCCGGTCATCTGGCATTGCGTGATCGGGTGGTAGGTGCAATGCGTGAAGTCCTCCTCGCGCGTCCAGATCAACTTGATCGGCGTGCCCGGCATCTCCTTGGCGATCAGGACGCCCTGCCGCACGAAGTCGGCGCGCCCGCGCCGGCCGAAACCGCCGCCGGCGTTCTGGGTCTTGTAGAAGTCGCATTTCTCAGCCGGCAGGCCGGCCGCTTCGATGACGGATGCGAGCGCCGTTTCGGCATTCTGGGTCGGACCCCAGCCCTCGCAGCGGTCGGCCGTGAAGCGCACGGTGACGTTCATCGGCTCCATCGTGGCGTGGTGCTGGAACGGATAGTTGTAGACCGCCTCGATCTTCTTGGCGGCGCCCGCGATGGCGGCCGGAGCATCGCCGGATTTGTTGCCGATAAAGGCCTGGTCGGCGGCAAGTCCGGTCTTGACGAACTCCGCGATCGTGGCGCTCGACACCTTGGCGCTCTCGCCCTCGTCCCAGGTGACCGGCAGCGCGTCGAGCGCGGTCTTCGCGTGCCAGAACGTGTCGGCGACCACCGCGACCGCGTTGTCGTCGATGCTCATGACCTTCTTGACGCCAGGCATGCCCGCCACCTTGGCGGCGTCAAGGCTCTTCAGCTTGCCGCCGTTGACCGGACAGGCCTTGACGGTCGCGATCAGCATTCCGGGCATCTTGATGTCGATGCCGTAGACCTGCTTGCCGATCAGCTTGTCATAGGTGTCGAGCCGCTTGACGCCCTTGCCGGCGATCTTCCAGTCCTTCGGGTCCTTGAGCTTGATGTCCTTGGGCGCCTCGAGCTTGGCGGCGGCTTCCGCCACCTTGCCGAAGCTGGTGCTGCGCCCGGACGCCGCATGCGTGATGATGCCGTTCGCGGCGCTGCATTCGGAAGGGGGCACCTTCCACTCATTGGCGGCGGCCTGGATCAGCATCAGGCGGGCAGCGGCGCCGCCCTGGCGGACATACTCGTGCGATTGGCGGATGCCCTGGCTGCCGGTCGATTGCATGTTGCCCCAGATGCGCTTGCGCGCGAGGTTCTGCCCGGGGGTCGGGAACTCGGTGGTGACCTTCGACCAGTCGCATTCGAGCTCCTCGGCGACCAGCTGCGCGAGCCCGGTGAGCGTGCCCTGGCCCATCTCGGAGCGGGCGACCCGGATCACGACGGTGTCGTCGGGCCGGATCACCACCCAGGCATTGACCTCAGGCGGACCGTCGGCGGCGCGTATTTCCTGCGGGCCGAACGGAAGCTCGAAGCCGAGCGCCAGTCCGCCACCGGCGACGGCGGCACCGACCACGAAAGCGCGGCGATTCATGCGCGGCATATAGGTCATGGTGGCCTCCCCGGTCACGCGTTGGCGGCGGCGTGGATGGCCGCGCGAATTTGTTGATAGGTGCCGCAGCGACAGATATTGGTGATCGCTGCGTCGATGTCGGCGTCGGTGGGCTTGGGCTTCTCCTTGAGCAGCGCCGTCACCGCCATGATCATGCCGCTCTGGCAATAGCCGCATTGCGGCACGTCGTGGTCGAGCCAGGCTTGCTGCACGGCAGAAAGCTTGCCGCCGACCGCGAGGCCTTCGATGGTGGTGATCTGCTTGCCGGCGACTGCGGCGACCGGGATCGAGCAGGAGCGCATCGCGACCCCGTCGACATGCACCGTGCAGGCGCCGCATTGCGCAATGCCGCAGCCGTATTTGGTGCCGGTCATGCCGATGGTGTCACGCAACACCCACAGCAGGGGCGTCGAGTCTTCCACGTCGGCGCTATGCGATTGGCCATTGATGGATAGCGAGATCATTCTGGGGTCCTCCCATTCCGTCGATATCGGCGAGGCGGGCGGCGACGCGGCGCGCCGCCGCCCGATTGGCTCAGACCGACCGCAGGTCGGTGTTCTTCAGCGGCATCGCGCGGATGCGCTTGCCGGTCGCGGCCGCGATCGCGTTGAGCACCGCCGGCGCCGCCACCGCGATCGTGGGCTCGCCGACGCCGCCCCAGACGGGGCCGCCCGACGGCATCACGATCGTTTCGACCTGCGGCATTTCGGCGATGCGCAT
>DATDGG010000216.1:0-7242 GCA_036522235.1 Xanthobacteraceae bacterium
CAATCGAATGGGCGATGATGGCGGCCTTGCCGATATCGGATTCGATATCGCGGCCCGCGACCGGGCGAATCTGGATCGTCACCTCGCGCGCCAGATCGGCCTGCCAATCGCCCGCCGCCGTCCGCAGCAGCACGACGGCGCCGATCGTGATCGAGGCCAGAAAGGTCATGATGGCGATGACCGCGATCAGCGCGCGCCCGGCGACGGTCGCCCTGGGCACGATCGGCGTCTCGAACCGCGGCAGCGGCATGTCCTCGGCGCCCGCGGCCTCCTCGCCCTGACGGGACGCGTCCGCCCCGATGCCGGTATCAATCATAGACATGCAGCCGACCTTCATGCAGTACGAGCCGGCGGGCATCATACTGATCCATCAGCGCGATATCGTGGGTGGCGAGCAGCACCGAGGTGCCCGATTTGTTGAGCTCTATGAACAGCCGCAATAGGCGCTGGGCGTGATCGGGATCGACATTGCCGGTCGGCTCGTCTGCGAGCAGCAGCTGCGGTCGCGCGATCACGGCGCGCGCGATCGCGGCGCGTTGCTTCTCGCCGCCGGAGAGAATCGGCGGCAGCGCCCACATCCGGTCGCCGAGACCGACCCAGTGCAGGAGCTCGACCACTTCCTCGCGAAAGGTCTCCTCGCTGCGGCCCATCACGCGGAACGGCAGCGCGACATTCTCATAGGTGGTCATGTGGTCGAGCAGGCGAAAATCCTGAAACACGATGCCGATGCGCCGGCGCAGCGGGGCGAGCGCGTCCTTGCTGAGCGTGGCGATGTCGTGGCCGAACAGCGTGATGAGACCCCGCGTCGGCCGCAGCGAGAGGAAGAGCATGCGCAGGAGCGAAGTCTTGCCCGCGCCCGAAGGCCCGGTCAGGAATTGGAACGAATGCGTATCGATCCGGAACGTCAGATCGCGCAGGATCTCCGGTCCAAGCCCATAGCGTAAGCCGACATTCTCGAATCGAACCACGTGCCTCTCCGATGGCTGGCTCCTGCCGCCACAGCCCAGATAGGCGCCGCCCCCTGATTCGCGTTTATATCAGCGGCCGCGATACCTGACTTCTCACCCGCGGAACTGCGATCAGCCGGGCCCCATCCACTCGCGGCGCCGCGCACCCATCTCTCGGTAAATAAATACCTCCAACGGAACGGCCTGCCAGCCGACCCGCCGGGCGCACGCCCACAACATGGGCACCGACATGGTTTCCGATCCGTTAACGGATCGGCTGCTAGGCTCCGCGGCAGCTATTTGCGGCGAGTGGCCGATGCTGATCGTCTGTCCCAATTGCACCACCTCCTATCACGTCGACCCGTCCGCAGTGGGACCGACGGGGCGATCGGTCAGATGCGTGCGTTGCCGGACCGTCTGGTTCGCCGCCAATACCGCAGATCTGGCCGAGATCGCCGCATCCCACCGGGCCGATATGGCGCAATTCGCCGCCGGGGGGCCGAGCGACGCCCTGCCCCCGGACGGTTGGCCCGAAGACCTCGCGGCGCCGGGCCAAACCGGCGGCGAAGCGAGCGATCCCAATGAGGCCGCCTTCGGGGCCGACGCGCCCGCGATGACGGCAGCCGATTCGGCGAACCCGGCCGACGATGCACTTTCCGGGCCGCCGATGCCCGTTGTCGAGTCCCCCGCGCTGGCCCCGATCGAGCACGAAGCGGTAGCAGAGCCAGTTCAGGCCGAAGACATCGAATCGGTCGCGGCCCGCCGCGCCTTGGAGCAGGCCCGCAAACGGCGCTTCGGCTTGCCGCTGACCGCGCTCCCCACCATGATCCTGGGGCTCGTCCTCATCGATCTGGGCCTGCTCGCCTGGCGCGCCGAAATCGTGCGAATCCTGCCGCAGACCGCGGCGTTTTACGGGGCCATCGGGCTGCCGGTCAACGTGCGCGGCCTCGTGATCACCGACGTCACCACCGCGACGCAGACGCAAGAAGGCGTGCCGGTGTTGCTGGTCCAGGGGCGGATCGTGAGCGCGACCAAACGTTTCGTCGAGATCCCGCGGCTGCGCTTTGCGGTCCGCAACGAGGTTGGGAACGAAATCTACACCTGGACGGCGCTACCGAGCCGCAGCCTGCTC
This sequence comes from Xanthobacteraceae bacterium, assembly GCA_036522235.1. Lineage (GTDB taxonomy): Bacteria > Pseudomonadota > Alphaproteobacteria > Rhizobiales > Xanthobacteraceae > VAZQ01. The sequence goes on from DATDGG010000216.1 coordinate 2,080, forward strand.
GGGCCCGGCGAGACGCTGGCCTTCCAATCGCGGCTCGCCTCGCCGCCGCCCGAGACGCGCGACGTGCAGGTGCGCTTCTTCAACCGCCGCGACCTCGGCGTCAGCAGCGAGTGAGGCGCAATTGGCACGCATCCTGATCGCAGAGGACGAGGACGATGTCCGCAGCCTGATCGCGCGCGCGCTGCTGCAGGACGGCCATGACGTCATGACGGCGAATGACGGCGCCGAAGCGCTCGACATGCTGGCGCGTAAGCAGGGCGCCTTCGAGCTGCTGCTCACGGACATTCGCATGCCGGTGATGGACGGCATCGCGCTGGCGCTGGCGACGGCGCGCGATTATCCCGACGTCATCATCCTGCTGATGACCGCCTATGCGGATCAGCGCGAGCGCGCCACCGGTCTCAATCACCTGATCCACGACGTGATCACCAAGCCGTTCACGCTCGCGACCATTCGGGCAGCCGTCAATAACGCGCTGGCGAGCCGCGCCGACGCGCGGCGATAACGCTACCGGCCTTCCAAAACGGCGGAACGCCCGCGCGATCAGTAGTCCTTGAGCAACCGCTCGATATAGTCGAGCTCGAGCTGCGGGCGCGCGATCTCGCCGAAGCGCCGGCGCAATTCCTCGAGAATGCGGCGTGCGCGTTGCACGTCGATCTCGCCCGGAACCTTGACGGTCTGGTCGTCGCCGTAGTCGCGGCCGCGTAGCGGCCGGCCCAGCGGATCGGTTTCCTGGTCGGCGCGCGGGGGGGCGCCGAAGCGGCCGGCGCGACCCGGACGGCCCGGCCCGCCTGGACGGCCGGGGCCCATGCCCTGCTGTTGCTGCATCGCCTGCGCCATGCTCTGGGCGCCACGGCGCAGCGCATCGAGCGCGCGGCCCTGCGAGTCGACCGCACCGTCGGCATTGCCCTGCCCGAGCTGGCCTTGCGCGTCCTCCATGGCTTCGCCGGCCTCGCCGAGCTGCTGGCCTTGCCCCTGCCCCTGACCCTGCTCTTGACCCTTCTCCTGGCCGGGTTGCTGGCCCATGCCACGCTTGCGCATTTCCTCGAGCAGCTTCTTGAGCTGATCGCGCAACGCCTGTTGCTGGTGCTGCAGGTCGCCCATCCCGTTCTGGTCGCGCTGCTGGCCACGTTGGCCTTGCTGGCCCTGCTGATTCTGCTGCCCTTGCTGGCCGCGCTGACCCTGCTGGCCGCGTTGCCGGCGCTGATCCTGGCCCTGCTCGAAGGTCTTGTCGCGCAATTCCTGCTGCTGGCGGATCATGTCGCCGAGCTCGTCGAGCATCGCCTGCATCTCGTCGTCGGCGTCATCGTTCTGCATCTGGCCGGGCTGCGCCATTTGCAGGTTGTCCAGCATCGCCTGCAGATCCTGCAGCAATTGGCGCGCGGCGTCGCGGGCGCCGGAGCGCGCCATCTGCTCCAGTCGATCGATCATGCTCTGCAGATCCTGCGGCCGCATCCTCTGCGCATTGGGATCGAGCGGACGCGCCAGCTGCTGCGGATTCTGCCGCATCTGCTCGGCGAGAGCCTGCATGAACTTGTCGAGCGCCGCCCGCAATTCGTCGGTGAGGCGCTTGATCTCCTCGTCGCTGGCGCCGCGCTCCAGCGCCTGGCGCAAGGCCTCTTCCGCGTTGCGCAGCGCCAGCTGCGCTTCGGACATGTTGCCGTCCTCGAGATTGACCGCCATGTCCCACAGGCGGGTCACGACCTCGCGCAGCCCGTCATCGCTCTTGGCGTGGGCGAGCTGCCAGAAGATCGAGCGCAGGCCGAGATAGACCTTGCTCTCCATGTTGAAGCGATCGGGCGCGAGCGTCAGCGCATCGAGCGCGGTGAGCACGCGCGCCTGGGCGTCGCCGTCGAGCGCAAGAATGCGCCGTTGCTCGATCAGGGAGCGCGCCATCGGCTTGGAGAACGGCCGTTCCGGCAGGCGCACCTCGACCGGCTCGCTCTTGCCTTCATTGCCGGCTTCGTCCTTGGCCACGAGCGTCATGACGGTCTTGGCGCCCGCGAGCGGGTGCTCGCTCAAATCCTTGGCTGTCTGGCCGACGCCGTTGCGGGTACGCGCCTGCGGCAGGGCCAACGGAAACTCCGGCGCTTCGTACAGCGCACGCGGCGCCGATTGGCCAGTAGGCGCTTGGCCAGTGGGCGCTTCGTTCTTCAGCTTGAAGGTCGCGCGCGCGTCGACGACCCCGTAGTCGTCCTCGACCTTGTAGGAGAGCTTCAGGTTGCGCCCGTCAACTTCCGGATCCTTGGTGAGCACGATCGTCGGCGGGCGGTCCGGTATAGCGGTGAACTGCCAGGTTACGTCACTGGCGCCGGCGCCGCGGACGGTGGCGCTGCCCGCATCGTTGATGGTGAAGCGGCGCTCCTCGGTGCCTTTCGGCGGATTGCTCGACGGGGAAGATTTCGGCGCGAGGGATTTTTGACCTTCGGGCGCGGCGCTCGGATCGACCAGGCCGCCGCTCACCGCGACGTCGAGATGGACGTCGCCGGTCGCCCGGATGACGAGCGTGCTGCCGGCCGGCACCGCCAGCGGCGCGGCCGGCGCGTTCGGCGTCGCCTCGCCGGGCCGCAGACCGGCGAGGATCACCGGCGGCTTGCCCGTATAGGTCGGCGGGTTGACCCAGGCGTCAACCCGGAAATTGGCCGGCGCCATCACGCCCTGCCAGTCGAAGGCGGCGGCGATGCGCCGCGCCCGCTCGCCGCCGGCGGCCACGAAGGTCGCGACCGCGAGCAGCAGGACGAGCGCCCGCAGCGCGAGCGGATCGCGCCGGGCCAGGCCTGGCGCCGGTTGACCGGCCTTGAGCTGGTGGGCGGCCCGCAAGGCGCGCTCCATATGGGCGCGCCACAGCACCACCGAGGTCGGGTCGGTGGCAGGGGCAGCGATGTCGTCCGCGATCGTGGTCGCCGGCCGATGCGGAAGGCCGGATTGGCTATCGAGGCGCCGCAAACCATCTTCCCGGGTCGGAAAGCGCAGCCGGATCAGCGGCACCGTCGCGGCGATGGCCAGCAGCGAAAACACGCAAAGCCCGATGGCGCGGCCGACGGGCGGCAGCCACAGCCAGACCCCAAGCCACGACACCGCGAGAAATAGGCCGATGGCGGTCGCGGGCGCCGCCAAAGCCGGCCACAGGCGCTCCCACAGCAGCACCGAGCGGGCACGACCGAGCGCGCGCGCCAGGAGGGCGTCTCCGTCGCGTTTGTTCGAAATGGCGTTGCCTGTCACCGCGTTGCCTGATCTGGCGCTTTCCTGGGCACGATCGTTCAAGCGCATCTCCTGCCGCTAGAATCTGCCACTTTGCTTACCCTACCACGGCAGGGAAGCCGAACCACCAGGCAAATCAAAGGCACCCTGATCAAAACGCCGGCATGGGGAAAGCGTTCAGCCCGCGCAGCGAGGCGATTTTATCCGCGATTTATTGAGAGATTTACTGCCACGGTGCCAGGCGATCGAACCCGATCAAAGCCTCGGCGTCGAGCCGGGGCCGGACCAACGCCCATTCCCCTTCCCGCACAAGCACTTCCGGCACCAAGGGCCGCGTATTGTAGGTGCCGGCCTGGACCGCCCCATAGGCGCCGGCCGACATGATCGCCAAGAGGTCGCCAGGCGCGGGCTCCGCCATATCGCGCGCGAGCGCCAGAAAATCGCCCGATTCGCAGACCGGGCCGACCACATCGGCCACGATCCGCGGCGCGCGCGGGTCTGCCTCGCGCACCGGGCGGATCTCGTGATGGGCCTCGTAGAGGGTCGGACGGATGAGATCGTTCATGCCGGCGTCGACGATGACGAAGGTCTTGGCCTCGCCACGCTTGAGATGGAGAACGCGGGTGAGCAAAATCCCCGCATTACCGACGATCAGCCGCCCCGGCTCGAAAATCAGGGTGCAGCCGAGATCGCGCGTCGCGCGCTTCACCATGGCCGCATAGGCGTCCGGATGGGGCGGCGGCTCGTTGTCGTCGCGATAGGGGATGCCGAGCCCGCCGCCGAGATCGAGATGCGAAATGGAATGGCCGTCGTTACGCAGCACGCGCACGAACTCGGAGAGCAGCGCGAAGGCATCGTCAAACGGCGCCAGGTCGGTGATCTGGCTGCCGATATGCGTGTCGACGCCGGTCGCCTTGAGGCCCGGCAGCTTGGCGGCGCGGGCATAGACTTCGCGGGCGCGGCTGATCGGGATGCCGAACTTGTTCTCGGCCTTGCCGGTCGCGATCTTGGCATGGGTGCGGGCGTCGATGTCCGGATTGACCCGCAACGAGACATCCACGACGCGGCCCTTCTGCCGCGCGATCGCGGACAGCAGTTCGAGCTCGGCCTCCGATTCGACGTTCACGCACAGGATGCCTTCGTCGACCGCGAGCGCGAGCTCGTGCGCGGTCTTGCCGACACCGGAGAACATGATCTTGTGCGGTGGGATGCCGGCCGCGCGCGCCCGCTTGAGCTCGCCCTCCGAGACCACGTCCGCCCCGGCGCCGAGCCGCGCCAACGTGGTGATGACCGCCTGATTCGAGTTTGCCTTCATGGCGTAGCAGACGAGCGCGCTCACATCCGCGAAAGCGCCGACGAACACCTGGTAGTGGCGCTCGATAGTGGCGGTGGAATAGCAATAGAACGGGGTGCCGACCCGTGCCGCGAGCGCGGCGAGATCGACCGCCTCGGCGTGCAGGACGCCGGCCCGATAGGCAAAGTGATGCATTAGAGCATTTTCCGCCGAAGTGGACGCCGGTTCGGTGCGGAAAATGCGACAAACGCAAAGAAGCTAGGGCGCATTCCGCCACCGACCGATCAGAATCCGATTCTATCTCAACGGAATGCGCTCTAAAGCGGTTCCCGACCGATGTGAATCGGCGGGATTCCCAAAGGATTGCGGATGAGCGAGTCTCTGCGCATTGATTCTCCTTTAGGGGGCTGGCGATGCCGAAGGCCTATTCTGGTGACCTGCGGGAACGCGTTATCGAAGCCGTGGAAACGGGAGCGTCGCGACGCGAGGCGGCCGAACGTTTCGAGGTGAGCGTGAGCTCGGCGGTGAAGTGGCTGCAGCGCTGGCGCGAAAGGAGGATCGCCGCGGCGAAGCCGCGCGGCGGAAGCATTTCTCCGCTGGAAGAGTTCGCGGCCGAGGTCTTGGCCCTGATTGCCGAGCAACCGGACCTGACTTTGGTGGAGACGGTT
>DATDGG010000217.1:0-6149 GCA_036522235.1 Xanthobacteraceae bacterium
GGAGCGTAGCGTAATCCGGGACGGCGGTCCCGCATTCCGCAAGAGCTTCATGCGGGCTACGAAGCCGTAGCCCGGATGGAGCGAAGCGTAATCCGGGATCGCCCGTCCCGCATTGCGCTGACGCTCCATGCGGGCTACGAGGGGGCGCGTTAGCGTGGCTCGAAGGGGTAGCAGATGCTGTTGGATAAGCCGGAAGGAAAGCCCGACGACAAGGTCGCCTGGGGCAGCGACATCGCGGCGCAGATGCTGCGCCGCTGCGGCATTCGTTATCTCAGCCTCAACCCGGGCGCGAGCTATCGCGGGCTGCATGACAGCCTCGTCAATCATCTGGGCAACGAGAATCCCGGCATCCTGCTCTGCCTGCACGAGGATCATGCGGTCGCGGTCGCGCACGGCTATGCCAAGGCGACCGGCGAGCCCATGGGCTGCGTGCTGCACAGCAATGTCGGGCTGCTGCACGGCATGATGGGACTGTTCAATGCCTGGTGCGACCGCGTGCCCATGATGGTGCTGGGCGCGACCGGCCCGGTCGATGCCGAGAAGCGCCGTCCCTGGATCGACTGGATCCATACCTCGCGCGATCAGGGCGCCTATATCCGCTCCATCATCAAATGGGACGACCAGCCGACCTCGCCGCAGGCGCTGGTGGAATCGATGACGCGCGCCAATCTGGCGACGCGCTCGGCCCCGACCGCGCCGGTCTATATCTGTCTCGACGCCGGCTTCCAGGAATCCCGCCTCGACAAGGAGCCGGAATGGCCCGACCTCGCGCGCTTCAAGCCGCCGGCGCCGCCGCGGCCCGCGAAGGAGGCGGTCGAGGAGGCGCTGGCGCTCATCGCGCGGGCAGAGCGCCCGGTGGTCATGTTCGGGCGCGGATCGCGCAAGCCGCAATTCTGGCAGGCGCGCATTCGTATCGCCGAACGGCTCGGAGCCTGCGTGCTCACCGATCTCAAGCAGGGCGCCGCGTTCCCGAGCGATCATCCGGCCCACTACGTGCCGCCGTTCAACGTGCTCGGCAAGCCCGCGCGTGAGCTCCTGTGCGAGGCTGATCTGATCGTCGCGCTCGACTGGGCGGATCTCGGCGGCGCGCTGCGCCAGGCCAGGAATGTCGGCAAGGTCACCGCCAAGGTCATTGCCGCGAACCTCGACCAGGCGCTCCATACCGGCGCCAACATGGAATATCAGGCGCTGCCGACCGTCGACGTGATGATGGCGACGACCGGCGATGCCGCGGTCGCCGAATTGGTTGAAGCGCTGGGGCCGGGCAACGCCAAGGCGCCGTGGAAGGCGCGCGAGCCCGGCAAGCCGCGCGGCGGCGACAGCGGCATGATCACCATGGAGCAGATCGCCTCGACGTTGCGGGCGGAGTTCAACGATCCCGACAAGGTCTCGTTCTGCACGCTCGGCCGCGGCTGGCCGTTCGATGTCTGGCCGATCGAGAGCGGGATGACGTATCTCGGCAAGGATGGCGGCGGCGGGCTCGGCTCCGGGCCCGGCCTCTCGGTCGGCGCCGCGGTCGGGCTCTACGAGCAGGGCCGCTACGCCGTCGCGATGCTCGGCGACGGCGATTTCTGCATGGGTGCGACCGCGGTCTGGACCGCCGCGCGCCATCGCATCCCTCTCCTGCTCCTGATCAACAACAATCGCTCCTACTTCAATGACGAGCTGCATCAGGATACGGTCGCGCGCACGCGCGGACGCGAGACCAAGAACCGCTGGATCGGCTTGCGCATGGAAAACCCCAACCCCGACATCGCCAAGCTCGCCGAGGCGCAGGGCGCGGTCGGTATCGGCCCGATCACCAAGGCCGCCGACGTGAAGCCGGCGCTGGAGGAGGGCGTCGCCATCCTCAAGCAGGGCGGCGTCTGCGTGATCGATTTCCACGTCGATCCGCCGCCCGAGCGCGCCGCCATCTCGGCCTTGGGCCACCGCGAAACCGGGTATTGAGCGGGCCTTGTCTGTAGCCCGGATGGAGCAAAGCGAAATCCGGGGCCGCCGTCCCGCATTGCGCTGCGCCCCATGCGGGCTACGATGCTTCCATGACCGACACATCCCCCTGGCCGACCGAGCTGCGGCTGCACAAGGACCGCAAGACGCTGACCATCGCTTTCGACAATGGCGAGCGCTTCGATCTTCCGGCCGAGTATCTGCGGGTGCGCAGTCCCAGCGCCGAGGTGCAGGGCCACGCGCCCGACGAGCGCAAGACCGTCCCCGGCAAGCGCAATGTCGCCATCCTGGAGCTCCAGACCGTCGGCAATTACGCGGTGCGCCCGGTCTTCGACGATATGCATTCGACCGGCATCTATAGCTGGGACTATCTCATGACGCTCGGCCGCAGGCGGGATGCCTTCTGGAAAGAGTATCTGGATGAGCTCGCCGCAAAGGGCCTGAGCAGATGACAAGTGTCAGATGACATCTGCGGTCGTAGGGCTGCGCCTGCGCGACGGCGGCGTCGAGGTCGACCCGCGCGTCTTGCCGCCCGGAATGCCCTGCCACAATTGAGCTTTGAGCCTGTGCAGAGCGCGGCCAGACCCATTGCCTGCGGGCGAAATTAACCGCAAAGTCGCAACGGGGCAGGGTCGCGGGCGTTGGTCGCAAGCGTTGCGGAACGTGCGGACAGTTGGGGGAGTTCCTCGCATGCGTCAGGTGCATCAGAATCGCGGTGATTCTGCATGGCCTCGCGTCATCGGTACCCGGATCGGCGGCGCGGCCCCGATCGTCGGCATTCTTTGTCTCATTCACATCTTGTCCGGCTGCATGCTGGAATCCGTGACGCCGGAGCTTGCCCTCGACACGCCCGCCAAATACCGGGCCGCGCACGGCGCCGCGGATGCCGCGGTGCCGAAGCTCGATTGGTGGCGCGGCTTTCATTCGCGCGAGCTGGTCACGCTGATCGAGGAGGCGCAGGCGCACAATTTCGACATCGCGGTCGCGGTGGCGCAGATCGAGCAGGCCGACGCGCAGGTGAAGATCGCGGGCGCTCCATTGTTTCCGCTCGTCAATCTCGTCAACAGCGCCTCGTCCTCGAAGTCGTCGAGCCAGACCGGCGGGGGCGGGGGAGGCGGCGGCGTCTCGCATCTCTTTGCGAGCTCGCTCAGCGCCAGCTACGTGCTCGATTTCTGGGGCAAGGGCCAGTCGACCTTGACGGCCGCCGAGGAGAGCGCGGTCGCCAGCCGCTACAATCGCGAAGTGGTGACGCTGACCGCCATCACCACCGTGGCCTCGACCTACTTTACCATCCTGGCCGCGCAGGACCGTCTCAAGATCCTGCACAAGGACCTCGACGATTCCAATCGCATCCTCGACCTGATCATGCAGCAGTTCAACGCCGGAACGGTGTCGCAGGTCAACGTCGCCCAGCAGCAGAGCCTGGTGGCGTCGCTGCGCGCCCAGATCCCGCCGATCGAGCAGACAATGGAGCAGAATTTGGCCGCGCTGGCGCTGCTGGTTGGGCGCGCGCCCGAGCGGCTGGTGGCGCATGGCGGCTCGATGATGCAGACCAGCATTCCGCGGGTGACGCCGGGCCTGCCGTCCGAGCTCCTCAATCAGCGGCCGGATCTGCGCCAGGCCGAGGCGCAGCTCGCCGCCTCCAATTACAGCGTCAATGCGGCGCGCGCCGCCTTCTTCCCCACCATCGAGCTGACCGCCCAGACCGGGTTCCAGAGCGCGGCGTTGAAGTCGCTGTTCGGGCCGGGCGCCTGGTTCTACACCGCCGCCGCGAGCGCCACCCAGCCGATCTTCGACGGCGCCCTGCTGGCTGGCCAGCTCGATCTGCAGCTCGGCCAGCGCCAGCAGTTCCTGCAGCAGTATCGCAAGGCCGTGCTCTCGGCCTTCTCCGACGTCGAGAAGGCCCTGATCGCCCTGCAGCAGACGAGCCTGCAGGAGAAGGCGCAGCGCGAGGTCGTGCTCGCCTCGCAGATGGCGTTCTACCTGTCCGAGCAGCAGTTGCGCGAAGGCACCGTTAACCTGGTCAGCCTGTTGCAGGTCGAGCAGAGCTTGTTCCAGGCCGAGGATCAGCTGGCGCAGGTGCAGCTCGCCCGGCTGCTGGCGGCGGTGAGCGTGTTCCAGGCGCTCGGCGGCGGCTGGTCGCCGACCGACAAGGTCGCGAGCGCCGCGCCGGCGCCGGCGAAACATTAATGACTCTCCGTCTGTCATCGCCAGCGAAAGAAGGCGACCCGGTAGCCACCGACCTTTCGATTTGAAACCGGCGTTTCGGATTACTGGGTGCCCCGCTTGCGCGGGGCATGACAGGTGGGAGGTTGACGCTACTTCTGCCAGCCCAGCAATTGCGCGGTGCGCTCCAGCACCGGCCTGGGCACGGCGGCCGCCTGCTTGATCAGGGCCTCGATCTCGGCGCCGCGTTGTGGGCGGATCATCATGGCGTGCTTGCCGGCCTCGTCGAGGAAGGCCTTGTCCTGCATGGTGGCGTCATAGGCCGCGTGCAGCAGCGCCATCCGCGCCGGCGGAACGTCCGGGGCGAGCCAATGCGTGTAGCCGAGCGCGGTCGGCAGCGTCACCACCGTGACGATCTGCTTCTCCGGCGCGGTCTTCACCAGGTCGATGAGCAGCGGCACCTGCGGGATTTCGGGCTCGACCTTGAAGCCGATCTGGACCAGGAGGTTGATCTTCTGCGCGGTGACCCAATCCTGATTGGTGCTCAGCACGCTCGCCCAGGTATTGCCGCCGCGGCCCATCACCTCGCCGCGTTCCATCGCCAGGTGAATCTCCTTGGTGCCGGCGTAGCCGTTGATCACCTTGAAGCGTGTGCCCAGGAGGCCGTTGATGAGGGTCGGATAGATATAGGAATCCGAGGTCGTGCCGACGCCGCCGAGCGGTACCTCGCGCGTCTTGGCATCGTCGAGCGTCGTGATGCCGGAGCCTGCCCAGGTGTAGAGCGTGCCGTTGGAATAGGCCATGCTGCCGAGCCAGTTGATCTCGGCTGAGTTGAATTGCGCGCCGGCGCCGCCGAGCATCTGGTACATCGGCATGTTCTGGTTGACGGCCGCGATCACGGTGCCGTCCTTGGGCGCAACGGCATAGACGTAGTTGGCGGCGCGCACGCTGCCCGCCCCCTCCATGTTCTGCACCACGACATTGGGCTGGCCGGGAATGTGATTGCCGAGATGGTGGGCGAGCAGCCGCGCATAGGTGTCGTAGCCCCCGCCCGCCCCGAAGCCGACGATCACATTGATGGTGCGGCCGCGGTAAAAGTCGGCGGCCTCCTCGGCGCGGGCGCCCTGCACCGCCGGCAGCAAGACCACCAACATAAGCGCCATCAGCATTGCGGTTGCCGGCGCGATCGACAAGCCTTTGGCGCCCGACATGCTTTTTTCTCCCGCATGGAGTGGTCGAACTGTGCAACGCTTGACGTGCCCGGGCAAGCCGCGATGATGCGCTGCACATGCTGCACTGCGGGATGCGAATATTACAATTCTGTATTTGGACTTTTGTGGCCGTCCCAGCGTATTTATATCGACCGGCAATAAAATAATTAACCAGGGTAGGGCACGCATGCGTTGGGTGGTAGCGTTCTTCATCGCGCTGGTCTCGATTCCCGTGGCACAAGTCGTGGCCGATACCTGGAGCGGCCGTGCCGGCCCGCATATCTCGGTGGTGCCGTCGCACGGCACCGATTTTGCCAGGTCGCAACGCCACTACCGGCTGTACGATCCGTTTGCACCGTGGTTCCCGACCAAAGCGAAGACTGGTTAGAGACTGCGCGCCGCAATTGGCGGCCGATCCTGGCCGCCTTGGCGCTCGCTCTGATTATCGGCGGGATCGCTTACATCTATGCTGACGATCTGATCGCGCTCGCCCAGTCCCTCACCGGCGGCGCAAAGTTCCACGTCCAGGGCCACATCCGGTATTGAGCAACAAATTGCCGCTCATTCCCGCGTGAGACTGTGTGAAGAAATCGTTTTCTCATTCCCGCGTAAGCGGGAATCCAGTCCCTTCGCAAAATGCCAGGATCGACGCACATCAAAGGCATTTTGCGAAGAGAGCTGGGTCCCCGCTTTCGCGGGGACGGTAGGTAGATCCTCAAACGCCTCAGAAGATCTTCAGTGCGTTCAGCAGCGTGATCCAGACGCCCCAGGCGAGCGGGATGCCGACGAACAGCCAGAACAGCGCGGCCTTGAAATCGAGCCCGC
>DATDGG010000218.1:0-4212 GCA_036522235.1 Xanthobacteraceae bacterium
AGCGGTTCGTTGACCGCATCGGTCGTGAACCAGGCAGGCACCAGCAGCACCACGTGACCGCGGCCGTCTGCCGGCTCGGCCGGCTCGGGCGCCGACGGATAGTAGGAGAGAAGCGACCAGGTTTCTCGCATGGTCAGGAGAATGGAGGGACGGCTTATTTTCCCGGTACGATCGAAGACATGCGCCAAGGTCTGTGCGGCCATCGGGGAATCCTCGCCGTCGACAGAGATGAGGTAGAAATCGCGTTACGCCCGCGCAAGCTCCCCGGCGCGTTGCGAAGGCGTCGTTCCGCCAGCTTGGTGTTCGCCTCAGGTCGCGCCCATGTCGGCCCGCACCTCCGCGCGCAGCGCGTCGATCGAGACGAGGCCCTTCGGGGTTTCCACGTGCCAGAAGGCCCAGCCGTTGCAGGCTTCGAGCCCCTGCGCCAGCGCGCCGATGCGATGGATCGAGCCGACCGTCTCGCCATAAGGGCGTTCACGCCCGTCTTCGCGAGCCATAGGGCGTTCACGCCCGTCTTCGCGAGCTATGAGCGTGATGGCTCCGTCGGCCCGCACCAAGGCCCGATGCCGGCGCTTGGCGTCGACCAGAGCGGTGCCGGCCGCCAACAGCCCGCGCTCGAGGAGTGCCGCGAATGCCACGCGCGGCGCCTCGCGGGCGGTCACGAACGGGGCGAGGCTCGCGGCCGGGAGTGGTACCGTGGCCGCAATGCGCCCTTCGGCCGCGGCCGCGTAGTCGCGGTCGCGCTCCACGCCGATGAAGCGGCGGCGCAACTGCTTGGCCACCGCGCCGGTGGTGCCGGTGCCGCAGAACGGATCGAGCACCAGATCGTCGGGCCGCGAGGACGAGAGGATCACGCGCGCGAGCAGGGTCTGCGGCTTCTGGGTCGGGTGCAGCTTCTTGCCGTCGGAATTCTTGAGCCGTTCCTCGCCGGTGCAGAGCGGCAGGGTCCAGTCGGAGCGCACCTGCACGTCCTCGTTGCCGGCCTTGAGGGCTTCATAGTTGAACGTATAGGCCTTGGCGCCCGGTCCGCGCGCCGCCCAGATCAGCGTTTCGTGCGCATTGGTGAAACGACGCCCGCGAAAGTTCGGCATCGGATTGGACTTGCGCCAGATCACGTCGTTGAGGATCCAGAAGCCGAGATCCTGCAGGATGGCGCCGACCCGGAAAATGTTGTGATAGGAGCCGATCACCCACAGCGTGGCGGCTGGCTTCATCACGCGCCGGCAGGCGAGCAGCCAGGCGCGGGTGAAGTCGTCATAGGCAGCGAAGCTTGAAAACTTGTCCCAGTCGTCGTCGACCGCGTCGACGCGGGAATCGTCGGGGCGCTTGAGATCGCCGCGCAATTGCAGGTTATAAGGCGGGTCGGCGAAGACGAGGTCGACGCTCTCGGCCGCGAGCTTCGACATTTCCGCGACACAGTCGCCGACGAGAATGCGATCCGAACGCGGCGACTCGTAAATTGTGCGGGGCGCCCGCTTGGGCGCCCCGCGACGCGACACAACCATGATTCAGGACTCTGACTCAGGCGACGCGGTCGGCGACGCGGGACCTACAACCGACGCAGCCCATGATGGCGCCGCAAGGTAAAAATCGGCTTAATCAGTCGGCATTTTGCGCTAGGCAAGAAGTGCCGAGCACCTATATCGAGAAGGAACGCGATACCGCGCGCCGCGCTCCGCCCGGAAGATTGAGCTCACGGGCTTCGAGATCCAGGAGGCTTAGTCATGCGATTGGATGACCTTCCGGAAAGCAGCAATATCGAGGATCGCCGCCAAGAAGGTGGCGGTGGCGGCTTTGGCGGTCTGCCGGGCGGCCGCGGCGGATTGGGTATCGGCACCGTCGTGGTGCTGGGTCTGGTCGGCTGGGCGCTCGGCATCGATCCGCGGCTTCTCATCGGCGGCGCCGAGCTGATCTCCGGCGGCGGCAATCCGATCGAGATGCCCTCGCCCGCCCGCAACCGCACGACCGGCACGCCGCAGGACGAGAGCGGCCGCTTCGTGGCGCGCATCCTCGGCTCGACCGAGGTCGAGTGGAAGGACATTTTCGCCAAGAACGGCATGACCTATCGGGCCCCGACCTTGGTCATGTATAGCGGCGCGACCGACGCGCGCTGCGGCGCGGCGCGCAGCGCCATGGGGCCGTTCTACTGCCCGATCGACGAAAGAGTGTATCTCGATACCTCGTTCTTTCGCGAGATCCAGACGCGCTTCCGTGGCTGCGACGCCGGCAGCAAATCCTGCGAGTTCGCGCAAGCCTATGTGATCGCCCACGAGGTCGGGCATCACGTGCAGAAGCTGCTCGGAACGTTGCCGCGGGTGCAACAGCAGCAGCAGGCGATGGCGAACAAGGCCGAAGCCAACCGCCTGCAGGTCGAGGTCGAGCTGCAGGCCGATTGCTTTGCGGGCGTGTGGGCGAACCATTCGGATCAGCAATGGAAGCTTTTGGAGCCGGGCGATGTCGACGCGGCATTGCGCACCGCGGCGGCGATCGGCGACGACACGCTGCAGAAGAATGCGCAGGGCTATGCGGTGCCGGATTCCTTTACCCACGGCACCTCGGCACAGCGTCAGCGCTGGTTCAATTCCGGCCTCAAGGGCGGCACCGTCGCAAGCTGCAACACATTCGGGGCATCGCAGCTGTAGCCCGCATGAAATGCGGGACGGCCGTTCCCGCATTCCGCAAGGGCTTCATGCGGGCTACACTACCTACCTGAGGGTGCGATGGCCGGGATCGACGACAGCCGACAATTCCTTTCGCTGCGCATCGCGGTGCTGACCGTCTCGGATACGCGCGAGCTCGGCGACGACAAATCCGGCGCGCTCCTCTGCGAGCGCATCACGGCGGCGGGCCACACGCTCGCCGGGCGCGCCATCGTTGCCGACGACACGGCCGCGATCCGCTCCCGCGTCAAGGAATGGATCGACGCGCCGGCGATCGATGTGATCATCACCACCGGCGGCACCGGCTTCACCGGCCGCGACGTGACGCCCGAAGCGGTCGAGCCGCTGTTCGAGAAGCGCATGGAGGCGTTTGCGACGCTCTTCCTGATGGTGAGCTTCCGCAAGATCGGCACCTCGGCGATCCAGACGCGGGCGACCGCGGGCGTGGCCAATGCGACCTACATTTTCTGCCTGCCGGGCTCGCCCGGCGCCTGCAAGGACGCCTGGGACGAAATTCTCGTGCATCAGCTCGACTACCGCTACCGTCCCTGCAACTTCGTCGAGATCATGCCACGGCTCGACGAGCACTTGCGCAGGCCCAAGGCGAAGGGCGCCACAGTGTGACCTGCGACGGCACGATTGCGTCACCGCAATTCCAAGTCCCAGTGCTCGCTCACCACCGGGCGCCCCCAGCTTCGGTGTCGCTCGGTGCGCACGAGCTTGAATCCAGCTCTCTCATAGATATGACGCGCGGCCGTGAGCACGCTGTGGGTCCATAGCGTGATCTTTTCATAGCCGGCGCGGCGCGCGAAGCGAATGCATTCCTCGACGAGCCGAGCGCCGAGCCCCAGCCCGCGCGCCTTGGGCTCGACCAGCAGCAGACGGAGCCGGGCGACCGTTTCCGAGTCCTTGGCGAGGAAGACGCAGCCGACCCTCTCGTGGTCGAGCTCGGCGATCCAGCAGCGTTCGCGCTTGCGGTCGAATTTGTTGACGAAATCGGCGATGATCTGCGCGCATAGACCCTCGAACGGCTGTGTCCAACCATATTCCTGCGCATAGAGCTCGGCGTGGCGTTGGACCATCCAGCCGAAATCGCCGGACCTCGGCGCGCGCAACACGTATCGACGCACGGCCTTTGGCGCTGCGGGGGGCGCATCGCCGAGCAGCGCCTGGATCGTGGTCATCGCGGCGAGCAGACGCGCCTGGTCGGCAGGCGCGAGCCGGCCGAGGATCGCGGTGGCCTCGCGCTGCGAACGCCGCTCCAGCGGCACGAACGACTTGCGGCCGCGCGCCGATAGCTTGAGGTGGCTGCGTCGGGCGTCGCTTGCGGACACCCTTCGTTGGATCAACCCGCGCTTTTCGAAGTTGCGCAATAGCCGGCTCAGATAGCCGGCGTCGAGATCGAGCGCGTGGCCGATCTCGCTCGCTGTCGGCGCGCGGCCGCGGGCGATCTCGTAAAGCACGCGCGCCTCGCCCAAGGAGTAGGGGCTGTCGAGAAACGTCTTGCGCAACACGCCGATCTGCCGCGTGTAGAAGCGGTTGAAACGGCGCA
>DATDGG010000219.1:0-1797 GCA_036522235.1 Xanthobacteraceae bacterium
CGCAGCGCCCGAAAGTCTGGGAGGTCGGCAAGACCAACACCTGGGGCACCCCGCCCACGCCGGATTTCCATCGCGACCGGTTGTGACGTGCCGATTGTTGTTGGTGAGTCGGGGCACGGAGTTTCACTCCCTCTCCCCGCAGGGGAGAGCGACTGTCTTGCGTGTCAAGCGATTTGCCATGGTCGATTGTCCCTAAGAATGGCGTTGAGGATGGTTAGGAGCTTTCGAGCGGCGGCGATGAGGGCGACCATCTTTGGCTTGCCGGCCGCTATGAGGCGGTCGAAGAAGGCCTTCAGGACTGGGTTGTGCTTCTTGCCGACCAACGCGCCCATGAACACGGCGCTTCGCACGGTTGTCCGGCCGCCGCCGATGAAGCTCCTGCCCCGCCATTGGCCGGACTGGCGTGCAAAGGGGGCGAGGCCCACCAGGGCCGCGATTTCCTTGCGGCCGAGCTGCCCGAGCTCGGACAGCTCGGCGATCAGCGTGCGAGCGATGGCGGGGCCGACGCCAGGCACCGAGGCAAGCAAATCCTCCTTCGCGCGCCAAGCTGGAGAACTCCGCACGGCATCGTCGATATCGGTATCGACGGTGGCCAGCTCCTTCTCCAGCGCCTTGAGCAGCCGCGTGATGCTCTTCTGCAGACGTGGGACCGCGATGCGCTTCTCGCGCTGGCGCTCGGCCACGATCATTTCGATGATCTGTCGCCGGCGGGCGACGAGATCGGCCAACAGCCTTGTCGCTTGGTCGGGCAGAGGCCGCGGCTCGGGCTTGGTTGCCTCTGCGAAGTGCGCGATGACGGCAGCATCGATCGGGTCTGTCTTCGCGCGCTGCCCGAGGGCCTTGGCGAAGTCCCGGATCTGGGCCGGATTGACGATGACGACGGGAAGTCCGGCAGCGGCCAAAGCCGCCGCCACAACGGTCTCGAAGCCACCGGTCGCCTCCAACGCCACAATGTGCGGCGAAAGCTCTCTGAACCGAGCCACCAGCAGCTCAAGCCCGGCGGCATTGCGCTCTACGGCAAACACCTCTCCCCTGGGACGCACTGCGACGTCGAGGCGGTGCTTCGATACGTCGATACCGATGCTGATGTTTTCCATGTCGACCCGTCCTTGCCGAATCGGGCTTCGCGCTTTGCGGCCCCGGCGACTGTTCGGGTTCGATAGAATGTTGGGCGGGGCGCCAAGCTCTCCCACGGTCTTCAAAGACCCAGGGCGTAACGGACACCCGCCCACCACCGCGACCCCCAAGCTACGCGAGTCGCGGCCAGGAGAGTTACAAGGGGGTTACGAACCCTGTTGTGCTTCACTTCGAGCCTACCCGGCATAGACCAGGTCGGCGCGCTGCTCGAAAGCGGCCGCGAAACGGCGGAAGGCCAAGTCGAACATGGAGCCCATGAGGACCGCCAGCGTCCGGCTCTTGAACTCATAGGAGATGAAGAATTCGACCTCGCAGGTGCGCTCGCCGGCCGGGCGAAAGGTCCAGCGGTTCTCCATGCGGCTGAATGGGCCATCGAGATATTCGACCAGAATCTGCAGATTGGCGCGGTCGAGGGTGACGCGGCTGGTGAACGTCTCGCTGATGAATTTGTAGGCGACCGTCATTTCGGCGACCAGCACTTCCTTGCCGTCCGGCCCGCTCTTGTGCTGGCGCACCTTGAGGGCGCGGCACAGCGGCACGAATTCCGGGTAGCGTTCCACGTCCGCGACCAGGTCGAACATTTCGGCCGCAGCATGCTGCACGCGGTGCTTGGTGGAGAATTGCGGCATGTTTCGGCGAAATGTCTCGTTTCAGGGATGC
>DATDGG010000220.1:0-3209 GCA_036522235.1 Xanthobacteraceae bacterium
GTTCACCAGATCGAGCGTGCCGAACACCTTGCCGGGCAGGTCGCGGCGGCGCGGTGATTTGCCGATGACCTTGAACTGGCCGGGAGTCTTGAGCGGTACGGTCGTCTCGACGCCGAGCGCGTTCGAGGTCTTGCCGTTCCACTTGACCTTCTGCTCGAAATAGCGACCGCCGATCAGCGCCGCATAGGAAATGCCGCGCGTCTCGTCGGCGACGGCATGCACTACGCCGTCGGTCACGGTGAGCTGATCCGCGGGAAGCCCGAGCGCGCCGGCGGCAAGCTCGATCAGGAGATGCCGCGCCTGGGCTGCCGTGCGGCGCAGCACCATGCCGCCGTGCGAGACCCCGATCGCGGCGCTCGCGCCGCCCATGTCGAGGGTCTGCCCGCTGTCGCCCATGACCGCGCGCACCTTCTCGAACGGAACGTCGATCTCATCCGCCACCATCTGGGCAATGGACGTGCCGAGCCCCTGCCCGCCGTCGATCTTGCCGTAATAGGCGACGACCGTGCCGTCCGCATCGATGGTGAGGTAGGACGAGAGCTGGTCGCCGGTGAGCGGCGGCCGGCGCGCCGCGCCGTTCTGCGCCGCGCCCGCGCGCTCCGCCGGCGCCGCCAGCGTGACCACGAGCGCGCCGCTTGCGGCCAGGAAGGCGCGGCGGCTGAGCGGAAGGGCTTCGATTTCGCTGATGCCGATCGGGTTGCTCATGGCGGGCGCCCTCATGCCGATTGCGCGGCGCGCTTGACCGCGCGCAACGCGGCTCCATGAGTGCCGCAGCGACAGATCAGGCCGTCAAGTGCGTCCTTGATCTCGGCGTCGCCCGGGCGCGGATTGCGCGCCAGCAACTCGGCCGCCGTCATGATCCAGCCGTTGATGCAATAGGCGCACTGGTTGACCTGCTCCTCGATCCAGGCCGTCTGCAGGGGATGCGGATGCTCGGGCGTGCCGAGGCCCGCGAGCGTTGTGATCTGTGCCCCGTTGACGGCAGCGACCGGCGTCACGCAGGAGCGTACCGCGCGTCCGTTCACGTGCACTGTGCAGGCCCCGCATTGCCCGAGCCCGCAGCCGAAGCGCGGATTGTTGAGCCTGAGATCATCGCGCAACGCGTAGAGCAGCGGCATGTCGGGATCGTCGACCTCGATCGCCTGCACCGTGCCATTGACGTGAAGCTCGATCTGCATGGCCGTGGTTCTCCGATTGCCGCAAGGATAGCACGAAACGCCAATGCGGGAATTGGGCATTTTACTCGGCGGTAGACGTGCTCTCTGAGTCATGGCCGGGCTTGTCCCGGCCACCCACGCCTTGCTTGCTGCCTTGCGGTCAGGGCGTGCGCGCCCGCAGCAAGTGCGGGCATGACTTTGAGTGTTGATCGGGCGCCGGTGCGACCAATCAGAACAAACCTTCGTAGAGATCCGTCCATTCGGGATTGAAGCCGTGGATGAGCCGCACCTTCCAGGCTCGCGGCCAATGTTTCATGTTTTTCTCTCTTTGGATGGCATCACGCACATCGCCGAGGGCTTCGTAATAGACCAACAGCTTGAGCCCGTATCGCTTGGTGAACCCGGCAACCAGGCCTTCGCGATGTTCGTAAGCGCGCCGCGGCAGATCAGTGGTGACCTCCGTGTAAAGCACGCCGTTGCGTCGGTTGGTCATCATGTAAACGAAAGCCGTCATGCGATGATTGAACAAGAAGGCAATGGCCGGGACAAGTCAGGCGTTGGTCGCGGGCGTCAACGTCTTGCTCTCTCGCACCGCCGCAAGGCGTGGGTGGCCGGGACAAGCCCGGCCATGACTTTGAAGTGGCGGCCCGGGCGGAGCAAACAGTGCCCGCTTGCACCCGAAGCAAGGCGCGGGTGGCCGGGACAAGCCCGGCCATGACTCTGAAGTGGCGGCCCGGGTCGAGCAAACAGTGCCCGTTTGCGTCCGAAGCAAGGCGTGGGTGGCCGGGACAAGCCCGGCCATGACTCAGAGGTTGATGCTCTGCAAGGGCAAACCGACGCCCCCCCTCCTACACCAACCTGCTCTGCTCCACGGCGGCGCCGACGAAGGACGCGAACAGGGGGTGCGGCTCGAATGGGCGCGACTTGAGCTCGGGGTGGAACTGGACGCCGATGAACCAGGGGTGGTCGGCGTATTCGATCATTTCCGGCAGCACCCCGTCCGGCGACATGGCGCAGAAGCGCATGCCGTGCTGCTCGAGCCGGCCCCGATAGGCGGTATTGACCTCGTAGCGGTGGCGGTGGCGCTCGGAAATTTCGTTGGTGCCGTAGATGTCGGCGGCCCGGCTGCCGCGCTGGAGCAGCGCCGGATAGGCGCCGAGCCGCATGGTGCCGCCGAGGTCGCCGTCGCGGCCGCGCCGGTGCAGCTCGTTGCCTTTCATCCATTCGGTCATCAGCCCGACCACCGGCTCGGCGGTGGCGCCGAACTCGGTCGAATTGGCCTCGCCGATGCCGCACAGATTGCGCGCGGCTTCGACCACCGCCATCTGCATGCCGAAGCAGATGCCGAAATAAGGCACGTGCCGCTCGCGCGCGAACTGCACCGCCTTGATCTTGCCTTCGGCGCCGCGCTGGCCGAAGCCGCCGGGCACGAGAATGCCGTCCACATGCTCGAGGAAAGGCGTCGGGTCCTCGCGCTCGAATACTTCGCTCTCGATCCAGTCGAGATTGACCTTGACCTTGTTGGCGATGCCGCCGTGGGAGAGCGCCTCGATCAACGACTTATAGGCATCCTTCATCCCGGTATATTTGCCCACGATCGCGATGGTGACGTCGCCCTCCGGGCTGCGGATGCGATCGTTGATGAAGCGCCAGACCGCGAGGTCCGGGATCGGCGCGCTGTCGATGCCGAAAGCGGCCAGCACCTCGCGGTCGAGCCCTGCCGCATGATAGGCCTCGGGCACCGCATAGATGTTGTCGACGTCCTGCGCCTCGATCACCGCGCTCTCGCGCACATTGCAGAACAGCGCGAGCTTGCGCCGTTCCTCCTTGGGGATCGCCCGGTCGCTGCGGCACAAGAGAATGTCGGGCTGGATGCCGATCGAGCGCAGCTCCTTGACCGAATGCTGCGTGGGCTTGGTCTTGAGCTCCCCGGCGCTCGGGATATACGGCATCAAGGTCAGGTGGATATAGATCGCGTGATGGCGCGGCAGCTCGTTGCCGAGCTGGCGGATCGCCTCGAAGAACGGCAGGCCCTCGATGTCGCCGACGGTG
>DATDGG010000221.1:0-1781 GCA_036522235.1 Xanthobacteraceae bacterium
CGAGGCCGCGCTCGCCGAATTGCCCGGCATCGGTCCCTATACGGCGGCCGCGATCGCGGCGATTGCGTTCGGGGCGCGCGCCGCCGCCGTCGACGGCAATGTGGAACGGGTGGTGGCGAGGCTTTATGCGCTCGAGCAGGAACTGCCCGCCGCCAAGCCGCAAATTCGAACGCTGGCCGCCCGCCTGGTGCCGCCGCAACGCTGCGGCGATTTTGCCCAGGCCATGATGGATCTCGGCGCCACGATCTGCACGCCGAAGCGGCCGGCCTGTGCGGTCTGTCCGTGGATCAGCGCCTGCCGGGCGCGGGCGCGCGGCGATCCCGCACGCTTTCCGCGCCGCGCGCCCAAGCGCGCGGGCGTGCTGCGGCGCGGCGCTGCCTTCGTGGCGCTGCGCGCCGACGGCTCTGTGCTCGTGCGCTCGCGTCCGCCCAAGGGCCTGCTCGGCGGCATGACGGAGGTGCCGACCACGCAATGGACGCACGCGTTCGATGCCGACGTGGCGCTGCGCGAGGCACCGCGTTTCGCGCGGGCGCGGCCGCGATGGCGACGCGTTGCAGGCGTCGTCACGCACGTCTTCACGCACTTTCCGCTGGAGCTCACGGTCTATCGCACGCAATTGCCGACCGGCACGCGCGCGCCGACAGGGGCCCGCTGGGTCAAGTTTGTAGATATCGGCGGCGAGGCGCTGCCGAGCCTGATGCGCAAGGTGGTGGCGCACGCGGTCCCTTAGGACTGCGCCGCCTTCGCAGCGCCTTCACGCATCTTTGGCCGGTCGCCCAGCCACCGCGCAACGGCGCGAAACACGTCCGGGTTCCGGCACAGCGCAAAGTGCGATCCGGCAACCTCGATGGCCTGACAATTCACCTCGTCGCTTCGGCAACTCTCCCACGCAACAATGCCGTCTTCGCGGGTGTAGATGGCCGCCGCCGGCACCGGCAGCGGAGAAGCAAGGCGCGCCACGTCGATGGCGGGCGAATAGCAGAGAGCGCAGAGGTGAATGATCGGTTCGAGGAGCGTGGCGGTGGGCAGGTGAAACGGACTGGCGATGGTGGTCACCTGATCGACATCGTTGGCGCATTGATAGGCGAGATCGCGCGCCAGCAGGCCGCCGAGACTCAAGCCCACCACACTGACCGGGCCGCCCTCGATGTCGCACAGCTCCGCGAGGCGCCGGCGCAGGCCGGTCACCAGGCGCTGCGTCGGTCCCCAGTTCACGCCGAGGCCCCAGCCGAAGCTGCGGTAGCCGCACGCGTTCAGGAAGCGTTGCAGCGGTTCGTTGACCGCATCGGTCGTGAACCAGGCAGGCACCAGCAGCACCACGTGACCGCGGCCGTTTGCCAGCTCGGCCGGATCGGGCGCCGGCGGATTGTAGGAGAAGAGCGACCAAGCTTCTCGCATAGTCAGGAAAATGGAGGGACGGCTTATTTTTCCGGTACGATCGAATGCATGCGCCAAGCTCTGCGCGGCCATTGGGGAATCCTCGCCGTCGACAGAGATGAGGTAGAAATTGCGTTGCGCCCGCGCAAGCTCCCCGGCGCGTAGCCAAAGCGTCATTCCGTCAACGTGGCGCTCGCCTCAGCTCGCCGCCATCTCGGCCCGCACCTCGGCGCGCAGCGCGTCGATCGAGACGAGGCCCTTCGGGGTTTCCACGTGCCAGAAGGCCCAGCCGTTGCAGGCTTCGAGCCCCTGGGCCAGGGCACCGATGCGGTGGATGGAGCCGACCGCCTCGCCATGCCGGCGTTCGCGCCCGGCCTCGCCGGATATGAGCGCGATGGCGCCGT
>DATDGG010000222.1:0-23492 GCA_036522235.1 Xanthobacteraceae bacterium
GTTCTGCCCGCGGGCCTGTCCCGACCGCGGCTACCGGGTTTGGCCCGGCAATCTCTGTCTCACGCCCTGTCTCGCTGGCCGGACCCTCTCTTGACTCCCTCCCTCGCAAGCGCGGGAGGGCTTTAGGCACAAAAATGCCCGTCTCCGGAGCCATTGGCGGCGCGCGGAGCGGTTACGCAAACCCTGTCAGGAGAGCGCCCGGCGGGACCCACGAACCACTCACGCCGAACAGACGAAGGCTAGGACGACTTCGCTGTCACCGTCAAGCCTTAGTACGCGAATCTGAATCAACCGCTAAATCTGGTGGGAAAGTGTGAAGTGCGGGGAAAGAATCGAGGGAGGGCTGCAAGTATCGGAGATTCAGAGGAGATTCAAAAGCGACATATAGGGGTTTTCCCGTCGCAAGATCGTCATGCAGGTTTTGTCAAGGACGAAAAAGCCGGACGCCGGCGGCGAGACCGAGAGCGGGGCGAGGGGCCTGCGGCCTTCCAGAGGTATCATGCTGGAAACCGGCGATCAGGCAGCCGTTTTGCCCGGGCGGCCCGATTCTGCAACCCGCCCGCTAGTCGGTCTGCGGGATGCCCGCGTCACGCACCAGCTTGACGGTGGAGGCCACGTCCTCGCGGAAATAGGCGTCGAATTCCGCTGAGCTCATCGCCATCGGCTCGACCCCCACCTTGCCCAGCCGCTCCTTCACCGTCGGCACGTCGAGGGCCTTGCGGGTCTCGTCGTAGATTTTGGCGATGATGCTCTTGGGCGTCTGCTCGGGCGCAAACAGCCCGGTCCAGAAATGATAGGCCGCGTCCTTGAGGCCAGCCTCGGCGGTGGTGGGCACATTGGGCAGAGCCTGTGTCCGCGTAGCGGTCGAGACCGCAAGCGCCACGAGCTTGCCGTCATTGATCAAGGGCAGAGCAGGCGCAATCGGCAGAAAATAGAAATCGACCCGCCCCGTGATCACATCGGCCAGAGCTTCATTGGGTCCCCGATAGGGAACGTGCAGGGCGGCAAATCCGGCGCTGAAGCGCAGCCGCTCGGCCGCGAGATGGGATGCGCTGCCGATGCCGGCGGACGCAAATGTCAGCGTTCCGGGCTTGGCCTTGGCGGCGGCGACCAGGTCGGACACCGTTTTCCAGCCTTTGGACGGGGAGGCGACCAGCACCGTCGGCTGCAATCCGAGCGGAATGATCGAGGCAAAGTCGTGCAGCGTGTCATAGGGCAGGCTCTTGTAGATGGCCTGCCCGGCGCTGAAGGTCGAGGAATGAACCAGGATCGTGTAGCCGTCGGGCGCGGCCTTGGCCACGAAGGCGACGCCGGTGGTGCCGCCCGCACCCGCCCGGTTCTCGATCACGATCGCCGCGCCGAGCTGCTGCGACAGCTGGTCGAGCACGATACGCCCGACCACGTCATTGGCGTTGCCGGCGCTGAAGGGAATGACCGCGAGGATCGGTCGCGTGGGCCAGGCCTGGGCACCCGCTTGCCCAACCGTCAACGCGAGGATCATCAACCCGCCTGCGATGGCGCCCGCGGCGCCGCGCCCTTGCCGTATGGTCATTGCGTGGCTCCTCCCTTGCTTTCCGGAACGCCGCTGGCTTGTTTCGCGTGCTTGCCTCTTTGCGCCGCGCTGCCGCAGCACGCGCAAGAAGAGGAGCATAGGCAGGCGCAACCGCGGCCGCAACCGGGAGCCGCAAGTCCGCGCCTCAAGTCGATCCGCGCTCGGGCCTGACGTCGACACCGGCCGTCGTCTCGGGGGCCGCGGGCGGCGTCGTCCCGGCGAGCGGCGGCAGGCTTTGCGGATATTCCTGCTGCAGGAACGCGATCACCTTCTCGCGGATTTCATAGCGCAGCTCGGAAACCGCGTTCGAGGAGCGGGCGCTCGCGATCGCGCGCAGCTGCAGCGAGCTTTCCCTGGCCTCCTGCACCTGCAGCTTGGCCACGTCGCCATCCCAATAGGGCGAGGCCTTGATGATCTCGATGACCTTGGCGCGCAGTTTTTCGATCGGCACGTGGTAGCTCACGTGGAACAGCACCGAGCCGATGAGGGTGGTCGAATCCCGCGTCCAGTTCTCGAACGGCTTTTCGATGAAATAGCTCAGCGGCACGATCAATTGCCGCAGATCCCAGAGCCCCAGCACCACATAGGTCGAGTTGATCTCCTCGACCCGCCCCCATTGATTCTCGAACACGACCTCGTCGTCGAGGCGGATCGGCTGGGTGGTGGCGATCTGCAGGCCGGCGATCAGGTTGCTCAGCATAGGCCGCGCCGCCAGGCCCGCCACCAGCCCGGCCACTCCCGCCGACGCAAACAGGCTGACGCCGTATTGGCGCACCGGCTCGAAGGTCATCAAGGCGCCGCTCACGGTCAGGACGATGATGACCGTGTCGAGGACCTGGCGCAGCACGCGCACCTGCGTCACATGCTTGCGGGCGAGCAGAGTGTCGACGCCGTCAGCGCGCAGCCGCGCCATGTAGAAATCGCCGGCAAGGCGGCCGGCGGTGATCGCGATCCAGCCGATCAGCACGATGGTGGCGACGGTCAAGGCCTTCGCCAGCGCATCGCTGATGGCGGGGTCGAAGGATGCGATCGGCAGCGCAAAGGCGAGCACCACCACCAGGAGCGCGAGCCGGGTCGGCCCTTTGGTGGCGCGCAGCAGCGCGCTCCAGTACGGATGACCCTGCCGCAAGAGCGGGCGCACCAGCCGAACTCCTATCGCGTGGGCCGCAAGCGCGATCACCGCCGCCACGGCGAGAATGATCCCGCTCGCCACTTCCTTGGGCGCAAAGGACAAGACAGCCGCCAATTGCGGAAACGAATCGCTCGCGAGCATGGGTCGCCTCGACCGAAATGGGCGTCCAATAAAGCATCCCGGAGCGCGGCTGGACAGGGCGTGGCCGAACTGGCATGAACGCGGCTCTGGACTTGCTGCGCGGCTTGGCTGGACGACGATTTAGCTGGAAGACGATGAAAGCTTTTCTTCTGCGCTTCTTCACTTGGTGGAACGGGCAGACTTTCGGCACCCAGCTCTGGACCGCGCGTTTTGGTGCATTGGTGGGCACCGACGAGTTCGGCAATCGCTACTACCGAACCAAGGGCGGCAAGATCGATCCGATGCTCGGGTTCGAGCGGCGCTGGGTGGTCTATAGCGGCGTCGCCGAGGCCTCCTGCGTGCCGCCGGCATGGCATGGCTGGCTGCACCACACCGTCGACGAATTGCCGACCGAGAGCAAGGTGCAACCGCGCAGCTGGTGGAAGCCGCACCGGCCCAACCTGACCGGCACGCCCGCCGCCCACCGGCCGACCGGATCGACGCTGGCGCGCGGCCGCCGGCCCAAGGCCACCGGCGACTACAAGGCCTGGAAGCCGTGATCGGAGGTTTACCTCCGACATCTGATCGCCCCATTCTGCGTGTTATTCCGCCCCATGGTCCGACTGCTCTTTGCTGCCGCGCTGCTCCCCGTCGCGCTTGCGCTCGGTTGCCTCGACGCGCGCGCCCAGCCGCGTCCGCCCGCGGGCGTGCCCAACGGCAATCGGCTGCCCGTGCCGGCCGACCCGCAACCGGCCCCGAATTACCCGCCGCCGAGCGGCGGACGGGTGGCGCCACCGGGCGCCGTGCAGTCGCAGCCTTTGCCGCCGCCCCCCGGGGTCGCCGCGGCTGAGCCGAGTGCGCAGGGCCAGCCCACGCTCAGCGGCCTGCCGCCAGCTGGATTGCCGCCAGGCGGCTCGCCGCGCCAGCCGCCGCGCGGCGCGCCGCCGCCACCGGTCGATGCCTCGGCGCAGCCGGGCGATCAGATCGTGGCCGAGCCGCCGTCGCAGAAGATCGTCAATAACGGGGCGCTGTTTTCTGGTCTCGACAAGATCACCGGCCGCATCATCAATTTCGACGTGGCGATCGGCGAGACCGTGCAGTTCGGCGCGCTGCAGGTGACGCCGCGGGCCTGTTATACGCGCCCGGCGACCGAGACCCAGAATACGGATGCGTTCGTCGAGGTCGACGAGGTGACGCTGCAAGGCGAGGTCAAGCGCGTCTTCACCGGCTGGATGTTTGCGTCGAGCCCCGGGCTGCACGGGATCGAGCATGCGATCTACGATGTGTGGCTGACCAACTGTAAGGGGCCTGCGCAGACCGTCAGCGCGACGCCCGACCCGCCGCCCGCGCCGACGCGCACGCAGCCGCAGACGCCGCGCAACCAGCAGCCGCCGCAGCAGCGCCGACCACCGCCGCCACAGGCGCCACGTTAGAACGAAAATCGCCTCGCGATTTCGTTCTAGCCATTGCTCGGCCGCATGCTCCCGCTTTCCGTGGGGCCTTATCCGAAAAGTCTGCAACCCCCCTTGGCGATGCCCTCCAGTTGCCGCAGCCGCCGCAGGTTCGCGTATGGTCGGCTCGAATACGGCTGGTACGCAGACATTCTTTGATGTCGGCGTTCGGAAAGCATCATCGGTCGGACTGGAAGTCCTTGTAGATTTCCGACTCCATCGGTCCTTTCGAACCTTGGTATTTGCCTTGGTACAAGGTGATTGTCCCTTTGACGCACCAGAACGTCACCTGACCGATCAGCATGCCGGCGTACACTCGGACCGGCTGGATCGCGTGAAGCTGTAGCGTCCACTGGTTGTATGAGCCGATATCGATGAGATCCGCCGTGATGTGCACGAACAGTCCGATCCTCGCAATGGACGACCGTGCGCGAATGATGGGCACATAGTGATCGCTTCCCATCGTTTCCTCGGTGTGGCCGAGGTATATCCGGTCGGGCTGAAGCACCAATCCTCCTGCCGGTATTTCTTCCGTAACGGCTTCCTGGCGGATCTTCGAATCCAGAACTCTATTCTTATAGTGCTTGATGAGGCGGCCCAGTTTGAAGTTGTAGCTGTTCGGATTGACCTGATCCGGCGTGAAAGGATCGATCTTGATCCGCTTTGCTTCCCACTCTTTTTGGATTTCGCTTCCTGTCAAAATCATTCGGCGCTCCTCATGGGGCGCAGACTGCCTACAGGGTCGGAATGCATGGTGTATGGCCCTGAGTAATGGGTCAGCTCGCCGACCGGCAACCAAAACGTGACTTGGCCGATCAGCATGTTCGGATAAACGACGATCGGCTGGACGCAGGTGAGCTCCAAGGTCCAGCAATGCGCGTCGCCGAGGTTTCCGAGGTCGGCGGACAATTGGAGATAGAGACCGAGCCTCCCGACCGAAGATCGGCCCATCAGAGAGACGACATATTTTTTCGATCCGATCTTCTCGACGGTATGCCCTAGATAGACTCGGCCGGGCTGCAGCAGCGTGCCGCTCACCTCGATGGGAAATGCCTCGCCGTCAGGTCCGGGCGTACCCAGCGAACGCTCAGGGCTGACTTCCCGGAGAATGGGCCCGAGACGGTAATTGTAGCTGTTCGGGTTCAGCTGCGCGCGCGCATACGGCTCAATTATGATGTCGCCCTTGGCGACCTCCGCGTCGATCTCGGATTGCGTCAGGATCACGCTTGTGCCTCCTTCTCGAGAACGAAATTTAGGGGTAGCCCCCATCGCGTAGCTCGGCGTGTCCGCGAACACCTCGCCGCGCTCTAGCCTTTATCGCGCGCGAGCTGGGCGAGGGCTTGCGCGCCCGGCAGGGGATTCTTGCCGAGCGCCAGGAAATCGCTCTCGCCCACGAGCGCAGCTTCGAGCAGCTTGTGATATTGCCGCCGCGGCATCTCGACGGCGCCGAAAATCTTGAGATGGTCGGTCACGAACTGGGTGTCGAGCAGCCGAAACCCGCCGGCCTTGAGGCGTGCCGCCAGATGCACCAGCGCGACCTTGGAGGCGTCGCGCGCGCGGTGAAACATGCTCTCGCCGAAATAGGCCCGCCCGAGCGTGACCCCGTAGAGGCCGCCGACCAGCTCATCGCCGTCGTAGACCTCGACGCTGTGGCAATGGCGGCGCTCGTACAGCTTGCGGTAAAGCGTGCGGATGCGGTCGTTGATCCAGGTGCGCGGGCGATTGGGCAGCGCCGCGGCGCAGCCCTCGATCACCCCGTCGAAGTCGTGGTTGACGGTGACGAGGAAGCGGTCGGAGCGCACGGTGCGGGCGAGCCGCGCCGGCACATGGAAGCGGTCGATCGGAATGATGCCGCGCTTTTCGGGCTCGATCCAATACAGCGCCGGGTCATCGGCACTCTCCGCCATCGGAAAAATGCCGCACGCATAGGCCTTGAGCAGCACTTCGGGCGTGATCTCGATAAAGGCGGACTCACGGTTGGCCATGACGAATTTTAGCAGGACTTGCAGAGAAATGGACCGAATTTTGGTCCTTCCCTCGGCTGCGGGCAGGGGTGCCTGCGGGCGGCGGCTGCGCGGATCGATTCACGCGCATGTGTTGCGATGGCTACCTCGGCGCCGCCGATTTGGGCTAGGATCGATTCCATGCTGAGAGGCTTGCTCACGCGTCTGCGCCTCCACCGCCGCCCGGCCGTCGCGGTCGCGGCGGTGCTGATGGTCGTGCAGACCTTCCTGGCGGGCCTCGCCGGTGCGCAGGCGGCCCTCATTCTGACGGAAGGCGCCGGCGACTTCGCGGTCATCTGCCACGGCTTTGACGGCGCGCAATCCGACCACGCGACCCTACCGGACGCGCCGAAGACACATCATCCGTGCTGTGAATCCTGCGCCGCCGGCGCTCCGCCGGCCCTGTCGCCGGCGCCGGCGCTCGCGCTGAGGGCCGACCATCTCCGCGCCTGCGGGTCGCCCACCCTGCGCGCGGTCTCGATCCTGATCGCGCCGCGCGCGGTGCGTGCCGGATTATCGCAGGCGCCTCCGACCTCGCGATTGAATGTGACGTAGTTCATGCGGGCCGACTATCGCCCGCGCGCATTCACTCTCAGTTTTCGGAGATGAACAATGTTTCGCACGTCCCTTATCGGCGCGGCTCTCGTCAGCGTCGCCGGCGCGCTCGCCGGCCCCTCGATCGCATTCGCCCATATCACGCTGCAAGATCAGCAAGCACCGGTCGCTGCGTCCTACAAGGCGGTGCTGCGCGTTCCGCACGGCTGCAACGGCTCGGCCACGGTCGCGATCCGGGTGCGCATTCCGGAAGGCTTCACCGACGTGAAGCCGATGCCCAAGCCCGGCTGGAAGCTCGACGTCACCCGCGGCACATATCAGAAGCCGATGAACGTGCGCGGTACTAAAGTCACCGAGGGCGTGAGCGAGGTCGACTGGTCCGGCGGCAATCTGCCGGACGCCTATTACGACGAGTTCGTTCTCACCGGTTATATCGGCGACGAGGCGCCTGCCGGCCAGACGATGTACTTTCCGGTGGTGCAGGAATGCGAAAAGGGGGTCAACCGCTGGATCGAGATTCCCGCGGCCGGGGGGCACGCGGATCATGGCGGGCACGCGGATCACGGTGAGGCTGGCGAGCCCGCGGCTGGGCTCAAGCTCCTGCCGAAGCGGTGAGGGGGCCGATGGGTCCGCGGCGCCGGCTGGCCTGTGGATTGGGTCTGTCGGTTCTGCTTGCAAGCTTGGCGCCGGCGCCGCCGGCGCTGGCCCATGCTGCGCTGCTCGGATCGGAGCCGGCTGATGGCGTTACCGTGGCGCAGCCGCCCGCAACCCTGAAATTGACCTTCAACGAGCCGGTATCGCCGCTCATCGTTCGTCTCGTCGGACCGACCGGCGAGGCGGTCACCCCCAAGGTGACGGCCGAGAACAGCACGCTGACCATTACGCCGCCGCCGCTCAAGCCCGGCACACACGTGCTGAGCTGGCGGGTGACCTCGGCGGACGGCCATCCGGTCGGCGGCGCGGTGCTGTTCTCGGTCGGGGCGCCGAGCGCGCCTCCCGCCGAGCGCGGGCTCGAGACCGATCCCGCGGTGGCGAAAACGATCTGGCAGGCGCGCATCCTGATCTATGTCGGCCTGTTTCTCGGCGTCGGCGGCGCGGCCTTCGTCGCCCTGATCGGGCGCGCGCGACCGCTGCCCTCACGGGCGGAAATCTTGATCGCTATTGCTCTTGTGATCGGTCTTCTCGCAACTGTCGTCTCGCTCGGCCTGCAAGGTCTCGATGCGCTCGCGCGGCCGCTCTCGCAACTGTGGCAGCGCGATGTCTGGACGAGCGGGCTTTTGACCTCCTATGGCTGGACAGCCGGGATGGCGACGCTCGCACAACTGCTCGCGTTCGTGGCGCTTCGCGCGCGCCAACGCGTGCTCGCGCGAGCGTGCGCTGTGGGCGCGCTCGCTTGCGGCGGCCTCGCCCTCGCTTTGAGCGGACATGCAGCGACGGTCGAGCCGCAGTGGCTCAGCCGCAGCGCGGTCTTCCTGCACACCGTCTCCGTCGCCTTCTGGGTCGGATCGCTCATTCCGCTGGCGGCGATCGTGGGTAAGCGCGAGCGCGGAGATGGCGAGCTTGCCGCCTTTTCGCGGATCATCCCGGTTCCGCTCGCGATCCTGATCACAACAGGTGCCTACCTTGCCTTCATCGAGCTCGATCGCCCGGACGCGCTGTGGACGACCCGCTATGGTGAAGTGTTGTCCATTAAGCTCGCTTTGGTGCTCGTTCTACTCACGCTCGCCGCCGCCAACCGCTATGCGCTGGTGCCGCGCCTTAAGACCGGCGCGACGCGATCGCTCGCTCGCTCCATAGCGGCTGAATCGACGATCGCGCTCGCGATCCTTGGCATGGTTGCGCTCTGGCGCTTCACGCCGCCGCCACGCGCCCTGATCGCCGCCGAGCCCGCATCGATCCATTTCCACGGCGGCAAGGCGATGGCGCAGATCGACGTCGAGCCGGTGCGCGCGCGCGGCGCCGAAGTCTTGATCGAGGTTCTCGACGGCGAGTTCCATCCGCTCGCCGCCAAGGAGGTGACGATCTTTCTCTCCAATCCCGCCGCCGGGATCGAGCCGGTGCGCCGCGACGCCGACAGCCTCGGCACGCCGCATTGGCGCATCGACGACCTGCGCATTCCGATCGCGGGCCGTTGGAAGCTGCGGGTCGACATCCTGGTCAACGATTTCGACAAGGAGACGCTCGAGGACGACGTGCTGCTGCCGCGCGCGCCGTAGGCTCAAGATTTGGCCAAGAAGTCCTCGAGCCAATGAATATGGTAGTCACCGTCGATGATATCGTTCTGGCGCACCAGGGCCTGGAACAGCGGCACGGTGGTCTCGATGCCGTCGATGACGAACTCGTCGAGCGCGCGCTTTAACCGCATCAGCGCCTCGGCGCGGGTCTTGCCGTGGACGATCAGCTTGCCGAGGAGGGAATCGTAGTAGGGCGGGATCGTGTAGCCGTGATAGACGGCGGAATCGACGCGCACCCCGAGCCCGCCGGGCGGATGATAGTGCACGATCCGGCCGGGCGAGGGCTGGAACGTCTTCGGGTTCTCGGCATTGATCCGGCATTCGATGGCGTGGCCATGAAAGCGGATGTCGCCCTGTGTGAGCTCGAGCTCGCCGCCGACGGCGATACGAATCTGCTCGAGGATGAGATCGATGTCGGTGATCTCCTCGGTCACCGGGTGCTCGACCTGGATGCGGGTATTCATCTCGATGAAGTAGAAGGTGCCGTCCTCGTAGAGGAACTCGACGGTGCCGACGCCGAGATATTTGAGCTCGCGCATGGCTCTGGCGACCGTCTCGCCGATCGCGCCGCGGCCGGCGGCATTGAGCGCGGGGGAGGGGCTTTCCTCCCAGATTTTCTGATGGCGGCGCTGCAGCGAGCAATCGCGCTCGCCGAGATGGATGGCGCGGCCGCGGCCGTCGCCGAGCACCTGGATTTCGATATGGCGCGGCCGCGCGAGATATTTCTCGAGATAGACGGTGTCGTCGCCGAACGCGGCCTTGGACTCGGCGCGCGCGGTCGCGAGCGCCGCGGCGAGCTCGTCCGGGGAGGCCGCGACCTTCATGCCGCGCCCGCCGCCGCCCGCCGCCGCCTTGATCAGCACCGGAAAGCCGATGTCGCGCGCGACCGCGAGCGCCTCCTGGTCGGAACCGACGCCGCTGTCGGAGCCCGGCACCACCGGAATGCCGAGCCGCTTGGCGGTGCGTTTGGCCTCGATCTTGTCGCCCATCAGGCGGATATGGGCGGGGCGGGGGCCGATGAAATGGACGTTGTGCTCTTCCAGGATTTCGGCAAAGCGCGCGTTCTCCGAGAGAAAGCCATAGCCCGGGTGAACCGCGTCGGCGCCGGTGATCTCGCAGGCGGCGAGCAAAGCCGGAATGTTGAGATAGCTGTCGCGGGCGGCAGGCGGGCCGATGCACACGCTTTCGTCGGCGAGCCGCACATGCATGGCATCGGCGTCGGCGGTCGAATGCACCGCGACGGTCGCAATGCCGAGCTCCTTGCAGGCGCGCAGCACGCGCAGTGCAATCTCGCCGCGGTTGGCAATGAGGATCTTGTCGAACATGTCTGTCAAGAGCGCGAATGGCGAATAGCGAATGGCGAATAGCGTTTGCCCGCTACTCTCCTACTCGCTATTCGCTGCTCGCTACTCGCTCCTCACTCCACGATCATCAGCGGTTCGCCGAACTCGACCGGCGTGCCGTCCTCGATCAGAATTCGCGTCACGGTTCCGGCGCGCGGCGCGGGAATCTGGTTCATGGTCTTCATCGCCTCGACGATGAGCAGGGTCTCGCCGGCGCGCACCCGGCTGCCGACCTCGACATAGGCGCGCGCGCCCGGCTCGGGTCCGAGATAGGCGGTGCCGACCATGGGCGAGGTGACGAGACCCGGATGGCCGCTGAGATCGGTCGCCGCGGCAGCCGCCGCGGCCGACGGCTGTGCCGGTGCCGGCGCCGCGACCGCCGGCCCGGCCGGGCGCCGGGCGCGCCGTGCCACCCGCACCCGCTCGCCGTCGCGCTCGAACTCGATCTCGGAGAGCCCGGTCTCCTCGAGCAGCTTCGCCAGCTCGCGGATGAGATCGTGATCGATCGCGGACTTCAGGTTCGCCATTTCGGTGCTCTCGCCCGCTTTCGATGAGCTTTGGCCGGACTGGCCCTTGGCCGGATCTTTGACTTTGGGGCCCGCCATGGTTCAGGCCTTGGGCTTGGCGCTGATCAGCGCGGCGAGCCCGTCGATCGCCAGGCCGTAGCCCGCGATGCCGAAGCCGCACAGCGACGCCTTGGCTACGGCCGCGATGTGGGAGTGATGGCGGAAGTGCTCGCGGGCAAAGATATTGCTGATATGGACCTCGATCACCGGCACGCTCACCGCCGCGACGGCGTCGCGAATCGCAACCGAAGTGTGCGTATAGCCGCCGGCATTGAGCACGATGCCGGCCGCTTGCTTGGCCGCCGCCTCGTGGATCCAGTCGATCAGCTCGCCCTCGTGGTTCGACTGGCGGAACTCCACATCGAGCCCGTGGGCTTTGGCGCGGTCGCGGCACAGCCGCTCGACCTCCTTCAAGGTTGAGCCCCCATAGGTCTCGGGTTCTCGCGTGCCGAGCAGATTGAGATTCGGCCCGTTGAGAACGTAGACGGATTTCGCCATCGCCGCCCTTGCGCAGTCAAATGGTGTGCGGCCTATAGCTGCCGTGCAGCCTTATAGGGGCCTGGTCCAAAAAGGTGAAGCCGGAAAGGCGCAAAGCCCGGGGGGAGCAACCAAACGGCGCGGCGGCTCCCCAGCCGATTGTGGCAGCCGGTCACGCGAGGGCGAACGCGTTTGCCCCCTCAGCAGCTCTCCTTGCCGCAGCGCGCCGTATTGACCTTTTCCTTGAGGGCCGGCAGGCCGACGGCGCCGACGACGACCTCGGAGGGGAAGACATAGCTCGGCGTGCCGTTGAGGCCGAGCCCCTCGGCAAGCTTGAGATTTTCCTCCAGCGTCTGCTTCACCTCGTCGCTCGCCAAGTCCTTGTCGAGCCGCGCCATGTCGAAGCCCGCCTCCTTGGCGGCGGCGAGCGCGTGCGCCTTGTCGGCCGGCCCGCGGCCGCCGAGCAGCTTGGTGTGGAAATCGATGTATTTCTTGCCGGTCTTGTCCTGCATGCGCACCGCCACGGCGACCTGGGCGGCCTGCACCGAGCCTTCGCCGAGCACCGGGAACTCCTTCAGCACGATCTTGAGCCTCGAATCGTTCTTCAGGAGATCGAGCATGTCGGCCATGGCGCGCTTGCAGAACGCGCAATTGTAGTCGAAGAACTCGACCATCGTGACGTCGCCCTGCGGATTGCCGAGATTGACCTGGCGCGGCGAGGTGAAGATCGCGGTGGCGTTGTCCTTGATGGCGGCGAGATGCTTTTGCGCGTCCTCGGCGGTCTGGCGCTTGTCGAGCTCCGCCATCGCCTCTTGCAGCACTTCGGGATGGCTCACGAGATATTCGCGCACGATCTTTTCGATCTCGCTCTTCTGCTCGGGCGCAAACGACTGGGCGCGGACGGGCGCCGTGGCGCCGCCGACCACAAGAGCGATCGCCAGCGGCAGAGCCGCAAGCGGCACCATGTTCGGTTTCATCGTCGGTATCCTCTTTGCCTCTAATGTTGAAATGTCGCTACGGCGGGTCCTTCGGATGCACCACAACCGTGGTTCGCGCCGCGCCGTCCTTGTCACGGTTGGAAATATCGTCCGATTTCACCCAGCCGGGCGAACCGACCGGGAAGCGGTCCTTGGCGCGGGCGGCCAGCATCCGCGCCGCCTTCATGTCGCCGCGCAGCAGCGCCGACTGCGCGGAGGCGAGGTCGGCGTGGCCGAGATCGCCCTTGCGGCCATAGGCGATGGCGAGCTGGGAATAGCCCTCGGCCGATTCCGGCTCGCGCGCGAGCGAGCCTTCGAGGACCGAGATCGCCTCATTGAGATGCGCCGGGTCGTTGCTTTCGACCAGCGCCCGGCCGAGCAGGATCTGAATGAGCGCCGGATTGGGCGCGAGCTGCGCGGCACGGCGCAGCGGCGCGATTGCCTCACTGGCCTTGCCGCTTTCCAAGAGCGCCTGTCCCTTGACCTCGTGGAAATAGGGGTTTTGCGGCTGCGCCGCGATCAGCGCATCGACCTGCGATTGGGCGCCGCCGAGATCGGCGAAACGGGTCGCCGCGATCGTGCGCGCATAGCGCGCCGGCAGGCTCTGGTCGCTCAAGGGATAGCGGTTGGCGGTGGTGCCGGAACGATCCATGTAGCCGTAGAGCTTGGCGCGCATCATGTCGTGGCGGAACTGCAGCTCGGGCGAATCCTTCTTGTCCCAATAGGGGCTGGTCTTGACCAGCTCCTCGAGCGCGGCGACGCGCTCCTTCGGCATCGGGTGCGTCTGCAAATAAGGATCGATATAGCGCGCCTGGAACAGCATCTCGTCGCCGAGGCGCTTGAACGTGTCGTACATGCCTTTGGGCGATTGACCGGTCGCGGTGAGGAACTTCACGCCGGCGCGGTCGGCCTGCTCCTCCTGGGCGCGGATATAGGAGAGCATCGAGTTTTGGATCACGGCCTGCGGCATGGACATTCCCGCCATGCCGATATCGGCGGCGCCGGCGTTGCCGCTACGCGCGCCGGCCACCAAGGCGCCGAGGCCGAGCAGCATGGCGACCAGCGATTCGGTCGAGGCATTGGCCATCTGCTCGCGGATGCGCGCCAGGTGACCGCCCGCGATGTGGCCGCTCTCGTGCGCCAGCACGCCGATCACCTCGTTCGGCGTCTTGGCCTGCATCAGCGCGCCCGAATTGATGAAGATGCGGTGCCCGTCGGCCACGAAGGCGTTGAACGAGGGATCGTTGATGATGACCACGCGGATATTCTGCTGGGCAAGCCCGGCCGCCTTGAGGATCGGCTGGGTATATTCGCGCAGCAGCTGCTCGATCTCCGCATCGCGGATGATCGGCGGCCCGGCGTGGCCCGATTGCGCCCCCGCCGGAATGCTGGCGGCCGCCAAGGCGGCCGCGGTCAGCACCGCCAAGCTGCGCGCCGCTGGCGTCGCCAGGCGCGCCCTGGTAGGTCTTCGGCTCGCGTCTTTTTGGCTCGTGTTCATGTCCACGCTCGGCTCTGCGCCCCCGAGGATTGCCCCAACAGAGAGTGTCCCAAGAGAGTGAGTGTCCCAACGGTTCCCAAGCCTGCGCAAAGTAGTGGCGCGCCCGGGTAGGGTCAACGCGGTCGCGATCACGTCTGGTTGCGGCAGGCGAGGCGGGGCAGAAAGTCCGCACAAATGCGGCGGCAGCGGGGCGGTGAGCGCACGGGCACAGAGGTCCCAGAATGATGCTGGAAAGGGCGAAACGGCTGATCACGCCTTCCGGGCGCAGCGACGTGCCGGCGTTCATGGCCATGGACGTGATGGCATCGGCGGCCCGCATCGAGGCGCGCGGTGGTCACGTCGTGCATATGGAGGTCGGGCAACCGGCGGCGCCGGCGCCGGCGACCGCGATCGCGGCCGCGCGCGCGGCGCTGACGCGGGGTCCGCTCGGCTATACGCAGGCGCTCGGCATCCCGTCGCTGCGGGCGCGCATCGCGCGGCACTATGCCGAGCGCCACGCCATCGAGATCGATCCGGCGCGCATCGTCGTCACCACCGGCTCCTCGGGCGCGTTCATCCTGGCGTTTCTGGCCCTGTTCGAGCCCGGCGATCGGGTCGCGGTCGCGGTACCGGGCTATCCGCCCAATCGCCATGTCCTGACCGCGCTCGGCTGCGAGCCGGTCCTGATCGAGACCACTGCGGCCACGCGCTGGGCAATCACGCCCGACATGCTGATCGCCGCCCATCGCCGCACGCCGCTCAAGGGCGTGCTGGTCGCAAGCCCCGCCAACCCGACCGGCACCATGATGACGGGCGAGGCGATCGCGAGCCTGCTGGCGGCCGCGCAGAGCGAGGGAATCCGGTTCATCTCCGATGAAATCTATCACGGCCTCGACTACGCCTTTGCGGCCGAGACCGCGGCGCGGCTGTCGGAGGACGCGATCGTGGTCAATTCCTTCTCCAAATATTTCTGCATGACCGGGTGGCGGGTCGGCTGGATGGTGCTGCCGCCGCCGCTGGTGCGCCCGATCGAACGGCTGCAGGGCAATCTTGCCATTTCGGTGCCGACGCTCTCGCAGATCGCCGCAGAGGCGGCTTTCGATGGGCGCGCCGAGGCCGAAGCCGTCAAGCACGTCTATGAGGCGAACCGCCGCCTTTTGCTCGAAGGCCTGCCGGCGGCCGGGCTCGACCGGATTTTGCCTGTTGATGGCGCCTTCTACCTCTATGCGGATGTTTCGCGCTTCTCCCCCGACAGCCTTGCCTTCGCCAAGCGCATGCTGGAGGAAGCGCATGTGGCGGCGACGCCGGGCGTCGATTTCGATCCGCTCAACGGCAAGCTCTACGTGCGCTTCTGCTATGCGGGCGCGACCGCGGACATGCATGAGGCCGTGGGCCGGATCGTGCGATGGCTCGCGGGCGGGGCCGGGTGAGGCTGCCGCCGGGGGCTTAAAATTCGACGTCGAGCTCCTCAAGCTCGTCCGGCTCGGCCCTAGCGGCGTCCGTCCATTCCTGCATCGCCGGCATTGCCATGACGGTTGAGCAATAGGCGGCGCAGTCGGGATCGAGACTGACGTCGTAGGTATTGAAGCGCGTCACCACCGGGGCGAACATCGCGTCCGCCATGCAGGGGCGCTCGCCGAACAGATAGGGGCCGCCGGAGCCCGAGAGGCACTCGCGCCAGATCGTCACGATGCGGTCGATGTCGGCGCGCGCCCCAGCCCAGACCTTGAACCCCGGATAATGCGCCTTGATGTTCATCGGCAGCGCCGAGCGCAAGCTGCTGAAGCCGGAATGCATTTCACCGCAGACGGCGCGGCAATGGGCGCGCGCGGCGCGGGTCGCCGGCACCAGGCCCGCTTCCGGCTTCAATTCGTTGAGGTATTCGGCAATGGCGAGCGTGTCCCAGACTTTGGTGCCGGCATGGGTCAGGCGCGGGACCAGGAAGGACGGTGAGAGCAGCAGGAGCTCGGCGCGCACCGAAGGGTCGTCGCTGCGGCTCTGCTCCTCCTCGAAATCGAGGTTGGCGAGCTTGCACATGAGCCA
Source organism: Xanthobacteraceae bacterium (assembly GCA_036522235.1). GTDB lineage: Bacteria > Pseudomonadota > Alphaproteobacteria > Rhizobiales > Xanthobacteraceae > VAZQ01. The sequence goes on from DATDGG010000222.1 coordinate 15,931, forward strand.
GCCCCGCAGCGACCAGGAGCCGTAATTCTTGCTGGCAATCGTCAGCGTAGCTTCCGCCATAGGTTCCCTCCGTGCCGGCGCATTTCGCTTTCGGCCTGACATTAAGCTTCGGCCGAAAGGTGCTGGTTTTGCTTAGCTGACGTCGTCACCAGGCCGCGGCCAGAGAGCTGGCCACGCTGGTTCCGCGCCCCGGCAAGGGTGGGCAACTCCAACCACTAATAAATACCTCGCAGCGCAGCAAAAAATCCACTAGCTTTTCAATTGCCGGGTTTGAGCTTGTGGAAGGGGGCGAGGGTTGCCACGCCCCGCAACGACAAAAACGACGTAATGCATGCTCTACCAGGCCTATCAAGCGCATTCGGACATCATGGTTCCGGTTCGCATGCTGGCGGCGTCCGCCTGCAAGGCGATCGGCCAGCCGCTGCCAAGCGTCGCCGGCAATGCGCCTTTGCGCAACCTGACGGCGGCCTACGAGCTGATCGCGCGCGCCGGCCTCACCCACGTGCGGCCGCCCTTCGGCATCGACGCGACCAAGGTCGGCAACCGCGACGTGCGGGTTACCGAAGAGCTCGCCGAAGTAACACCGTTCGGAACGCTCCTGCATTTCAAGAAGGATATCGACCAGGCGCAGCCGCGGGTCTTGCTGGTGGCGCCGCTGTCGGGTCATTTCGCCACGCTCCTGCGCGTTACCGTGCGCACCATGCTTCCCGAGCACGACGTCTACATCACCGATTGGCACAATGTGCGCGACGTGGCGCCGGGCGAGGGCGCATTCGGCTTCGACGACTATGTCGCCCACCTGATCCACTTTCTCGAGGTGATCGGGCCGGGGGCGCATGTGATCGCGGTCTGCCAGCCCTGCGTCGCCGCGCTGATCGCGGCGGCGGTGATGGCGGAGGGCCGCCACGCCGCGCAGCCGCGCAGCATGACCTTGATGGCAGGCCCGATCGATCCGCGCGTCAACCCGACCAAGGTCAACAAGCTCGCGCAAGAGAAGCCGATCGAATGGTTCGAGAAGAATCTGATCGCGCGCGTGCCGCCGCGCTATGCCGGCGGCTCGCGCCGCGTCTATCCCGGTTTCGTGCAGCTTGCGGCCTTCATGAGCATGAATATCGATCGGCACCTGAAGGCCCATCGCGATCTCTACGACAACCTGGTCAAGGGCGAGATCGAGAAGGCGCAGGCGACGAAGAAATTCTACGATGAATATTTCGCGGTGCTCGACCTGACCGCCGAGTTCTACCTTGAGACCGTCCGCCTGGTATTCCAGGACCATGCGCTGGCGCGCGGCGCGATCGAATATCGCGGGCGCAAGGTCGACCCGCGCGCGATCCGGCGCACCATGCTGTTCACGGTCGAGGGCGAGCGCGACGACATTTGCGCGATCGGCCAGACCGCGGCCGCCCACGATCTCTGCACGGGCCTGCGGCCCTATATGAAGCGCCATCACATGCAGGCCGGCGTCGGCCACTATGGCGTGTTCAGCGGCAAGAGCTGGGAGAACCAGATCTTCCCGATCCTCAAGAACGTCATTCTGGCGAGCGATTAGGGCGCGTCAGAAGCGGGCGCTGAGGACACCGCTGTCGTGTTCGCCGGATTGGCGTCAGGCAGCCTCGGCTTCAGCCCATGCTTCGACCACGGTGAGAAACTCAAGCGCATTCTCCTCCGGTCCGATCTCACGGTAGATGAGACCGTTCACGAGCCTCTCGATGAAGCCCCATTGCCATATGGCCTCGGCCTCGACACCGGTTAGTCGTGACAACAGCGCGCAACGTCGGCGACCGAGCGCAAGCGGATCGCCCGCGAGCAATTCGGCGCTCCATTCGCGCATGGAAATACTCAGATCGTGAGCGCGCTCGATGAAAAGCCCCTCGGGATCGACGAATTTGTATCCAAGCGTATTCGGGTCCTGCAGCGTGTTCCAAGCGTGCGCGTCGCCGTGGGCAAAGACGGCGGTCGCGGGATCAAAGGCGTCGCGTCTGGCTTCGGCAAAACGTAGCGCCACTGCGAAGGCCTTTTCCGAGCATGGCTTGCCGAGCTTCGACCACACCTTTTTGATATAGGACGCGAGCGCAGACGCCTTTTCTGCGCCGGTGACCAGTTGGAGACCCGACGGCCGCGGCATCCACGCCTGTTCCAGAGCCGCGCAGATGATCCGGATCTGCTCGTCAATCGGGAGGCTCAGCTCGGCCAGCTGGGGTCCAAGCCGTTCGAGCAGCATCGCGCCGCTCGTGGCGTCATGTCTTAGAAGCCGCACATAGCCGCGTCCGTCTGCTGCCGCAAGCGCGCGGAGCTCTCTATCTGCCTTCACCAGGCCAGCTATGGGGATCTTGAGTGCCACCTCTTCACCGTCCCGCGTGACCGCTGCCGCAACATAGGCTTCCGTCGCGTTGGGAAAGATTTGACCCACTTCGAGGCCCCAAAGGTCCTCGAGCCGGCGCACCAGCTCTGGCAATTGGTCAAGCCAAGCGACTCCAACCGCGCCTTGCGCGGCGACGTTGGCGAGCACTTGGTCGCGAAGGTCCATCCGTTTATCCGTCGTTCCGGTTCAACATTAGCGCTTGCGCCCGCGCGACGCCTACAAGCGGTCACACCCGGTCACGCTCTGGTTGAGCAGAGGGTTCGCCCGCGAATGCCGCGCGGCGTGCGCCCAAGCTCCCTCACTGCCAAGCCACGGTAAACGCTGCGGATTTCATCCGTGGTTAAAATCATTCTAAGTAATAGTTTGGTGTAATTCTAAAGTAGTCGAAGTAGTTTTGAATTAGTACAAATATAATCGAGATTACATCTATTGACAGTTAAGCATAGCATCTCCAATACTCGACTTGCCTGCCGGTTTATACGGTAATCAGGTTTCTTCAGCGAGGCGTTCACCTCGCGCATTTCGGGGGAGGTGTCGATGTCTGTTCGCAACGCCGTTTGCGTCCATGCGGATCCGTTCGCGCGTGTTGTCGGCTTCACGTGCGAAGCCCTCGGCGGGCCGCTCGCCGAGGCGGTTCCGTGCCGCTTCGCCCAACCGTCCGCATCCGCCCCGAAGCGGCGCGGCGCATGGACCGCGCTCGTCACCGCAATCGCCATGCTGGGCGCGAGCGGTGGCGTGGGGCGCGCCGAGGACGATCCTGCAAGAACGAGCGGGCCCGCGGCGAACCAGGAGCTCACGCGCAAGCTCGAACGCATGGAAGGGCGCGTTCGCATGCTCGAGCGGATGCTTCAGCAGAACGGCGCAGCCGCCTCGGCGGCGGCTTCGGCCTCGTTGCCGAGCAAGGCGGCGGCGAAGGGAACCGCGCCGGATTCCCGACCCGGCAACAAGGGAATTCTCGGATTGGCCGATTCGCCTGTCGCCGGGCTCAGCATCGGTGCCTATGGCGAGATCAAGTTCGGGGCCATGCAAAACCCGGTCGCCAACGGCCAATGGCAGAACGGCTTTGATGCCGCGCGTTTCGTGCTGCTGCCCACTTACGCGATCACGGACAACATCATCTTCAATGCCGAGATCGAGTTCGAGCATGCCGGCTCAGGCTTCGATGCCGACGACAAGCTGCACGGCACCGCCGAAATCGAGCAGGTCTTTGTCGATTTCAAGATCAGCGATCCGTTCAACTGGCGCGCCCCGGGCGTTGATCTCGTGCCGATCGGCTATATCAACCAGCATCACGAGCCCACCCAGTTCTACAGCGTCAACCGGCCGGAACTCTATAACGGCCTCATCCCGTCGACCTTCAAGGCTCCGGCCACCAGCATCTATGGGGCGATCGCGGACGGCGTGAACTACCAGCTTCAAGTCAGCACCAGCATCGAGGATTTTGGCGACGATTTTACCAAGCGAAGCGACGCCAACACCGTGCCGCCGTTCCCGACAGGCTATGTCCCCGGAATCGACGGCCTCAATGCGCTCGGCTTCTCCCGGCCGCCGCTCGGCGGCTTTCGGCAGCTCGGCGATGACGTCGCGTTTGCCGGCAAGCTCGATCTCGCGCCGCCGTTCTGGAGCGGATTTGCCGGCAGCGTAAGCGTCTACTACACCCCCAACACCACGCCGCGCGGCGCCTATGCGGATACGGGGGCGGCGCTCGGCCGTTCGAGCCTCGCACTGTTCGATGCCGAGTTTCGTTACCGCGTTCCGAATACGGGGCTCGAGCTGCGCGGCGAATATGCGCAGGCGCTCATCGGCAATCCGGCCAATCTGCGCGCCAACAACGATTCCAATTCCGCCAACAATGTCGGCCGCACGATGTACGGCTATTCCGGCGAGGTGGCCTATCATTTCCCGCTCGGCACGATCCTGAACAGCCAATGGGAGGCGGTCCCGTTCTATCGCTACAGCTATGAAAATCTGCAAACGGGCGGGTTCGCCGGCACCGATCTGAACATGCCGACCGGGGCCGGGCAATTGCAATTCCATACCGGGGGAATCGCGATCTTCCCCTCGCCGAAGCTGGTGCTCAAGGCGACCTATCAGAAGGTGATCGACCGCGAGGCGGGCGGAGCGAACTCCGACTCGGTCCTGGGCGGCATCGGATTCTTCTTCTGAAGTCTCGCAACGGATGCCACGGGGGGAGTAACCGAGCCATGAGCGAATGGAAACGCTGGACGATGCCGGCTGCGGCGGTCGTGTCGCTCGCCTCGCCGGCCTACGCGGTCCAATACCTCACCATTGCGGAGGCGCAAAAGCAGGCGTTTCCGTCGGCGACGCAATTCGTCGAGCTGGAAGCCGGACGCATCTGGAAGGCGGAAGCCGGCGGCCGCGTCGCCGGCTTCTTCGTCCTCGACCGCGTGATCGGCAAGCATCTGTTCATCGACTACGCGGTGGCGCTGGACCCGAACGGAGCGGTGCGCAACGTGGAGATCCTGCAATATCGCGAGTCATATGGGGGCGAGGTCAGAAGCCCGAGCTGGCTCGCGCAATTCGTGGGCAAGACGGGTGCGAGTCCCGTCGAGGTGGGAAAGGACATTCGCAACATTTCGGGCGCGACGCTTTCCTCCAGTCACGTTACCGAAGGCGTGAAGCGGATCTTGGCCAATGCATCCCGCCTCAAATAGCGTTCGCCGCGCACGAGCGCTGCTCGGCGAGGAGGCAGTCGGGCTGTTGGAGCACCACCAGGCGCGAGCGCTCCTGCCGAGTGGCGAGGTCCATGTTACGGCCCGCTGGCATGAGGCCGCCGACCTTGCGGCTTAAGCCCCGATTTCGCCACACGCTCTACGGAGCCTTCTGGACGCTGTTCATCACCGGCGGCGCTTGGCTCGCGGCCGATCAGCTCAAGGAATCCGCCAACGGCGATTTATGGCAGGAGGCCGGCAGCTACCTGCTCACGCTCCATGGCGGAGCCGCCATGGTGTCGCTGATGCTGCTCGGAGCGCTCGTTCCGTTGCACGTCGCGCCGGGCTGGCGAAGCAGGAGAAATCGCCTTGCCGGCGCCGCGATGGTGATGTTCAACGCCGCCCTGGTCATGACCGCATTCGGGCTCTACTACGCAGGCTCGGAGCTGCTGCGGCCATGGATAAGCGACATTCACATCGGCTTCGGGCTCAGCCTGCCGGCGCTATTCCTGATCCATGTCGTGGCCGGCCGCCGCCGTCGCTGATCCCGACTGACTGCCACCGCATGCGTGGCATGGGGCGCATCGCCGCAACCTGTCAGTCCTCGTCGGGCTCGCCAATATGGTGCTGGGCATAAAGCTCGACGCCGAGCTTGGTGACGAGATCAAGCTGGGTTTCCAGGAAGTCGATGTGCTCCTCCTCGTCGTGCAGCAACTCCTCGAACAAGTCCCGCGACACATAGTCCTTGACCGAATGGCAATGCGTCGCCGCCTCCTCATACAAAGCGTGGGCGGACATTTCGGACTGCAAGTCGCACTCGAGTATCTCCTTTATGCTCTGGCCGATGCGCAGCGGATCAAGCACCTGCATGTTGGGAAAGCCATCGAGGAAGATGATGCGAACCGTGAGCTTGTCGGCATGTTGCATCTCTTCGATCGATTCCTGCCGCCATTTCTTGGCGAGCGACTTGTAGCCCCAATTGTCGAGCAGGCGATAATGCAGCCAGTACTGGTTGATCGCCGTCAGCTCGCTGCGGAGCCCTCGGTTGAGATATTCGATGACCTTAGCGTCACCCTTCATGGTCCGCCTCCCGAAGATGACAAATCCCCGCAGCGCCGATGTCCGCGGTCAACGCTTCTGGCGAAGAACAGCCAGCGTCGCTTGGCTCAATTTGGACGCAGATCGCGCATGCCGCAAGATCGAAAGCAAATATCGGTTCCTCATTCAGGCGGCAAATATGTGATCAGACGCGTCCAGCCGGGTCGCCCGCACAGCCGACCGGATCGGCGGCGACCGCCTCATCGATAATTCGCCGAATGGTGCGCGCGCAGCGTCCGCACTGGATGCTGCAGCCCAGGCAGCCATAGACCTGATGGGCACTTTGAGGAGTTGAGCGACCAACGAGGGCCTTGCGGACATCTTGGTCGGACAGCACGTTGCAGGAACAGACGATCATGAAAACGCAACCCGGCACTTTGTTTGAAGGAAGCCATTCCTTCAATCATGCCCGGCGCGCAAAGTAAAACAGTTTAGTTTATACCGATTCCAATTTAGCTGCGCGCTGATCGCCTGCCGCGCGGGCCTCGAAAGGGCCGCCGCTACCGCAGCGCCGCGCGATATTTCCGCCATCGACCGTGGTGACGTCGGCGGTGGTCTTGAGCGGCCAGCGCCTGCACCGGAAGAGCCTCCAGAGTCGCCTGCGCTATATGCTAAGAGTGCTATTTTGGACCCCTGAAGAAGTCCCAATGGCCAGTCAATTTCGCTTAGTGAGAGAAACTGGGTGCCTCCGACGCGGATGCCTTTCGGGGTGTGAGGTTGGAGGCCTTGCGGCTTCATCCCGATGCCTTCGGGGCCTCGTGAAGCCGCCATAGCAAGTGAGCATCTTCAGGTAACGCGCGGCGGACCCCGAGTTTCGTCATCATGTGAACGACAGTCGCATAAACGCGGCGGCACAAGAACCGGCAGGCTCGCAGCGTCCGTCACAATTCGACTGATCATGTTCATAATTGACACCCGGTGAAGAGCGGCTCAATATTAGGCTGAGGTTGATACGACCTGCCGGTTGCGCCCGTTGTGGAACGGTGAACGTATCGCGCCTTCATGGCATTCCCTTTGCCCGAGCGACCGGGTCAGCAACGCAACCACCTGACACGCCTGGTTAGCTCACGCAAAGGATGAAACATGCGCGATTTTCGCGATGCAAAGGCCATGGCGCAGACCCTGCGCGAAGCCCTGACCGCCAAGCCCGTCACCATCAGTCACAGTGAGAGCCTGGAATTGGTTTCGAAGATATTGGGCGCTTCCGACTGGAACACCCTGTCGGCCTTGATCCAATCTGAGCGGCGGGAGACCGGAGCGTCGGCCCCAAGGCACCCGGACGGAGCGCTAAGCTACCCGGCCATTCCAATACGGGACCTCGTGCCCTTTCCGACGATGACCTTTCCGCTTTTTGTGGGACGCGAGAAGACCAAGCGTGCCCTCGACCACGCCTTCGAGCGCAATCGAGAGGTGGTGCTTGCGGTCCAGAG
>DATDGG010000223.1:0-8960 GCA_036522235.1 Xanthobacteraceae bacterium
TGCGCAACCGCAACGTGGAGAAGGGCGACCGGGTCACGATCTACATGCCGATGATCCCGGAAGCCACCTATGCGATGCTCGCTTGCGCCCGCATCGGGGCGATTCACTCGGTGGGATTCGGCGGCTTCTCGCCGGAATCGCTCGCCGGCCGCATCGAGGATTGCGGCTCGAAGGTGGTGATCACCGCCAACGAGGGCTTGCGCGGCGGCCGCAAGGTGCCGCTCAAGGCCAATACCGATGCGGCGATCGCCAAGGTAGGCGGCGTCGACCATGTGATCGTGGTGCACCACACGGCGGCCGGCGTCGACATGGATCCGGTGCGCGACGTCTGGTACCACGAGGCCGCCGCGGTGGTGACCACCGAATGTCCCTGCGCCGACATGCGCGCCGAGGACCCGCTGTTCATCCTCTATACGTCGGGCTCGACCGGCAAGCCCAAGGGCGTGCTGCACACCACCGGCGGCTATCTGGTCTACGTCGCCATGACGCACCAATACGTGTTCGACTATCACGACGCCGACATCTATTGGTGCACCGCCGATGTCGGCTGGGTGACGGGCCACAGCTATATCGTGTACGGACCGCTCGCCAACGGCGCGACCACGCTGATGTTCGAAGGCGTTCCGAACTATCCTTCCATGTCGCGCTTCTGGGAGGTCATCGACAAGCACAAGGTCAACATTTTCTACACCGCGCCGACCGCGATCCGCGCTTTGATGCAGGCCGGCGACGCGCCGGTGAAGAAGACCTCGCGCGCCTCGCTGCGGCTCCTGGGCACCGTCGGCGAGCCGATCAATCCGGAAGCCTGGGAGTGGTACTATCGCGTGGTCGGCGACAGCCGCTGCCCGATCGTCGACACCTGGTGGCAGACCGAGACCGGCGGCATTCTGATCACGCCGCTGCCGGGCGCGACGCGCCTCAAGCCCGGCTCGGCCACGCAGCCGTTCTTCGGCCTCATCCCACAGATCGTGGATGCCGAGGGCAAGGTGCTCGAAGGCGCCGCGAGCGGCAATCTTTGCATCGCGGATTCCTGGCCGGGCATGATGCGCACTGTGTTCGGCGACCACCAGCGCTTCGTGGACACCTATTTCAGGACCTATCCGGGCAAGTATTTCACCGGCGACGGCGCCCGCCGCGACCAGGATGGCTATTACTGGATCACCGGCCGGGTCGATGACGTGATCAATGTGGCGGGCCATCGGCTGGGCACCGCCGAGATCGAGAGCGCGCTGGTGGCGCATCCGAAAGTTTCGGAAGCCGCCGTGGTGGGCTACCCGCACGACATCAAGGGCCAGGGCATCTACGCCTACGTGACCCTGATGACCGGCGAACAGCCGAGCGAGCCCCTGCGCAAGGAGCTCACCGACTGGGTGCGCAAGGAAATCAGCGCGATCGCCTCGCCCGACCTGATCCAGTTCGCGCCCGGGCTGCCCAAGACGCGCTCCGGCAAGATCATGCGCCGCATCCTGCGCAAGATCGCGGAAGACGAGTCCGGCAATCTCGGCGATACGTCGACGCTCGCCGATCCGGCCGTGGTCGACGATCTGGTGAACAACCGGCAGAACCGGCGGTCGGCATAGCCGGGGCGGGGGAAAGCACATGAGGTGGGGCGTCCTCGCGGCCGCCGTGCTGGCGCTGACGACGCGTACGGCATGGGCCGACGGTGTCACCAGTGCCACATCATGCTCGACCGCGGCGGCCGAGAGATCCTGCGCGTTCGATATTCGAATTTCGGGCGCGATCAGCGCATCCACGACGGCCGCGCTGAAGAAGGCATTGGCGGCGCGCGCCGAGATGATGCGGCGGGAGGGCAGCCAGAACGATTGGTGGATCATTCATATCGACAGCGGCGGCGGAAACGTGCCGGCGGCGATCGAGATCGGACGTCTGCTGCGTTCGATCGACGCGCCGATCCAGGTCGATCCCGATCAGGTCTGCGCCAGCGCTTGCGTGCTGGTCTTCGCCGGCGCCACGCACCGCCTCGCCTACGGCCAGATCGGCATCCATCGCCCCTATTTCCAGACGCCGAGCACCGACTTTGCGGTCACGGACGTGCAAAGATGGTTTGATACCTTGTCGCGGCAAATCCGATCCTATCTGCGGGAGGTGAATGTCTCCGAGCGCCTGGCCGATGACTTGATGGCGGTGCCGCCCGAAGAGATGCGCTACCTGTCGGGAGAGGAGCTCGCCGCCTACGGGCTCGATATCGTCGACCCGGTCACCAAGGAAGCGGCCGATCTGCAGGAGGCGAGAAAGCTCGGGCTCGATCGCGGCCTCTACATGCAGCGCAAGGTCTTGTCCGAGAGCCTTTGCGGGGTGGTCGATCCGATCGACGCCAAGACGATTCGGCGGTCGCTGTCCTGCGCCAATGCCGTGCTGGCGGGCAAGCATGTCGAGCGCGCGCCACCCTGTCGAAATCGCGCCGCGACCTGCCAGGCGCCGGAACGACTATGGAACGGGAGAAGATTGAGCCCCGGCGATCAGGTGACGGACGACGGCTTTGTCATTTCCAGCGAATGATGCCGCTGCGCGGCGCCCCGCGGCCGAAGAGAATTTGACGAAAAACTTACCTTGTTTCGAGCTTGCGGATGAGCCGCCAGCGCATTTGGGCTATGTTTCTTAACCCTAACGGTCCCGCGCGGGGGATTGCTTTCGGTGGACCCGGGACGGTTGGGCTGCGCGCCAATCACGCACCAAGTCATGGTACCCATAATGCATCAACGGTCTCGATTTGCGGCCGCCTGCGCGGCCTTGGGTTTCGCGACGCTGACCGCGCTCCCGCAAGCCGCGCACGCCAGCGGCGAGGTCGTTGCGTTCGGCGGCGGCTATGCCACCGGCACCATCGTGGTCAGGACCAACGAGCGCCGGCTTTATCTCGTGGTCGATGCCCAGCACGCCATCCGCTACCCGGTCGGGGTCGGCAAGGCCGGCAAGCAATGGGCCGGTACCTCCCGTATCGACGGCAAATACGTGCAGCCGGCCTGGTCGCCGCCGGCCGAGGTCAGGCGCGACAAGCCTTCGCTGCCCGACGTGATCCCGGGCGGCGCGCCGCAAAATCCCATGGGGGTCGCCGCCATGACGCTCGCCGGCACCGAATACGCCATCCACGGCACCAACATGCCGGGCTCGATCGGCGGCTTCGTCTCCTACGGCTGCATCCGTATGTACAATGCGGACATTTCCGACCTGTTCGGACGCGTGAGCGTGGGCACGACGGTGGTGGTGACCAGGTGAGAGTGATCAGAAGTCGGTAGTCAGAAGGCCGTGCTTGGGGGATCTGATTACTGATCCCTGACAGGTCACACTGGCTTCAACCGCTGGCGCAGCGCTTCGGTGTCAATCCGATATTCCCAGTAATCGAGCAGCACTTCGCGATCGGCGTCGATGAACCGTCGCACTTGTTCCAGCAGGTGGGGCGGAACGTCACCAGCCGCGACCGTGCCGTCGGCGATGGTAACGGCTGCGATCTTGCTCTGCGGATTGACGGCGTCGGGCGGGTCGATCGCCAGCTTGATGCGGGCAGCATGTCGGGTTTTGCTCTTTGGCGAGATGAAGATGGTGTTGTCAATGCCGGTTACATTCTTGCGATAGGAAACCATCTCTTCGAGCAGCTCCTCCTCCGCCAGCTCGTCGGCAATGTCGACAAGCTCCGCCGTCGGCGCGATCGTGTAGCCGAGATCGGTCAGGTTGATGACGTGACCGGCCCGCATGTGATCGAGCAGCCGCTGCGGGTCGGCCATGATCTCAGCGGTCGACGATGGGATAGCCACGGTCATGGAGAGACTGCTCCGTTGTGTGCAGCACACACAACCAATATAGCCTGCCGCACAGGCTTTGGCATGGGCCCCAAGCGATCTCGCATGCCTTAATCGAAGATTCCTAAAAAGTCCGACGCTATTCCTTTGACCTCCCAGTTGCCGTAGCGCGCCGGGCTGGGCGGCCGCGTGCTCCCAACCAGGACCGTGCGAACGGCTGCGCACGGGCCGGTCGCGGGGCTCTCGGCATACGATGAGGGCGCCCGGTGGTCCAGGACGCGGCCGCTGCGCTGCCGGCCAGTTCGGCGATGTCGCCGGCAGACCACGCTTGGGGACATGAATCGGCTGGAGAAGATAGTGGCCACAAAACGATTCGGAGCGGGGCTATCTCGAACGAACCTCATGCGCGGCAAGCTCGGAATAGGCAGGCGCCCGCGAAGCATCGTTCGGCTGGAGAAGCCATTCTTGGAATCGTTGTTGCCGTGCCTTATCGACCTGGGCTCGCTGCCACGCTTCGAGGCACTTCTCGGTGCAGAAGCGGAGCGTGTAGTGGCGGTAGCGGACCAGGCCAAAGCGGCCCCCACAGAGGTGGCAGCGCTTCATCACATGCCTCCGGGTTTACGTCGGGCTGGATCGTATCCACAATGCCGATGAAGATGCTTTTGAGCCGGATTCGCTTCCGCGTTCGCGGCCGCCAGCGATGACAGGTCACTCCGCCCAGGCGCCTCGGTCATGTCGATGCCTTCGATCTGGATCGTTTGCTCGGTCGTCAGCGTGACAAATCAGGCTGCTATGACCCAATCAATCACCTTTGCAATCCAAGCATCCGCTGCGGAATCGAACTGAACTCGGTAGGCTCTCCAGCCCTTCTCGCGCAACGCGATCGACACTTCAAACGGCTCGGCCTCTGGCGAAACCCACAGCCCTACTCGGGTACGGCCCTTGGGTGTTTCTATCAACACCGGGCATTTACGGACGGACATAGAACGACCTCAACACCAATAATCATCAGACGTGATTTATATCTGCACGCCCGGCGCAATGCCACACAACTGAACGTGAATGAACAACAACAAACGGATTTCAGATATTGCAGCGCAGTAGCGATTCGCTCCTACCATCTATCTGATGCAAGCATCAAAAATTTCGCAAGCGAGATGGTCTTGTTTGCTTCTTGCGCAACTATCCAATGCACGGCAACAAAAGTGCGACGCACCGGCGCCGTGCGCAACAAGCAATCGATCGACGGTAGCGGGCGGCACCATGGCTGCCCTCGCCGTGAACTACGCTGTCCCGGCCGAATCCCTCTACTGCGGCGCGAAAGCGCGCCTGCAGAAGGCTCGCGGAATCCACGACAAGCACGCCAGGCACGCGGCCGGACAAGTCACGGTAGGTAAGCCGGTAGCCCGACACGCGCGGAGTCTCGTCTGCCTCCTGATCACCGACCCCCTGGATTTTTAGAATTTCCTCGATTTCTAAAAATCCGAGGCTATGCCTTTGACCTCCCAGTCGCCGTAGCGTGTCGGGTCGGGACCGGCGCGCCCGGCGAGTTCCTTAGGTCGCCCGGGCTGCTCGCGCGCGGCCCGACGGGCCGCCGCTTCGGCCAGCGCCCGCTCGGCCGCAGGCGTAAGCGGCTTCCTGGGGGTGTCGTCTTTGGTGGCACTCATAAGCTTTAGATGCGGCGCGCTCTGGCGCGGTCAAGGCCCCTGTGCTCAGGTCCGCCGCTATTCCCGAGGCGCCCCGGCCGATGTCAAAGAAACCTTCGATCTCAAAGAAACAGCCGGCGAGACCGCGCCTCGACGCATCGCCTGAGCCGCCGGGTTTTGCCGCCCGCCGCCTGGCGGCGGACATTCTGGATGGCGTGCTGCACCGCCACCGGGCGCTCGACGAGCTCTTGGATGTGGGCGCGCCGCCGGGCCTGACGGCGCTCGCCGACCGCGACCGCGCGCTGGTGCGCCATCTGGTGGCGACCGTGCTGCGCCGGCTCGGGACGCTGCGGCACCTGCTCGGTGTTCTGCTCGAGCGCGGCCTGCCTCGCGATGCGCCGCGGGCCGAGACCGCGCTGCTGATCGGTGCGGCGCAAATTCTCTGGCTCGAAGTGCCCGACCACGCCGCGGTCGATCTGGCGGTGCGCCTGGCGCAGGCCGATCGCCGCACCGCGCGCTACGCCGGCCTGGTCAATGCCGTCCTGCGGCGCCTCGCTCGCGACGGCGCCAAGCTCCTGGCCGAGGTCGACACCGTCATGCTGGACACGCCGGCCTGGCTCATGGAGCGCTGGGTCGCCAACTACGGGACTGCGACCGCGCGCGCGGTCGCGGCCGCGAATGGGCTCGAGCCGCCGCTCGATCTCACGGTCAGGCGCGACCCGGCGCACTGGGCCACGATGCTGGGCGGCCGCGTGCTCCCGACCGGGACCGTGCGGACGGCCGCGCACGGGCCGGTCACGGGGCTCTCCGGATACCGAGAGGGCGCCTGGTGGGTTCAGGATGCGGCGGCGGCGCTGCCGGGGCGCCTGTTCGGCGATCTCGCCGGCCAGGCGATCGCCGATCTGTGCGCGGCGCCCGGCGGCAAGACCGCGCAGCTCGCCGCGGGGGGCGCCCGGGTGGTGGCGGTCGATCGGTCGCCGGCCCGGATCGAGCGGGTCAAAGCCAATCTCCAACGGCTCGGCCTTGCGGCCGAGATCGTCGCCGGCGACATCCTCGACCCCGATCCGCCGCCATGGCGGACCGCCTCGTTCGACGGCGTCCTGCTCGATGCGCCATGCTCGTCGACCGGGACCATCCGGCGTCATCCGGACGTGCCCTGGCGCAAGCGGGCGGACGACATCGCCACCCTGGCGGGACTGCAGCGCGCGCTGCTCGCCCGTGCGGTCGAGTGGGTCAGGCCGGGCGGGGTCCTGGTCTATTGCGTCTGCTCGCTCGAGCCCGAGGAAGGCGTCGAAATCATCGGCGAGCTCCTATCCGGCGATTCCCGCTTCCGCCGCCGCCCGATTTCCGCCGCGGAGATCGGCGGTATTGCGGAGGCTCTGACACCGGCCGGCGATCTGCGGACCCTGCCCTGCCATCTCGCCGATCCGGATCCGCGCATGGCCGGGCTCGATGGCTTCTTTGCCGCTCGCCTGGAGCGGATTTGAGGGATTTTCGCGGATTATCCACAGTTGGCCGCAGGCGGACCGTTCGCTATCTTCGCCCAGCGGTCCAGAAATGCCGGGCTTTTGTTCGGCCGCATGATCTTGGTCCGAAATGCCTGCACCCCCCGCCATCGCGAGGGCACGCTTTTCGGGATCATGCCTCAAGGAGCGAAAGGGTCGATGTCGCGCGTTTCGGTCGCGGAACATACCAGACTGTCCGTGTTCCTGGCGCGTGGCTTGCTCCGCAAGCTGGTCGGCTGGGTCACCGGGCATCCGCTGGTCAATTGGCAGCTTCCCGGGAAGACCGACCGGCTGGTCATATCGCCGCAGGATTTGCGGACCGCCGATGCCACCCGGGCGAGTGAAATCTATGCCGGCCGCTTCGTGTTCGCCGGCAAGGTCGTCACCTGCGACGCCCGCTCGCCGTTCGAGATCGCGCCGCCGTCCGACGATTGGGCGGTGTCGCTCTTGGGGTTCGGCTGGCTGCGGCATTTGCGCGCTGCCGATTCCGGTATCACGCGCGCCAATGCCCGCGCTTTGGTGGACGAATGGATCACCTCGCACAGCGCCATGGACCCGATCGCCTGGCGGCCGGATGTGCTGGCCCGCCGGATCATTTCGTGGCTCAGCCAGGCGACCTTGCTGCTTGAAGATTCCGACGTGCGCTTCTACCGGCGCTTTATTCGCAGCCTCACGCGGCATGTCCGCCAGTTGCGCCGCACCGCCAACGACGCGCCGGACGGCGTGCCGCGCCTGCAAGCCATGATCGCCCTGACCTATGCGTCGCTCTGCATGGCGGCGCAGGCCGGGCACACAAGGACGGCCACCAAGCGGCTTGCCGACGAGCTCGAACGGCAGATCCTTCCCGACGGCGGCCATATCAGCCGCAATCCGGGCGCCCTGATCGAGCTTCTGGTCGACCTCCTGCCGCTGCGTCAGGTCTTCACCGCGCGCAACCTGGCGCCGCCCGCGGCGCTCCTCAACGCCGTCGACCGCATGATGCCGATGCTGCGCTTCTTTCGCCATGGCGACGGCAGCTTCGCTCTGTTCAACGGCATGGGGCCGACCCCGACCGACGTGCTCACCACCATCCTGGCCTATGACGATGCCCGCGGCACGCCGGTCGCGGGCGCGCCGCATTCCGGCTACCAGCGGGTCGAGGTGGGCGGCACGGTGGTGCTGATGGATACCGGCATGGCGCCGCCCATCGCGGTCAGCACCGAGGCGCATGCCGGCTGCCTGTCGTTCGAGCTGTCGACCCGGCAGAACCGCATCGTGGTCAATTGCGGACTGCCGGCAACCAGCCGCGACAGCTGGCGGCAGGTGGCGCGCTCGACCGCCGCCCATTCGACGGTCGCCTTCAACGATGCCTCCTCATGCCGGTTCGTCGAATCGGGGCCGATCCGACGCATGCTCGACGGCATGCCGATCGTGAGCGGGCCGCACCGGGTGACGGCGGAGCGCAGCGAGCAGGAAGGCGCGATCGTGCTGCGCACCTCCCACGACGGCTATGTGGCGAGCTTCGACGTCATCCACCAGCGTTCCCTGATGCTCGCGGCCGACGGGCGAAGGCTCGACGGCGAGGACGTGTTCACGCCGGCGGTCGGCAACGCACTCGCGGCCGGCCGCGATGAATTTGCGATCCGTTTCCATCTGCACCCTTCGGTCAAGGCCAATCGCCTGTCCGACGCCCACGGCGCCATGCTGGTGATGGCCAACAAGGAGGTGTGGACCTTCACGGCCTACGAGGATCGGATCGATCTCGAGGAAAGCGTTTATCTCGCCGGCAACGACGGGCCGCGCCGCACCGTGCAGCTCGTCATCCATGGCCGCGCCCGCAACGTGATGCGGGTGCAGTGGACGTTCGCGCTGTCGACACCGCCGGGCCCGGCGGCGCGCCGCGGCCGCGGCGAGGAGCTGCAATTGCCGCTGTGAGCATCGCATGACCGATACCCTGTGCAAGATTTCGCGCGCCTTGATCTCGGTGTCCGACAAAACCGGCCTGATCGAGCTCGCGCGCGCGCTCGCTTCCCGCGGCGTCGAGATCGTCTCGACCGGGGGCACCCGGAACGCGC